>JBKEAM010000037.1:0-24817 GCA_047972265.1 Oscillospiraceae bacterium | reverse complement strand
CCTATTACAATTCTTTCCGTCCGCACTCTGCTATTGGCTGGATTTCTCCAAACGAATTCGCCCGTAATTTTTATCTCGTTGCTTGTTGAGTTTGCTGTCTACTTTTTCGGGAAGGGCTCAGGTTTGCGAAATTTATATTCCGGTACAAAAAGCAAGCAAGTAAAATAAAAAAGAGCCCTTTAATGGGCTCTTTTTTTATTTACCTAGCGGCTACGGCCGCATAAAGATTGTAATCACCATGTTCGGAAACAAGCAACAACTGCGCATCGGGGTTATAATGTTCCTGCAAATATTCCTCTGTAAGTTCTCTGTGGTAAAAATCGGCAAAATAAACGGTGGAGTTATTTACAGAGTCGGCATACAGGTTTTCGATTTGGTAATTGGCAAGCGCATCGTTTTGAAAGGGCGAGTTCATTAACCAACTGCCGGTAAATACCTTGTTTGAGAAAAAGCCGGCAGGGCGGGTATGCCAAACATCATATCCATTGGCGGCGTCTACAAGGTTTACATCTAATAGGTAAAGATTTTGCTCGTTGTCCATTTCTTCTATTTGCTGGGCGCGGGGCAGGCGGCTTAACCAGTAGTCCTGCGCATTGGCCTGCATAGCAATAAAAGAAGGGATTAGCCCGATGATAAGCAAAGAGGCGGCAAATAGCATGCCCTTTGTTTGCAGGGCTTGTGGCGGGCGTATAAAAAAGCTGATAAAAACAATAGCGGCAAGAACAAGTGTATAATCTACCCGGCTAAGGTAACGCCCCCGCCAACACAATAAAAATACCATTGCTGCAAGCATAGCCAAGGTACCCAGCATTGCGGGCCAGTTTTTTTTGCCGGATAAAAAGAGCCAGGCAAGCACCGTAGAGCTAAACAAAATATGCACAGGCGCATAATAAAGCATTTTAAAACCGGCCTCGGCTGTGGCACGAACTGCCGAGCGCAGGGTGTTTTGCGGTAGGGCATTTAGGGTATCTTCCAGTTTTTCCAGCGGAAATACATCGGTGTCGTAATAGTTCCAGCTTTGCAGCATTTCAAACTCGGTAGCGGTATAGTTTAAACCGGTAATGTCGGCGGGCTTTTGTGCAAAGTAGATGCGAAAATCCGAGATTTCGGTACGGATTTGGTTATACTCACGGTAGGCGTTCCATCCCGGGTTGAGTCGATAGGCAAGAGAATCGGCACCAAAAAACAAAAAGGCAAGGGCACACATAGCGGCAACGGATGCGACCGCACGTATTTTTGCGGGCTTATCTAACTTTATAAAAAGCCAGATGAGCAGAATGGCAGAAAGCCCCCCAACCGCAAAAAACTGCTGAAAGCGCAGCATGCTGCCAAGCACAGCCAAAAGCATGCCTGCAATGGCTGCCCCGTTAATTTTGCCAAGATTGCGGGCCAAAAACACAATGCCGGTTACTAAAAAAAGGCTGGCGTATTTTACATAGTGGAACTTGGTAAAAAACTCGAACCCACCAAGCAGAATAAAAACAAGGTAAATAGCGCCGCCGCGTAATAGGCCTGCACGTAAAAGCAAGCAGCGGCCAAGCGCTGCAAAGCAGGCTATTCCCCCAGCAAGCTGTAATACAACAAACCAGTTTAAGCCCGGCATAAGCCAATAAAAGGGCTTTAAAAACCAACCAAGCAGCACGTTTACATATACCAGCCAGTGGGTTTCGGCACCATAGGCACCGGCGGCAATGTTGCTTATAATTGCGTCATCGTTTACCTCATACCGAATGCCGTACATAAAATAAAAACCAGCTACGACAAAAACAGTCATCAGTAAAGCAATCCGCCACTCTTTGCCAAACAGTGGTGACTTTTTTTGCAAAGAAGAATCGACAGAATTCTCCATATAAACCTCCTGTTACCACACAGAACGTATTTTTGTAAAGATTATGCCAAGCAAATGGCGTCTATCTGGCTTAGTTCCTCAGCTGTGAAGGCAAGGTTATCCAGTGCCTTTACATTTTCGAGCAATTGTGCCGGGCGCGAAACGCCGATGAGAGCACTGGTAACAACAGGGTTTTGCAATAGCCAGCTTAATGACATTTGCACCAGTGTTTGCCCGCGTGCGGCTGCCAGTTTTTCCAGCTTATTTGCTTTATCTATTTTTTCTTGTGTAATGTCGTTTTCTTTTAAATAGCGGGGGTCGTGCCCGGCGCGGCTGTCGGCAGGGATGCCATCTTTATATTTTCCGGTTAGTACGCCCTGCGCAAGGGGAGAAAAGGCAATGCAGCCAACGCCTTCCTCAGAGAGCACATCTAATAGGCCATCCTCTACCCAGCGGTCTAGCATATTATAACGTGGCTGGTGGATAACAAAAGGGGTGCCCAGCCTTTTAAAGATAGCAACGGCTTCTTTTGTTTGCTGTGCAGTGTAGGAGGAGATGCCAACATACAAAGCCTTGCCCTGCCGCACAAACAAATCTAAGGTGCCAAGTGTTTCTTCCAGTGGGGTTTCGGGGTCTGGCCGATGATGATAAAAAATATCAAAGTAGTCTACACCTATGCGTTTAAGGCTTTGGTCCATGCTGGCAACCAAGTATTTTTTGCTGCCCAAATCTCCATAAGGGCCGGGCCACATATCCCATCCGGCCTTGCTGGAAATAATCAGCTCATCCCGGTAGGGGACAAAATCGTGTTTATAAATCTGGCCAAAGTTGCGTTCGGCTTCTCCATATGGAGGGCCATAGTTGTTAGCAAGGTCAAAATGCGTAATGCCGGCATCAAAAGCGGTGCGGCAAATAGCACGCTGTGTGTTAAATGGGGTAATATCGCCAAAATTGTGCCAAAAACCAAGCGAAAGGGCAGGCAGCTTTAGGCCACTGTTTCCACAGCGTTTATACAGCATATTGTCGTAGCGTGCGTCGGCCGCCAGATAGGTAGTATCAATATTCATCACAAACCTCCACAATACTAATTTTTATATTTTTGAGTGTATTAAGTAGCGGGTAAGTTGGGCCTGTCCTGGTCGCCATCGGCCTTAAACATCGTAAAATTTTGGGGCAGATTGGTAAAATAATAGTAATCGGTATTTTCAAACAGGGGTGGGGTAAGGTAGTTTGGCAATATGTTTGTGTCATCTTCGGTGCGCTCAACAAATCCGGCTTTGGAAAGAAGCCCCGCATCCAGCCCTGCGCAGTAAAAATCGGCATATTCGGCATTGGCTTGGTGCAAAAGCTGGTTAATACCGTTACCCATACGCGGCAGCCAAGCAGAAGGGCCCACATAATCGACAATGCGCAGTACAGCACTACCCTGGGATTGAATGGTGCGTGTAACCAGCAACGCACCGGGAATGGTACTGCCGGGTGCCAAAGCCGCATATACATTGTACTGCTGATGCGGAAAAGCAAAGTAGCGCCGGGCCAAATACCATAAATCTTTGTGGGGATTTGCGCTTGATGGCGGGATAAAGCCCGATTGGAGCAAAGAGCCTGCATCCGCAATGGGCAGCAGGGCAACATCGCCCGTTACAGGGGGGATGCTGATAGAAGTAAGCTTTGCAAGCGTATATGGCTTGCCCTCTGCCAACCGGTAAAAATGCCCCATGCGCCCCGTGGCAAAGCCCAAAAACTCGTAAAAAGGGCGGGTTTCGGGCCGGATATTGTTACAGGAAAGGCTGCGGCAGCCCGTAAGGGAGGGGATTTCGGCCATCAGTTCCAGCCCGCTGCCCTTTGCCTTTTTATCGGCGGCCCAAAGAGAAACCCAAAGGTCGGTTTCGTTTTGGTTGGCGGGGATATAGCCGGCCAATGCGGCAATTTTTTCGTCCTGTTCTGCCAGCGCAAAACGCAATAACCCGCCGTTTCCTTGATAATAATAACCGAAATATTCCGGTCTGTTTACCAGCGGATGGCGGGTTTCCCAATGGGTATTCATAAATTGAACAATAGCGTCTTTATCGGCCATGTTTGCCAGCCGAAAAGTATAGGGAGAAATGGACATATTAGTAAGCGCTCCCGCCTGTAATTGGTAAAACAGCACCGGTGATAAAACCAGCCGCGTCACTTAACAAAAATTCCATAGCGGGCGCAACATCTGCCGGGGTGGCATTGCGCCCCATGGGGTTTGCTTCGGCAGCGGCCTGTACAATTAAAGAGGGGGTATCTGCCAAAAACTTGGTTTCCATCATAGAGGGGGCTACGCAGTTTACCGTAATGCCGTTTGAGGCATAATCTGCCGCAAGGCTTTTGGCAAGCCCGTGCATTGCTTCTTTTGCCATAATGTAGGCTGCGGTATTTTTGGGCGGCACGCCAATAATGTAACTGGTAAGCATAAACAACACACGGCCGTATTTGTTTTTTGCCATTGCGGGCAGGCAGCGGCGGCAAATGGCAGCAGCGGTTACAGCCTGCACCTGCATATCCAACATAAAACGTTCTTCGTCAAAGTTTTTAAATTTTGTGTTTATTACACGCAAGGCTGGCAGGTGAATGATGTGCGTAGGGGCACCTGCTTCTTTTGCGGCTTGCTCTAAAAACAAATCGCGTGCGGCAGGGTCCGATAGGTCGGCATCAAAGGTATGCACCTGTTTTGGGTACTGGCGTGCAACGCCCGCAAGGCCCGAAAGATCGCCAAAGCCCTGCAAAATATATTCGTCATCCGGGTGCCCGTGTTCCAAAAGACGCTGGGCAAGTAAAATGCCAATATCGCTGGAAGCGCCTGTGATTAGATATGTTTTTTTCATAAAGAAGCCTCCTTGGCATCGGGCCTTACACCAGCCTTGATGATGCCGCGCACCACTTTTTCTCCCTTTTGGTTAACAATGGTGCCGCGAATAACAATTTCTTCAAAAGCTTCGTGTATTTCTTGCACTTTGCCGCTTACGGTAAGCACATCTCCAATATACACGGGTTTTACAAACTTGCTTTCTACGCTGTGTAATAAACAAGTTTCTCCCGGCAGGTAAACACCTGCCAGGGTAGAAAACAAGCTTGCGCTTAGCATGCCGTAAACAACCCGCCCCGCATAGCCATGTTGCTGTGCGTAGGCTTCGTCCATGTGTATAGGAGAAATATCGCCAGTGACATCGCAAAATTTTTGCATCATTTCGGCAGTAACCTGTGTTTCAAAACTTTCGGTTATGCCAACTGCCAGAGTAGCCAGCGTATAATGCTTCATACTTAGCTCCGCAGGCGCACAATCAGGTCGATAAGGTCGCCTACGTCTTTAAGACCGCGCACATCGTTTAGGTTAAACTTTAGGCCATACAGCTTTTCGATGGCGGTTAGCAGGTTAATCTGCTCTAGGCTGTCCCAATCCTCAATGTCGTTTGCGTTGGTTGCAGATGTCAAAACGATAGAATCATCGTCAAAGTTATCCCTAAAAATATCCTGAACCTCTAAAAGAATCTTATCTCTATCCACTGCACTACGTCCTCTCTACCAAAATTGCCTCGTTGCGGCTGGCCAAAATATCTTTTATAAGGTCCAGTTCAAAACGTTTTTCGTTATCGCTTTGCTGCACAAGGTCAAAGCCAATTGTAGCATAAAAGTCTTCTACCAACAAGTTTTTGGCGGTGGGGTACCAGTGCCCCACAAGCTTTGTTACGCCCTGCTTTTTGGCCTGCAAAACAAGCTCGTCAAACATGGCATATTCAAACTGGCGTTTAAACACACGGCAGCTCATAATCCACAGGTCTATAGTGGCCACACCATCGGCAATGGTGGCAATAATGGCGCTGGTTAAGCCATTGTCTCCAAACCTATCCAGCAAACGCCCGGCAAGGGTAATGCAACTGGCAGATTGCGCACAGGCAGTAACCTCGGCGGGGGTATAGCGGCGGGTGGTAAGGTTAAACTGGTTGGTTTTGTTTATAAGTTGGGTTACACGCTCCAGTTGGTCATCGGCAAAGGGGCCAATATAAGCCGTCATTTCAAGGCTTTTTAAATAAGAGGTATAGTCGCCTGCCGAGGCTTGCAGCTTTGTACGCTCTGCATTATCGCGGTACATATCATTGCGCTTCACATCGTCGGCAGAGAGGGAAAGAGTCTCAAAATATCCGGCTTTGTCAAGCAGGGCAATGCTGTTCTCCGGTGCGCCAACGGGCGGTGCAATAACAGTGGGGATGCGCCCGGTAACCTCTGCACGTTCGGCCGGGTTATCGTCCATAAAAACAAAGCTTTCGGGCAAAATGTTCAACTCGGTGGATATCTTTTCTATGCTAAGGCTCTTGGGGCCCCAGTTGGCTTCAAAACCAAGAAAGTCTTTAACGGCAAGGGGGCTGTCTGCACGCGAAAAGCCGCTTTGAGCCGGTTCGGTTTCGTTTTTAGAGGCCACGGTAAGCAGGATGCCGCGTTCGGCCAGCATCTTTAAATACCGCTGAAAATCGGCGTAAGCAAGCCCGGTTGGGGTTTCGCTGCCAAGCTCTATTCCCTCGGGGCCAACCTCTCCAATTACGCCGCCCCACAGGGTATTGTCAAGGTCTAAAGTTAGGGCTTTTTTAGTGCGGCCCAGCAGGCTTTTAATTATACCGGCAAGGCTGTGGCACAAATCGGGAATATGAGATACAGAGCAGGCGTATTTGTAGTTGTACCAAGTGGCAATGTCGCACCAATTGTCGGTGCCAAAGCTTGCAGCAAGGTAGCAAAGATCGTGTATATAAAAGTTTTTGCTGCTGCGTGCGCGTGCGGCTGTGTGGTTGTTTAAAGCCCGTACAAAAGCAACCCGGCCGCGATTGTCCCATGCATCCATGTTGCCAAATGTGCGGTAAGAGGGATACTCGAAATTGTTTACAATAACGGGGCAGCCAAGGCGTGCGGCAGCATCCCACAGGGCATCTAACCGCTGGGTTTCTGCTTGCAGCTTTGCCGAGGCGGTTTCATCGCTATCTGCCGGAGAGGGCCAGTTAAGAATATTGTGCACAGAGGTATGGACGTACAAAAAATCGGGTGCAAAATTTGCCAAACGGCCGTCGTCAAAAACAACGTCTTCAAAGTACAGGCCATAGCCGCCCTCAAAAAACTGAGGGCGTATACCGCTGTCTAATAAAAAAAGCTCTAAAATATTGCGAATATCGCCCACGGTGCTGCCGGTGACAATCGCTATTTTTTTATCGGTCAAACCGTCTTTTTTAAGCAGTTCTTTTTTTAATGCCCGTTTTTTTTGCAGTATTTCGGCACCGTCAAAAGGATATTGCAATGCGTTCATATGTCCTCCGTTACAATAAAAAAGTGATGTAAGGTGTAGTGCGATGGTACAATTCGGTAACAGTATATCATATTAAAAAAAAAAATTAAAAGTGCCGCAAAGAAATGAAAGCGGGGGGTAGCCTGCATCGTATTAAAAGTAGACAAACAAGCATATTTGTGGTGTTGTTGTGCATTCGTCATTATTTTTTTGCCAGTTTTGTGCTATAATAACCAATAATTATAGAGGTAATAAAAAATCAGTAGAAAATATATTTCTGCGGTTTTTTTGTGGGAGGAAGCCAATGGCCGAAGAGAACAAGGAAAAGAGTGGGCAATCCACACAGAAGAATGCGGGACAGAAGAAAAAGGCTGCTTCGGGCAAGGCTTCTGCCGCTAAAAAGGGCACGGTAAAAAGGCCGGCACCAAAAAAATCGGTTTCTTCCGGCAAAAACAAAAAAAAGGAAGAACCTGTTAAACCATCTGAGGAACAAAAAGCTCAGGTGGATACTGTTGTTTTGCAGGAGCAGGGCGCAGAGATAAAAGAGGATGCTGCGGTGGTGCAGCCCGTAAGCTTTAAAAAAGAAGAGGCAGCGGAAGCGCCACAAAAAGCAGAGGCCGATTTGGCAGAAGCAACCCCGCAAAAAGAAGATAATATAAAGCCGGCGGAAAATGAGAAGGACGAACCAAAAGCAGAAATAGCGGATGCAAAAGCCCCCAAGGCAGAACCTGTTGCGGAAGAAACGGTGCAACCGGCAGATGAGCCGGTTGTTTTGGCGCAAGAAATTGAAGCAAAAGTGGAAGCCGCGGCTGATGAGGCTGTGAATGAAAATGAACTGCCGGTGCAGCCAGAAGCTGTGCTGCCAAATGTAGAAGAACAACCGGCATTGGTAATAGCAGAACAGCCGGTAAATACAGAAGAGGCACCCCCCGTAATACCCGCCAGAGAAAGCAGCGTTAAAAAATACGCTGTTGCTTTTGGAGCGGGCGTAAAAGGATTATTTGGAAAAGCAAAAGCCCTTGTGCAGGATGCATTTCCGCCAAAGCAGAATAAAACAGAAACACCGGCAGAGCTGCCCCATGCAGAATCTGTACAGCAGGCAGAGATTTTGCAGGAGCCTATGGCGGAACCAATATCAGAACCGGTAGCAGAACCTGCGGCACTTGCCCAAACAGAAGAACCCGCCGCGGTGGCCGTTGCCCCACCCGAAGCTGAAGCAGAGCAAGCGCCGCTGGTGATAGAAGACGCGGCAGCGGAGCAGGAAGAACAAACACAAGAGCAAGAACCCCTTGTGGACGATGGTGAATATGCGCCTTATCAAGAGGGCGAATATTATGATGAGGGCACTTACCCGCAGGAAGATTATTACTACGAGGACGGGGAATACCCCGAACAGCCTTATGAAGAAGGCGAAGCCGTAGATGGTGAAACCATGGTGGCGGCCGCTGCAACCGACGCAAGCGGCGAGATTGACGCTGCTGCCGGTAAGGGTAAGAAAAAGAAGAAAGAGAAAAAAGAAAAAAAACGCAGTGTGGTTGGCCTTGTGTTTTTAAACTTGTTTAAGGCCTTGTTTGTGGTATTTTGTGCGGTTATTGTTGCGGGCTGTGTGGCAGCTGTCAGTATCAGCACCTATCTTGTAGGGGTAACTGCATCGGATGACACCCTGCTTGATTTGGACAACTTGGAGCTTGCGCAAACAAGTTATATTTACGCGCTAAACCCCGCAAACGAAAATGCAAAAGAAGAAAACGACTGGATTGAATACCAGGAATTGATTAGCCCACAAATCCACCGTATTTGGGCGCCGCTGGACACTATACCGCAGGATATGAAAAATGCGGTAATGGCAATTGAAGACCGTAACTTTGAGAGCCATCACGGCTTTAACCTAGGGCGTACAGCCTACGCTATGCTGAATGAGATTTTTAAATTTGACAGCAATACCTTTGGCGCTTCTACACTGGACCAGCAGTTGGTGCGTAACCTAACTGAGGATAGGGTGGTAACAGGTGAGGACGGGGATAAAACAGACGGGTATTTGCGCAAATTGCGTGAGATATACCGTGCTTGGAACCTGAACAACAACTACTCTAAGCAAACCATTATGGAAGCATACCTGAACACAATGGGGCTTTCTGAAAGAAACGTTGGTGTACAGGCCGGAGCCAATGCCTATTTTGGCAAAGATATAAGCGATTTAACCCTTTGGGAATGCGCGACCATTGCAGGTATTACCCAGTACCCCTCTTACTACAGCCCGGTTACCCATCCCGAGCGTGCCCTTGCACGCCGCGACAGCGTGCTGTACCAGATGTATGAGACGGGATATATAACCGAAGCCGAGTATAAAAATGCCATTGCGCAGCCTTTGGGCCTTTCTAACAGTGGAGAGGACCCGGCAGTGGATGAAATTTACGATTACTTTACCGACGCTGTGGTTGAGGACGTTTTGTCTGATTTGATGGAGCATTTTGGTTATACACGTGCCGAAGCAACCAACTACTTGTACACAGCGGGCCTGCGTATTTATGCTACGGTAGATGCCGATATGCAATCTTACGTAAGCGACTATTATGCGCATGCACTGGATGAGGATGGTTATTTTGGCAGCCGCGCCGGTTTTTACAACCGTTTTGCGGTAGAAGAAACAGATGCCGACGGCAACACAAAAACCGTTTATCCGGAATCGGCCATTACCATTATTGATTATGACGGCGAGCTAAAAGCTGTGGCGGGAGGCCTTGGAGAAAAAACCGAAAGCCTTGGCTTAAACCGTGCCACCCAAAGCCCGCGGCAAACTGGTTCTACTATGAAGCCGGTTGCAGCGTATTCTTTGGGCATAGATATGGGCGTTACCAACTATGGGGATGTAATTCCGGATTCCCCGGTTTCTTACCGCGTTTACAAAGGCTCGCTTACGCCCTTTAATGGCGGCGGCCCGTACGATTGGCCGCACAACTACAGCCGCAGCTGGTCTAACCAGGGGGTACCGGTGGTTTCTGCCGTGTCGTCCTCTTTAAATACCATTGCAGCCAATGTGGGCATGCGTGTAGGGGCCGAAACGATGTTTGAGTTTGCCCGCGACACGCTGGAAATTTCTACTTTGGTAGACCCCGCCGATAATAACGGCGTTGGTGACGTGGGCATAGGGCCTATGGCACTGGGTATGCTTACCAAGGGCATTACCACATACGAGATGGCCGGTGCTTATATGATGTTTGGCAACGGTGGTGTACATACCACATTACACACCTATACCAAAATTACCGATGCTGCCGGCAATACCATTATGAAACCTGTAATTACCAGCGTACAGGCTATTAGCGAGGATGCGGCCTATGTAATGAACCGTATGCTGTGGACGGTACTGCGCAGGGGCGCAGCGCCCGGGGCTTCGGCCACTGCGGCAGGCTATGCGCTTAACTATATGGATTCGGTTGCCAAGACAGGCACCACCGATGACCATAAAGATTATTGGTTTATGGGTCTTACCCCGTACTATGTATGCTCTGTATGGTGGGGATATGACAATAACCATCCGCTGCTTACCCGGGGCTACAGCCGTTGGTTTGCGCCGTCGGGCATATGGAAAGAAATTATGGAGCATGTGCAGGAAGATTTACCCGAAAAAGATTTCCCGGCACAGCCGGACGGTGTTACACGCCGAGCGTTTTGTACCATTACGGGCGACCTTGCGGCACCGGGCTGCCCAAGCGCTATGGGCTACTATACTGACGCGTACACACCCAATGTGTGTACCGGGCACGAAGGGTATATTACCGAGGGCGAAGAACAACCGCCAGCCTAGCGTAAAAGCCCTGTTTTAACAGCATTTATAAAACAAACCCGCCTCTTGCAACAAGGGGCGGGCTGTTTTATGCAGGGGCATTTTGTGGTATACTAAGATGATATCTTTAACTTATGCAAAGGGTGTGTAAACATGCGGATACTGGGAATAGACCCCGGGTATGCCATTGTGGGCTATGGTGTTGTGGATGTGCCGCGCGGCGGACTGCAACCGGTGGCTTTTGGCGCTGTTACCACCCAAGCGCATACAGTGTTTATAGACAGGCTGTACGAGGTGCATAAGGATGTCACCGAGGTAATTAATACCTATAAGCCGGATGCTATGGCGATAGAAACATTGTTTTATACCAGCAACCAAAAAACAGTAATGGAAGTGGCTGAAGCGCGCGGGGTAATTTTGCTGGCAGCCAAAACCGCAGGGGTACCGGTGTTTGAGTACACACCTTTGCAGGTAAAGCAGAGTGTATCAGGATATGGGCGCGCAAGCAAAAAACAGATGCAGGAAATGACCCGCCGTTTATTAAGGCTCACAGAAATTCCAAAACCGGACGATGCTGCCGATGCACTGGCTATGGCAATATGCCATGCCCACTCTGCCGGCAGCCTGCAGTACGGAAAGGCAGAAACAAAACGTCAAAAAATGGGATATTTTTAAAATTTATGATAGAGAAGCGGCATTAAAAACGCAGGAGGGCAGGCATGATAGATTCTCTTAACGGCACCATTTTAGAAAAATCCTCTAAGGATTTGGTGGTGAGCTGTGGTGGTGTGGGATATTATATGAGCATTACGCCCCAAACAGCAGGCGCATTGCCTGCCCCGGGCGAAGAAGCTATGGTGTATACCCATATGCAACTGGCAGAAAATGATATTTCTTTATATGGATTTTACAGCAGACAAGAAAAAGAGATTTTTCGGCTGCTTATCAGCGTGTCTGGTGTGGGGCCTAGGGTTGCAATGGCAATTTTAAGCGCTCTTTCTCCCGAAAAGATTGTGTTGGCGGCCAGCGCTGGTGATTTTAAAGCGTTTACAGCGGCCAATGGCGTAGGACCAAAACTGGCACAGCGCCTTATATTGGAACTAAAAGACAAGGTGGGCAAGGGCCTTGCTGAGAATGGCGGTATGCTGCCGGTAAGCGCTGTGGGCGGCGCGCCCGAAGGCCCCACAATGCAGGCGGTAGCGGCGCTGGTAAGCCTTGGCTACAGCCAAAGTGATGCCGCTGTTGCGGTGTCTCGCATAGACCCCGGCCTGCCCCTGCCGGAGATAATCCGCCTGGCGCTGCGGGGAATGGGAGGGAACTAATTTTTGGCAATTGAAACAACCGAAATTAAACGTGGCGAAGAGGAAGAACGTCTGGTTTCTCCCGAAAGGGAGCGACAGGATTTTGATGTGGAATCTTCTTTGCGTCCCCGTACGTTAGAAGAATATGTAGGACAAGAAAAGGCCAAAGGAAACCTAAAGATATACCTAGAAGCCGCTAAAATGCGCGGAGAATCTTTAGACCATCTTTTGCTGCACGGCCCGCCGGGGCTTGGCAAAACCTCGCTTGCGTGCATTGTGGCAAATGAGATGGGGGTGCAAATACGCATTACCTCCGGCCCGGCGATTGAAAAGCCGGGCGATTTGGCTGCATTGCTTACAAACCTGCAGCCAGGCGATGTGCTTTTTATTGACGAAATACATCGGTTGTCCCGTCAGGTAGAAGAGGTTTTATACCCTGCGCTGGAGGATTACGCGCTGGATATTATGATAGGCAAAGGCCCTAGCGCCCAGTCTATCCGCATCAACCTGCCGCCATTTACCTTAATAGGGGCAACCACCCGCGCGGGGCAGCTTAGCGGGCCGCTGCGCGACAGGTTTGGCGTGGTGCTTAAGCTAGAAATGTACTCGCCGCAGGAGCTTGCAAAAATAGTGCAGCGCTCGGCCGGTATTTTAAACATTGGCTTGCAGCAGGACGGCGCAACCGAGATAGCCCGCCGCAGCCGCGGTACACCCCGTGTTGCAAACCGCCTGCTAAAGCGTGTGCGAGATTTTGCCATGGTTATGGGCAAAGAAACTGTTGACGAGGAAGCCGCCAGTTTTGCCCTGGAACGGATGGAAATAGACGATGCCGGGCTGGATAGCCTAGACAGGCGTTTGTTGCGCGCTGTTATAGAAATGTACGGCGGCGGCCCCGTAGGGTTGGATACATTGGCGGCTGCGTTGGGGGAAGAATCGGTTACATTAGAGGACGTGTGCGAGCCGTATTTAATGCAGCTTGGCCTTTTGGCGCGTACCCCTCGAGGGCGTACTGTAACCCGCTTTGCTTACGAAAGGCTGGGCATTATGGCGCCAGCCGAGATACAGGCCGATACAGGCCAGCAAAGGTTGGAAGATTTACTAAAAAACAACTAACCATTACCGTATAAAACAAAGTGATTTGTAAGGAGAAACACAGATGCGCGTTGCCGATGGATGGCAGGATTATGAGTTGCTGGACGCAACAGATGGTTTTAGGTTAGAGCGTTGGGTGAATATAAGCCTGCAAAGGCCCGACCCGCAGGTAATTTGGCAGTTGCCCCGCATAAGCAAACAGTGGAATGCAGTGGATGCTGTATACCACCGCAGTGCCAAGGGCGGCGGCGGATGGGATTATAAAAAGAAGCTGCCTGAAAAATGGACGATTGAATATAAGGGGCTAAAGCTTGTGGTAAGCCCCACAGGGTTTAAACATACAGGGGTGTTCCCCGAACAAGCGGTAAACTGGGATGCGTACGATAAGCTTATAAAAGCTGCCAAACGGCCCATTAAGGTGCTAAACCTGTTTGGGTATACAGGCGGTGCAACGTTGGCTTGTGCGGCGGCGGGCGCAACGGTTACCCATGTGGACGCAAGTAAAGGGATGGTTGCATGGGCGCGCGAAAACGCTGCCGCCAGTGGCTTAGAGGATAAGCCCATACGCTGGATTGTGGACGATTGCCAAAAGTTTGTTGCGCGCGAAATGCGGCGCGAAAGCCGCTACGATGCTCTTATTATGGACCCGCCCAGCTATGGGCGCGGCCCCGGCGGCGAGATATGGAAGCTGGAAGAAGCTATTTATCCCTTGTTAGAGCAGGTATGCGGTGTTTTAAGCGCAGACCCCCTGTTTTTTGCGGTAAACAGCTACACCACAGGGCTGGCACCCGGCGTAATGGGGTATATGTTGGGGCGGCTTTTGCCCCGCAGGTTTGGCGGCAAAATAATCAGTGACGAAATTGGCCTGCCCGTGACAGCCACCGGGGGTATTTTGCCATGTGGTGCAACCTCGCTTTGGCAGCAAACTATTTAAAAAGGAGCCGGGCTTATGGCCGGTGTAATCCGGTTTGTTGACTTTTATATGGAAAGCCCTTTTTACTATTTGCTTATTGGCATCGGAGGCATAGATGGAAAATCCGATTTTAAAAAGACACATAACGCCCCGGTTGCTGCTGCGCCCGCCACATCGTTCTTTGGCGTGGGCAGCGGCCGATTTTTATAAAAAGAACAAAGCCTTTTTAATGGAAACAGAGCCTTTTCATGATGCAAGCTTTTTTACGGCAGCAGGGCAAAGGCACCTGCTTTTGGCAGAACGAAAGGCTGCAAAAAAGAAAATGCAGGGCCGCTTTTGGGTGCAAAGCAGGCAAAGCGGAGATTTATTGGGTGTTGTTGCCCTAAACAACATTGTTATGGGTTCGTTTTGTTCTTGCTTTGTCAGCTATAAATTGGGGCAAGAATATACGGGGCAGGGTTTTGCGCGTGAAGCAATGCAAAAACTGATACAAATTGCCTTTGAAGAAATGCGACTGCACCGCTTAGAGGCAAACATTATGCCACGCAACCTTCCCTCATTGCGGCTTGCAGAGGCGCTGGGTTTTGAAAACGAAGGCTTGGCAAAAAAATACCTGCAAATTGGTGGTGTGTGGGAAGATCATATCCACATGGTTTTGCTGCAAGAAAAATACAAGGGTGTGTTATGATGAAGCAGTGGTTGCTTAAAAACGGCTATAGCCTGGATATTAACAAAGCAGACGGAGAGGATGCCGCCGATTTTTTAGCCTTTTTGCAAAGGGCCGCGGGCGAAAGCGAAACAATGCTTACCGCTGCCGGAGAATTTTCTTTGACGCTGGAGCAGGAGCAGGCTTTTTTACGCGCTGCGGCGGCTAACCCAAAAGACCTGTACCTTTGCGGCAGGGTAAACGGCAAGCTGTGCGCGGTGGCTTCTTATACAGGTGGGGGGCGTATGCGCAACGCCCATACGGCCGAGCTTTCGGTAGTGGTGGGGCGAGAATGGTGGAACCTTGGCATTGCCACTGCCATGATGCAGGAATTGATAATGGCAGCTAAAAACAGCGGGCGGTTTTTAATGCTGCATTTGGGTGTGCGGGAAGATAACCATGCCGCTATAAAGGTATATAAAAACCTTGGTTTTGCCTCGGTGGGCAGTTTGCCAGCTTATTTTTGCGTGGATGAAAAATACTACGATGAAGTACTGATGAGCATGAAGCTGACAGAGCAAGCATAAACCTTTGATAAAAATGACGATGCAGCACTATGCACAAACAAATTGTGCAATGTGCACAACGCAAATGTTGAACCATACTGTGATATGGTGTATGATGAAAAGCATATTTACCCACAGTATGGGCATATAAAGGACATAAAAGCAGGTGCGCAGCCACCGCCCAAAAAGCTGTAAGGAGCCGATGCATGACCGAAATGATCCGATGCGATGATATTTATTTTCGTTATGACGATGAGCACCCCTATGCGGTAAACGGTGTAAACCTTACCATTAACAAAGGGGAGTTTGTTGTTGTGCTGGGTGCCAACGGGTGCGGAAAATCTACCCTGGCAAAGCACTTTAATGCCATACTTGTGCCAGAAAAAGGGACCGTATGGGTAGAAGCGATGAGATCGGAAGATGAAAATAATGTATTTCCTATTCGCCAAAAGGTGGGTATGGTTTTTCAAAACCCCGACAACCAAATTGTGGCAACCGTGGTAGAAGAAGATGTAGCCTTTGCGCTGGAAAATTTGGGCGTACCACCGGATGAGATGCGCACCCGCATAGATGCAGCCATGGAGGTTGCGGGCATTTATAAATACCGCGAAAAACAGCCTCATAAACTATCTGGCGGGCAAAAACAGCGTGTTGCTATTGCGGGTGTAATAGCAATGGACCCCGATTGCCTTGTTTTAGACGAAGCAACGGCCATGCTAGACCCTATGGGTCGGGATAAAATAATGCGTACCGTGCAAAAACTAAATAAAGAAAAAGACATTACGGTGGTGCATATTACCCATTACATGGAAGAAGCAGTGCTGGCAGATAGGGTACTGGTAATGGATAACGGCAATATAGCCTTTAGCGGCACACCCAAAGAGGTGTTTAGCCGGGTAGAAGAAATACGGGATTTGCATTTGGATATTCCGCAATCTGCTGAGTTATGCGAAGAGCTAACCAAAGCGGGGCTGGAAATGCCGCGCGGCGTGCTTACCGTAGAAGAATGCGCGCAGTTGCTGTACCAAAAAATTACGGGTAAAAAGCCGGAAGAGGGGGAGAATAAATGAACCCGATTCTGAAGGTGGAAAACCTTAGCTACACATATAATAAGGGCCTGCCAGATTCTACCACCGCCATTCATGACATCAACCTAGAAATGCAGCAGGGAGAGTTTGTGGGTGTAATAGGCCCTACAGGTTGCGGCAAATCTACCCTTATTACGCACTTTAACGGCTTGCTAAAACCCACCTCTGGCCGCATTTTTATCGATGGCGAAGATATGTGGGAAAAGCCCAAAGAAATTAGACGGTTTCGCTTTTTAGTGGGGCTTGTTTTTCAGTACCCAGAATACCAATTGTTTGAAGAAACAGTAGAAAAAGACATTGCTTTTGGGCCAAAAAACATGGGTCTTTCTGAGGGCGAAATTAAAGACCGTGTGCAGCAGGCGGCTCGTTTTTGTGGTATTTCGGAGGAAATGCTAAAGCGCAGCCCGTTTGAACTGTCTGGTGGGCAAAAGCGCCGTGCTGCCATTGCGGGTGTTATTGCCATGCGCCCCAAGCTGTTGGTGTTGGACGAACCCGCCGCCGGGCTTGACCCTGAGGGCCGCGATACAATATTAAATGAGGTTAGGCAGTACCATAAAGAAACCGGCATCAGCGTTGTTTTGGTAAGTCACTCTATGGAGGATGTGGCCAAATACGCCGATAAGGTAGTTGTAATGAAAAACGGCGGCGTTGCTGTGTATGATGATACACCGATGGTATTTTCTCGTGCGCAAGAATTATTGGAGTTGGGGCTTTCGGTGCCGCAAATTACCAAAATATTTTTGCGCCTGCGCGAAATGGGCCTGCCCATTGATACAGATGTTTACACAGTAAAATATGCGGTGCAAACCATTTTAAAAGCGGCAAATGGGGGTGGCACAGATGCTACGTGATATCACCATTGGGCAGCATTTTCCGGGCAACTCGGCCCTACATACTATGGATCCTCGCCTTAAAATATTGGTTACCATAGCCTATATTGTAATGCTGTTTGTGGGCACCAACCCTGTGGGGCTTGTGTTAAGCATTATTTTTGTATGTATTGCGTATACCGTTGCCAAAATACCGGCGCGTATGGTGTGGCGCAGTATAAAACCCCTTATCCCCATTTTAATATTTACCTTTGTATTAAACATCTTTTTTTCGGCAGGGGACCCAATTTTGTCTTGGTGGATATTTAAAATATCCAAAGAAGGCATTTACTACGCCATTCAAATGGCGGTGCGCATTGTGTGTTTGGTGGCCGGTACCAGCCTGCTTACCTACACCACCAGCCCAATTGTGCTTACAGATGCAATCGAAAGGCTTTTGCGGCCTTTGTCTAAGCTGCATTTTCCCTCGCACGAGCTGGCAATGATGATGACCATTGCCCTGCGTTTTATCCCCACGCTTATAGAAGAAACAGATAAGATTATGAGCGCCCAAAAAGCTCGCGGAGCAGAGCTTGACTCGGGCACTTTGATACAGCGTGTAAAAGCGCTGGTGCCGGTTTTAATCCCGCTATTCCTGTCGGCCTTTAGGCGTGCAGACGAACTTGCCACCGCCATGGAATGCCGCTGCTACCATGGCGGCGAGGGACGCACCCGCTTGCGTCAGATGCACATTACAGGAAAAGACATTGTGTTGTGCTTGATTTGCACTGTGGTTTTTGTTGCGGTGGGTTTTTCTGGCTGGGCATATTCTTCTATTTTGCAAATTTTTTAGCTTGCATTTTCAACGATATCCGTTACAATTTTTAAAAGAGGGGATTTTCCTCTCTTTTAAACTTGTATTTGGGGATAATTTAGGGAGTGGCTGCCGTGAACATTTTACTTACTTTGGCATACAATGGGGCGGCCTATCATGGGTTTCAGGTACAGCAAAACGCGGTAAGTGTGTGCAAGTTATTGCAAGATGCAATGCAAAACCTTTTTAAAACAAGGCCGGATGTAAAAGGCTGTTCCCGCACAGATGCGGGGGTGCATGCACGGCAATTTTATGTTAATTTTCATCATGATACTGCTATCCCCATGGAAAAAGTACCCCTTGCGCTAAACTACTACCTGCCGGCGGATATACGGGTGCTGGCGGCGCAGCAGGTGCCGGAGGATTTTCATGCAAGATATTCGGCTTTGTCCAAACGGTATCGGTTTGTAATATTAAATACAAATGTGGATGATCCGTTTGTTTTGGGGCAATACGTAAAAATTAACACGCCGTTAAAGGTAGAAGCAATGCAAGAGGCCGCCCGGTTTTTGCTGGGCAAGCATGATTTTGCGGCTTTTATGTCTGCCGGCAGTACCATTAAAGATACTGTACGTACCGTTATGGATTTGCAGGTGTGGCGCGACGGCGATTGGATATACATTGAAATAGAAGCGGATGGTTTTTTATATAACATGGTGCGCATTATAAGCGGTACGCTGGTGCAGGTGGGTCAGGGGCGTATGCCAATAATAGCAGTGCCAGCAGTGCTGGCAGGGGGAAAAAGACAGGCGGCAGGTGAAACGCTTGCGCCGGAGGGGTTATTTTTACTGCGGGTAAATTACCAGCCCGGAACAGTATTGGGGCAAAACGAAGGGAAAAGCGATGGATGATAAGCCCGACAAAACATTGAATGCCGAAAACACAAATAATGATACACCGTCCCCAGCCAATACACGGGCGGGGCATACTGTTGCGTCTACCGGCAGGCCGCGCAAACGGATGATACCAACCCCGGCAGAAGAGGAGGCCGCCCCGGCAAGACCAAAACAGCCAAAGGCAGAAGATATGCCGCGGGTAAACAACAGGCAGAGCCAGCCGATGCCCGCCAAAGGGCCGCAGGTGCACCAAAGCATTGTTATGGAAGCACCCCCGTTGGGTAAACCAGATAGTACAGAAAAAAAAGCAAATGATAAAACCGTAACACAAAAAAAGAAGCCCCAAAATATTTTTGAAAAAATAGCAGAAAACAGGCAGAAAAAAAACGCAGAGCAGGCTGCTAATAAACAAGCAGCGGCAGAAAATAAAAAGGTAAAACAGGCGGCCGCAGGCGAGTATGCAGCGGCGGAAGATGAGGATGACAACAGCATCCCATTGCCCACAACCCGTAAGCGCAAACGCAGCCGCAAACGGTTTTGGCGTAAGGTGCGCGCATTTTCTTTTTTGGGCATTTTTTTGCTTATTCTATTTTTAGTGGCAACAGGCGCTTATCGGTTTGGTGTTTTGGCTGTGCAAGAAATGACAGAAGGCATTAAAATTGCAGCCAGCCCGGGCAATGGGTTCCCCATGGATTATGCGCTTACGGGATATAAGGGTGCTGTAAGCATGGGCAATAACGGTTTTGCAGTGCTGGGCGATTTGGATATGTCTATTGTTTCATCCAGTGGTAAAGAGCTGCGCCGCATACAGCATGGGTTTGTAAGGCCGGGTGTTGTGGCGGGCAACAACCGCGTGTGTGTATACAGCAGGGGTGGTAAAGAATACCTGATTGAGGGCCGCAGCAAAACAATTAAACGCGGAACAACCGAAAACGAAATTACACTGGCGGCAATGAGCCCCAACGGCTGGCTGGCGCTTTCTACCACAAACGGGCGCTACCTGTCGGAAATTGAGGTTTTTAACCCGGTGGGAGACTCGGTGCTTAAGTGGTCTTCTAACAAAGATGTGCCAAATGCAATGGCTTTTCATAGCAACGGTTCGGTTTTAGCTGTGGCTTCGCTGCGCTCGCAGGATGGTGCCCTGACAAGCCATATAGAGCTGCTGCGCATGGGCAAAGACAAGCCCATTGCCACCATTGATGCCTCTGAGGGCATTGTATTGCAGATGTCTTTTGTGGGCAGCAACCGTTTACTGGTTATTTACAACAGCGGATTTGCCGGACTGTACGATTTATCGGGCGAGCTTCGGGCAAAGTACGATTATCAGGGCAGGCCGGTTTCCTCTGCTTCTATTGGCAACCGTTATACGGCATTTTTGTTTGGCTCGGTAACGCAGGGCAATGCAGAACTGGTGGTTATAAACCACACAATGGAGCAAACTGCCGATGTTACTGTGCCCATACTCAATGGGGCGGCGCTGCTTTCTGCCGACAATAATATTTATATGTTACTGGGGCAGGAGGTTGCGGTCTTTTCCTCGGATGGCACATTACAGCAAAGCAATGTGCAGGCATCTCGACCTTTGGGATTGGTATACGGGGGACAGCCACTGTTAATACGGGTGGGTGCGGTGGATTCCCTATCGGAAAACAGCAAAAAGGACGAAGCAGGAAGTGGGGCAAACCCATCCTCTTCGGATGTTTTTGGGGCGTCTATACCGTCTTCGGTTGCGTCTGTGCCTTAGGTGGTTTTGAGTGAATTTTAAGGTTAACGGGTATGTTTTTAAATATCGAATAAATGCGTTTTATTGCAAAAGTAGTGGGGTATAAAGTACAATAGAGGGTATACTTTATAAAACAACTGCATATAGGTGTTTTCTCAAAAGGAGAGTTTTATGTTGTCTTCGATTTTACTGGATGTATCTGTACTGGTTATTTTAATTATATGTGCCATCTATTACTACAAAAAAGGGTTTGCCTCGGGCTTGTTTAACTTTGTGGGCACGTTGGCGGCTGTAATAGCGTCGGTATTTTTGGCTGTAACACTTGCCTCGGCCGCTTTTGACGCATTGTTGCGTCAAAGCATGGTGGACAAAACACAAAGCTTAATTACAGAACATGGAATACAAAACCTGCGCGAGCTTTTAAATTATGTTGTGGGCTTTTTGCCCGCAGGTGTTTTGGATACCGCAGCCACGTCGCTGGGGTCTGGCCTTTCTGATTTATCTGTAAACATGTCTACCGAGCTTGTGGATAAGGTAATAGCCCCCCTCATCATTCCCTTTATTGCATTGGTAATGTTCCTTATCTGCTTTATGTTTTTGCGGTTTTTGTTTGGCCTTATCTCCAAAGGGCTGCGCACCATTAACCACATTCCGCTGGTTGGCTCTGTAAACAAAATTTTAGGCCTTGCCATAGGTGTGCTGATTGGATTGCTTTATACGTTTGTTATTTTGTGCGTATTTTGGGGTATAGATGCAATGTATGGTGGCGGGCATTTTGCGTCGGGTTTATTTGCGGACAGCATTGTATATCGCTTGTTTGGAAATTTAAATGTGTTTTTAAAATAGGCGTATAAAATGCGGAGCAGCATAGTATAATTTGACAAAAGATGCTATAATATTTATACGGGAATCATTGCAGTTTGTCTGCAAATATGCAATTAAACCGCGCCTTTTACAGGGCGCGGCATTTTATAACAGGGCCTTGTACAATGCGGCGTACGGGCAAAATTACTATTTGTTTTAGGGTTAACCTTTAACGAGAAAGGCTACCAATTATGACGATGTGCAAAAAGTGCAACAAACGGCCGGCGGTGGTATTTGTGCAGCACCAAATAGATGGCGAAACCAAAAATGATGGCTATTGCCTCACCTGCGCCCACGAAATGGGCATTAAGCCGGTGGATGATATGATTAAACAATTTGGACTTTCTGAAAAAGAATTAGAATCTATGGAAGAGCATTTTGCGGGCTTTATAGGCCAAAATATGGAAGGCATGGAAAACATGGAGGCTCTTTCTGAGGCAGATGCTGCCGAAGAAGACGAGCCTGAAAGCGCCGGGGAAGACGGCCAGCGGGAGGGAGACTTTCAGCCGGGTGGTTCGGCTACATTTCCCTTTGTTTTTGGCGGCAAAAAAGACCAGGGAGACAACAAAGATAAAAGTAAACGTACCAGCAAACGCAAGTTTTTAGATACTTACTGCGAAAACCTGACAGCCAAAGCAAACGAAGGCAAGATGGACCGTATTATAGGGCGCGACCGCGAAATTTACCGTGCTCTTCAAATTTTGTCTCGCCGCCAAAAAAATAACCCCTGCCTAATAGGCGAGGCAGGTGTGGGCAAAACAGCCATTGCAGAGGGAATAGCCCTGCGCATAGCTGCCGGAGATGTACCCAGCCGCCTAAAAGAAAAAGAAATTTACTTGCTGGACCTTACCAGCCTTGTAGCCGGCACCCAGTTTAGGGGCCAGTTTGAAAGCCGTGTAAAAGGCTTAATTGGCGAGGTAAAAGAGGCCGGCAATGTTATTTTGTTTATTGATGAAGTGCATAACATTACAGGCGCGGGAGACTCTGAGGGGGCAATGAGCGCCGCCAATATTTTAAAACCTGCCCTGTCGCGCGGAGAAATTCAGGTAATTGGTGCTACCACCTTTGCCGAGTACCGCAAGTATATAGAAAAAGACCAGGCTTTGGAGCGTCGTTTTCAGCCTGTAAAAATTGAAGAGCCCAGCATCGACGATACCATAGAGGTGCTGAAAGGCGTAAAAGAATACTACGAGGCGCACCACCATGTTAAGGTAAGTGATGCGGTTGTAGAGCAGGCTGTAAAACTGTCGGAACGGTATATTACCGACCGTTTTTTGCCTGATAAGGCAATAGACCTGCTGGACGAAAGCTGCGCCAGTTGCAGCCTGCGCCACGCAGAGATTACCACACTGGAAGATACACAAAAACAGCTTGCCGCCCTTAAAGAGGAAGAAACCGAGCTGGAACAGAAAAAAGAGCCGGATTATGAAAAGCTGGCAAAGGTAAAAAGTGAAATTGCCCGATTGCAGCCTGCCATTGAAGAAATGCAGGTAGAAGTAGATAAGATACAGGTTACCATGGAGGATTTGTCTAAGGTAATAGAGCTTTGGACCGGCATCCCTGCTGTTAAAATTGCCGAAAGCGAATACGAAAAACTGGCGGGGCTGGAAGAACGCCTGCAGCAAAAGGTAATAGGACAAAACGAAGCGGTGCATTTGGTTGCATCTGCCATTAAGCGTGCGAGGGCCGATATTTCGGGCCGCCGCCGTCCGGCCAGCTTTATCTTTGTAGGGCCTACAGGGGTTGGTAAAACCGAGCTGGTAAAACAGCTTGCGTATCAGTTGTTCGATTCGGTAGACCCGCTTATTCGCCTTGATATGAGCGAGTTTATGGAAAAATTTGCGGTAAGCAGGCTAATAGGCTCGCCTCCGGGTTATGTTGGATACGATGAAGCGGGCCAACTTACCGAAAAGGTACGCCGCAAGCCTTACAGTGTAGTGCTGTTTGACGAGATAGAAAAGGCGCATCCCGACGTGATGAATATTTTGCTGCAAATATTGGATGAGGGTAAAATAAACGACTCTCAGGGGCGCAGCGTTAGCTTTGAAAACACGGTTATCTGCATGACCTCCAACGCAGGCTCCGGCGACCGTGTGGGCGAAACAGGATTTAACAAATCGCCCGAGGATATGAGCAAGGGCAAATCTATAAAAGCGCTGCGAGATTTTTTACGGCCGGAGTTTTTGAGCCGTGTAGACGAAACCGTTGTGTTCCGTCCGCTTACCAAAGAAGACCTGAGAGAAATTTCGGCCCTTATGCTGGGCGAATACAAAGAACCCCTTGCTTCTAAAGGAATCTCTTTGCACTGGGACGAAAAAGCACTTGATGTTTTGTGCGATAAGGCAGAGGGCGGACGCTTTGGAGCACGTGATTTGCGCCGTGTAATACGCAAAGAAGTAGAGGACAGAATAGCAGAACAATTGATTGCAAAAAGCAGTATGGAGAAGGTAGAAGTAAGCGCCAAAGACGGCGAAATTTTGATGAGTTTTGCTTGACAAATAAGCCGTTTTTAGGTATTCTAATATGCACAGGCAAAAAATCGCCGCTCTTGGGCGGCGATGTGTGCAGGCGTAGTTTAGTGGTAAAACCCCAGCCTTCCAAGCTGGCTTTGTGGGTTCGATTCCCATCGCCTGCTCCAGTAATATGCACACAAGGTATAGTTGTGCTGACGGCCTACATCGGGCGTTAAAAAAGCCAGACTCTTAAATGGAGTCTGGCTTTTTTAATATTATTGTTTGGTTTTGTACCTGTCCCAAAGTGCAGTTAACTTTTCCCATCCAAACATAGCCACAAATGCAACGAAGAAACCAAGCAAAATTGCGGCTGCAATATAATACCAAGCAAGTGATATGCCCAGTAATGTCGCAGCCACCAGTATCACTACAATGCTTAACAAAATGGCCAGCACAAAAACTACAATATCAGTGGGAATCTGTTTTATGCCAGGAAGCCCTTTTATTACCTCCACAATGACCGACACAACAAACGCTAACACTGCTACGGCCAAGATGGCCAGCGTAGAAATTTCCGCTACTTGCGGGATGTATTGCTGTAAAATATCCATTATTTTTGCTCCTTACTTCTTATTTTTGTTATGTGATAGGCTAATTGTTCATTTTTGTATGCTTGGCGCCGTTCTTCGACACGCAAGAAAGCTTCCAAGGCTTTATGATATTCTCCATTCCAATAGGCTT
>JBKEAM010000095.1:0-57286 GCA_047972265.1 Oscillospiraceae bacterium | reverse complement strand
CACGACCAATACTGCTGTGCCCTTGGCAGCGGCAGTGTAAACCCAAACGATACCTTTTTGGGTACGGGTACGGCATGGGCCTTAATGAGCAATACACAAAAACCACTGTTTACACCCGCCCGCATTTCTCCGGGTCCCCATGTTATTAAGGGCATGTGGGGGGCGCTTAGTTCCATCTCTTGCGCGGGTGTGGCGCTGGACTGGGTAAAAGACAACCTGCTGCACACAAACTATTCTGTAATTGATAAACAAGCCCAAAAGCGGCTGGGCAGTAACCAAAACTTATTTTTTTACCCTTACTTTACTGGGGTGGGCTGCCCCACATGGAACAGCGATATAAGGGGCAGCATTGTAGGGTTGGAGCTGCAACACGAGGGAGATGACCTTGCGCTGGCCGTAATGGAGGGCATAGCTTTTCAGGCCGCAATTCTTTTGCAAGAATACCGCAAAAATGGCACCAACCCAAAACGCCTAAGGGTAATGGGGGGCGCGGGCAAAAGCCGCCCCTGGATGGAGATACTCTCGGCCGCGGCAGAGTGCGAACTGGAGCAGGTGCAGGTTTCGGATGCTTCCCCCTTGGGGGCAGCGATGCAGGCGGCGGTACAGTGCAACTTTTTTAAAGATTATAAAGAAGCAGCGGGTGTTATGGTGCAAACCCGCCCCATGATACCCCCAACAGACGAATTAAAAGGGTTTTACCAGCAAAAGCTGCAAAAATATATTAAAAATTGGCCCGCAATGGAAGGTTTTTACAATAAGAAAGGACAGTAAGATGATTTATCCGTGGTTTCATATTACAGAAGATGATAAAGCCTTTTACAACCATTTTTTAAAAGACCGAATGCCGGACAAAATACTGGACGTGCATGTGCATATGAACAAGCTGGAGCATGTAAAGGCCATAACGCCCCAGCGCATGCAAGAAGATTGGGCGCTGGAATGCGGCCTGCATATGGATTACGAAGCATCTCAGTTTTATTATTCCACCCTTTTTCCGGGTAAAACGGTAGAGCTAAACGCCTTTCCGTTTCCACTGCCAGAGGTGGATATCCCCGCCAACAACGAGTATTTGGGCAGCTTGGCAGATGAGGGCAAAATAAACGCCATGATGAGCGTGCGTCCCGAATGGGATGCAGAAACCTGCGAAGAAATGCTTTTAAAGCACCAGTTTACCGGGTTTAAGCCTTACCCATACCTTGCATCGCAAGAAAAGGGCGCAGACATAAGCGTTTTTGATTTTATGCCCCACCACCAAATTGCCGTACTAAACAAACACAAAAAAGCAATGATGCTGCACCTGCCGCGGCATGGCAGGTTGCCCGATAAAGACAATATACGGGAAATACTGGAACTGCGGCAAAAATACCCAGATATGAAGCTGATTTTGGCGCATTTTGGCAGATGCTTTGACGCAAACTTTTTTAAAAAGGGCATGGGTGCCCTTGGCAAAGATTTAGAGGGCATTTATTTTGATTGTGCCGCCGTTACCAATGCCGAGGTGTTTGCGCTGGCGCTGGAAATGCTGGACACAAAACAGTTTTTATTTGGCACAGACGAACCCATTTTGCTGTGGCACGGGGAGCAAACGTGGAATGAGGGCGGCAGTGCGGTGAACTTTACACGGGAGGATTTTTCTTGGAACAAGCACCCCAAAACCCCCAAGGAAGAGGAGGAGTTTGTTTTTATTGTATACCGGCAGATTAATAACCTGCTGGAGGCCCTTGGCAATAACGAAACAGCAAAACAACAGATTTTTTATGCCAACGCAAAAACAGTTTTGGGCTAATACAGCTCGCCAATAACAAACGGTAACGCAGAAACGGAGGAAAACAATGAGCTCTAAAGCAAAAGGTTTAGAATCCCGTGGGGTAAAAAAAGGAATTGGATGGAAGCTGCTGGAAGCGCGGGAATTTTCGATAGGCGTAATACTTTTTATTATGGTGGTATTTTTAACCCTTTCCACCAGTACCTTTGCCACAAGTGCCAACATACGTGTACTGGTGCAGGGCATGAGCGTGGATATGATGATTGCCATCCCAATGGCTATTTCTCTTATCGCGGGCAATATCGATTTTTCTGTAGGGTCGTCTTTATGCCTTTCTAGCTATGTTGGCTGTATTGCCATGAACGCGGGGGCACCCACCATAGTGGGTATTTTGGTTGCATTGGTATTTGGTGCGTTTTTGGGGTTTGTAAACGCATTTATCATCAACCAATTGCACATTACCCCGCTTATTGCCACCCTTGGCACATGGATGGCATATCAGGGCCTTGCACTGGTATTGGCGGGCGGCAACACGGTATCCAACCTGCCCTCTGCGTTTAAAACCTTTGGGCGGTTCGAGCTGGCGGGCATTCCTGTACCCATTTTATACATGATTGCCATTATTGTTGCAGGTATGTTTTTGCTTAAATACAACAACTTTTTCCATCAGGCATATTTTGTTGGCAGCAACCGCACCTCGGCCACACTGGCGGGCATCAATGTTAAAAAGTTTATTTATGTAAGCTACTCTCTTACCGGCCTTGTGGCTGCTTTTGCAGGTATGACATTGGCCGCGCGCCTTGGCAGCGTGTCGCAAAACTCGGGCACCGGGCTAGAGTTTAGAAACGTGGTTGCCCTTTTAATTGGCGGCGTTTCTATGGATGGTGGCGAGGGCTCTTTGGCAGGCGTGGTTTTGGGCGTTACCATTATGCAAATTGTTTCTAACGCGCTGGTACTGTTAAACATCAACGCAAGCTATACAAAGGTTATACAGGGGGCCATATTGGTGGCCGCCGTAGCGATAGACCAGGTTACCAAAAAACGCAAAAACGCTGTGGCATAAACCGGTAGCACACAACAAAAAGGAGGCTGTCCCTTGGAATATGTTATTGAACTGAACAATATCACCAAGCGCTTTCCGGGTGTGCTGGCCCTCAATGATGTAAGCGTTGCGGTAAAGCCGCAAACCACACACTGCATTATAGGAGAAAACGGCGCCGGAAAATCTACCCTGATGAAAATTATGGCGGGTGCCTATATAAAAGATTCGGGCACTATTTTGGTAGAGGGCAAAGAACTAAATCCTACCTATCCCGGAGATGCCATTGCGGCTGGGATTGGCATTGTGTATCAGGAGTTTAACAACTTTGCCCATTTGGATGTAGCCAGCAACCTGTTTGTGGGGCGTTTTCCTAAAAAAGGCGGACGGGTAGACTACAAAAAAATGTACAAAGATGCACGTGCGCTATTGGAGCGTGTGGGGCTGTACCACATTTCTCCCACCGACAGCATGAGCAGGCTAAGCCTTGGTGCGCAGCAATTGGTAGAAATTGCCCGCTTACTTTCGATGAATATTAAGGTGATGATTTTGGACGAACCCACCAGTGCCCTTACGGACGAAGAGGTGGAAAGGCTGTATCACCTGATAGAGGATGTAAAAAGCAAGGGCGTGGCCGTTGTGTATATCTCTCATAAGCTAGATGAGATACTGCACTTGGCCGATGAAATTACGGTGCTTAAAGACGGTGCGCTGGTGCAAAGTTTTGCAAACCGCCCGGGCCTTACCAAAGATGAACTTGTGCACCTGATGGTAGGCCGCGATGTGCTGTATAACTACGGTGTTGGCACCACCCAAAAGGGCGAAGAGCTGCTGCGGGTAGACAACCTGTGCAGCGGCGGTGCGGTGCAAAACGTAAGTTTTTGCCTGCATAAGGGCGAAATTTTGGGTCTTGCCGGGCTGGAAGGCTCGGGCCGTACCGAAGTGCTGGAAGCCCTGTTTGGCTGGCGCCCCACTACCGATGGCAAAATATTTAAAAGCGGCAGCACGGTAAAAAACCGCTCTCCGGTAGATGCAAAGAAAAACCACTTTGCCTATATTACCAAAGAGCGCAAGGTACAGGGCTTGTTTTTAGAGTTGAATGCCGAGCAAAACATAAGCGCCGCCTCCTCGGGAAAATATGTTACTGGCGGGCTGGTTGACTATAAAAAAATAACTGCCACGGCCGAGGATTATCGCAAGGCCATGCAAATAAAGCTAAGTGGTACAAAACAAAAGGTGGGCAATCTTTCGGGCGGCAACCAGCAAAAGGTATTGCTGTCTATGTGGCTGGCGGCCAACCCAGACATTATTTTAATTGACGAACCTACTCGCGGCATAGACGTAGGGGCCAAGGCAGAGATACACATGCTGCTGCGCCGCCTTGTGGGTGAGGGCAAGGGCATCATTATGGTATCGTCCGAAATGACCGAGCTGATGGCGTCCTGCGACAGAATTTTGGTTTTTTACGAAGGAAAAATTACCGGAGAACTTGCAAACAGCGAAGCGACTGAAAGGGGGATGATGAAGCTCGCTTCGGGCATTGTAGAAACAGCATAAACACAAGGCGCGTATACGAACAACAACTCAGAATAAAATAACAAACAAGTTGAAAGGACAGTATTATGAAAAAGATACGTAACGCATTTGCGATGGCCCTGGCACTTATCATGGTATTTTCTCTGGTTGCATGCGGAGGGGCAGCTTCCTCCGGCGCAAATTCCAATGGTTCTTCTGCCGCCCCGGCAGGCAACAGCGGCGAAAAAGAAGAATACGCAGTAATTATGTCTTTGCACCAGTTAGAGTTTTTTGACGCGCTGAAAGCGGGCGTAAACGATGCCGCCAACAGCCTTGACGCAGACTGGTACTATGCAGGCCCGCAAGATTTGTCTCCCGAAAAAGTGGCCGAAGCAATAGACCAAGCAGTGGCCAAAAAAGTTACCGGCATTGTATTGCATGGGCAGTTTCAAGAAACCGGTGCTGCCATAGACAACGCCATTGCGGCTGGTATCCCCGTTATCTGTGTAAACACCGATATTGAATCGAACCGTTTAGCATTTTTGGGCTGTGACCCCTACAACACCGGCGTAGAGATGGCAAAACAGATGGCAAAAGAGATTGACGGCAAAGGCAAAATTCTTATTTCTAGCTTTTTATCGGGTGGTCAGCCCTCTGCTATAGATAACCTACAGGGCTGCAAAGACGAACTGAGTAAAAACTGGCCTAACATTGAAATTGTAGCCGAGGTAGATGACAAGGCAGACGAAACCACCGCTGCTACCGCTGTGGGCGCAGCCTTACAGGCAAACCAAGACGTTGTGGGTATTATCGGCATGCAGGCTCCCTCTGCTGTAGGCGCAGCCACTGCCGTGCGCGAAGCAGGCCTTACCGGCAAAATTAAAATTGTAGGCCGCGACCGCGACAGCGCCACACTAGAGCTGATTGAGAGCGGAGAGGTTGCCGCCTCGTTTGCGCAAAACTCTTATGTAGAAGGATACATTGCCGTAAAGTGGCTGCACGATTATGCCAACGGCAATTTAAAGGTTACCCAAAATTACCTAGAAGCCGGCATTAACCCCATCCCCCCCATTGTAGACTCGGGCTCTATCATTATTACAAAAGACAACGTAGAGCAGTTTAAAGCAAAATATACCTACGACAAGTAAAAATGCAAGGTACAGGGTGGCCGGCAAATAACCGCCACCCTGTGCACATACCAAACAAATGGTCCTAAAGGGTGGTTTGTAACAAGAACAAAACGCCCTTGGAGAGGAATAAATGGCAATGAGGAAACCAAAAATAGGCCTGCTAGCGTTGTACCTAAAACTGTACGACGATACACAGGCGTGGCTGCGGGACGAGGTAGAGGGCTTTAAAACAGAGATAGAAAATAAGCTGGAAGAAACACTTACAGTGGTGCATCATCCGGTTTGCCGTTTAAAAGAAGAAATTGAAGCAGCGGTATGCCATTTTGAAAAAGAAGAAGTGGATGCACTGGTTACCCTGCATCTGGCTTATTCGCCCTCTTTAGAGTGTTATGAGGTACTGGCGCAAACAAGCCTGCCTATTTTGGTGCTGGATACCACGCCCGATTATTCTTTTAACGCATTTACAGGTGTGGGGCGCATTATGCAAAACCACGGTATACATGGCGTGCAGGATATGTGCAGCATGCTGCGGCGCAGCGGGGTAAAATACCAAGTTTTTGCCGGGCACTACCAGCATTCTAACGTATTGCAATGTTTGCACAATGCGGCGGCGGGCGCTATGATGGCGCACCGTATGCACGGGTGCCGTGTGGGTCGCGTGGGAGAATCGTTTGCGGGCATGGGTGATTTTTTGGTAGGGGACGATGCCCTGCAAAAAATGGATATTACGGTGGTACCGTTTGATTTTGAAAAAGGAGCCGGGCAGCTTGCCGCCATACCAGAGGAAGAAATACAAAAAGAGTGGCAGGCAGACAGCGCCCGTTTTACAGTAAAAGACCTTTCGCAGCAAGCCTATACTATATCGGCACGGGTGGGGCTGGCGCTGCGCAAATGGATAGAAGAAGAAAAATTAGACGCAATTACGGTTAATTTTTTAGAAACCGAAAATAACCCCGCACTGCCCGTAATGCCGTTTTTAGAGCTGTGTAAAAGCATGGAGCGGGGCATAGGGTATGCAGGCGAGGGCGATGCAATGAACGCGGCCTTTGTGGCAGCGCTGATGGCGGGCTTTCCCAAAACCACCTTTGCCGAAATGTTTTGCCCAGACTGGAAAGACAACAGCGTGTTTTTAAGCCATATGGGAGAATTTAACCCGGCCGTTGCCGCACAGCCAATACTGTTAACCGAAATGGATTTTAGCTATACATCGGCCGGCAACCCCGCAACCCTGTACGCCTGTTTTGAGGGAGAGGAAAATGCGGGCTTTGTAAACCTAAACCCCATCGAAAACGGACGCTACCTGCTAATTGCAGCGCCGGGCCGCGTACTGCCCATACCCGAAGAATCGCCCGAGATGCAGCGCACTGTACGTGGATGGTTTGCGCCCCAAGTGCCTGTGCCAGACTTTTTGCGTCAGTATAGCCTTTTGGGAGGCGGGCACCATGGTGCGGTGGTATACAAATGGAACATAGACACCATGCGCTCTTTTGCCGGGTGTATGGGTTGGGATTTTGCCGTAATTGAATAAACGGCTTATAAAGAAACAATAAAGCATGCAAGGACGGTAAAAAATGAAGCCAAAAATAAGAACACCGTATTTTGAGATAGGCACAAAAAACTATATTTATGGAGACAAAGTGGTAGAACTGGCCAAAGTGGCCGATGCTGCCGCCCAAAAATATGATATAGATGTGCTTTTTATTGCCCCCTATACCGAGATACGCCGTGTGGTAGAAAACACCAAAAACCTGATTGTGCTGGCCCCCTATATGGATTTATTGCACCCCGGGCGGGGTATGGCAGACGTACTGCCCGAAGCCTTAAAAGCCGCAGGGGCACAGGGCGTGGTGGTAAACCATTGCGAGCGACCCATGACACTTTCGGCCATTAAACAAACCATAGACAGAGCCACCGAGCTGGACATGCTCTCTTTTGCATGTGCCGATACCATTGCCGAAGCACAGGCAATTGCGCAATTGCACCCCGATATTATCAACCCCGAACCCACCGAACTGATTGGCTCGGGTGCCGCAAGCGATATGAGCTATGTAATGGAATCTATTCGTGTTATTAAAGCCATAGACCCCAACATTTTGGTAGAGCAGGCGGCAGGCATATCTTCGGGCAAGCAGGTGTACGATTTTATTTTTGCAGGCTCAGAGGCAACGGGCGCGGCATCGGGCATTTTTAATGCGCAAGCCCCCTACGCCATGGTAGATGAAATGATTTACAACGTGCGCAAAGCATACGACGACCTGCAAAAACTACAAACCCAACAGGAGGGGTAAAAATGGTAATTACAGCAGAATCTTTTGCGGTTACATCCACCGGTTTGCGGCCTACATTTCATACCGTTACCGAGCAGGTACAGCAGATTATAGATAAAACAGGGGTAAAAAAGGGCTTGTGCGTAGTATATTCTCACCACACCACCTGCTCTGTAATGACACAGGAATGCTCTTTTGACAAAGCCTATACCGGGCTGGAATATTTGCAGCAGGACCTTGCCGATATTTTTGAGGATTTTATCCCCACCTGCCGCAAAGAGGGGCAGTATATGCATCCCGGCCCGGAGCTAACCGAGTTTTCGGCTCTGCACGGAGAGGACAAGCCCGAAACCTTAAATACCGATGCACACCTGCGGTCTGTATTTTTGGGGCGCAGCGAATCGATTGTAATTGTGGATGGCAAGCTGGACCTTGGGCAGTTTGGGCATGTGTACTTTGTAGACTTTGACCAGACCCGTGCCAGAACCCGCCAGGTGCAGGTGCAGATTATTGGCGAGTAAGCGGTATACATAAAATACCTGCTACAATAAAACAAAAAGCAAAACCGGAGGGCGGCTATGGAACAAAAAGCTTGGCAGCAGGCACAGCAGGCGTTTACCATCGAGGCAGAGTCTTTACGCGCGGCGCTGCTACACATTGACCCCAAAGAGTTTGGGCGGGCGGTAGACGCGCTAAAAACAGCCCCCCGCATAGCGGCCAGCGGGTGTGGACACTCTGGCATAGCCTGCCAGCATTTTGCCCATTTAATGTGCTGTATAGAGCGCCCCGCGCGTTTTATATCCCCGGCCGAGGCAGTGCATGGTGCCACTGGCTTTATACAAGCGGGGGATGTTATGCTGCTTGCCTCACGCGGGGGCAAAACAGCCGAACTGCTGCCCATTTTACAAATATGCAAAAAAAAGGGAGCCATTGTAATTGGCGTTACCGAAAACATGGATTCTCCCCTGGCAAAGGACAGCGATATTGCCATAAAAATGCATGTTGAAAAAGAGACGGATAAGTATAACAGCCAGGGAACCACCAGCTTTTGCGTTTTAAACGCTATTTTTGATGCGCTGCAAACGGCGCTGATAGAAGAAACAGGCTATAAAAACGAGCAGTTTGCGTTGATTCATCCGGGTGGTGCTGTGGGCGAGCGTTTAAACTCATAAAGCATTTGGCAAAACAAAGAGAACGGGTTTTGCCTGTAAACCGTATTTTTGCAGGCAGGTAAATGACTGCCGCAACCCTGTTTTACAAGTGACTGCAAAACAACAAACTACCTATTAAAACAAAGTACACACAGTACCTTATGCATACAAAAAGGCATAAGTCTAATATCCTGTGCGAAAAAACAGAAAAACAAAGGAGAGTACACCCATGAAAATGGTAAGAAAAAGCTTTGAAGTACAGTCTGAGGGGCTGCACCCCACCTTTCATAACATTACCGACCAGATAAAGGCAATTGTGGCTGAATCGAATGTGAAAGAGGGGGTATGCACAGTATACTCTCACCACACCACCTGCTCTGTAATGATACAGGAATGCTCGCACGACAAAACCTATTTTGGGCTGGAATACCTGCAGCAAGACCTTTGCAATTTAATGGAAAAGCTGATACCCACCTGCCGGGTAGAAAACCAGTACCTGCACCCGGGCCCCAAACACGTTGAGTTTGGCGACAGCGTGGGCGAGCCTGGCCCCTGGACCAGCCTAAATACCGATGGGCATCTTCGCTCCTGCTTATTTGGTCGGTCGGAAAGCATTGTAATAGAAAATGGTGAAATGGATTTGGGCGAGTTTGGCTATACCTATTTTATCGATTGGGATCAAGTACGCGCCCGCAAACGCACAGTGCAAATTGTTGTAATGGGCGAAGAGTAAGCATTGGCATAGATACTGCAAAATATGCTAAAGAGGTAGAGAGATAAAGGCGAGATAAAATTTTGCCCTTGTGTTTGCCCATGGCAAAAAGATATTTTACCCAGAGCAGCTATTTTGTTGTAGCTAAACATTCTTTTTTCAACAGCAAAGCTTCGCATCGTTGAAAATACGGCAAAAACATTAAAAGAATAAAGCTCTGTTTTGCATTTGCAAAACAGGGCTTTATAGATGTTTAAAGGAATGTGGAAACTAAACCACCCGTTTGGTCTTTTTGGGAAAAGCCAGCTTATATTTTTCTTGCACCCAAACCACCCCGCGTGAAAGCCCCCGTACCATGTGTACACTGGTGTACATTAACGGCAGATAGAAAAAGGCGTTGCGGGTAAGCAAACTTTCGAGATTGAAGAACTCTCCGAAAACAAAAAACGCAAGTAAAAAAGCAACCGATAAGCCACCAAGCAAAAAGTACTCGGGTTTTTCTAACGGTTTTGAAGCGGCCCACAAGGTAAGAAAACCAACCGTACCGGTAAGCAAAACGTTCATTGTTGAGGTTTCTGCCTGAGAAAGACCAAACAACACCGAGGCAAGGTAAATAACAAGAATATTGAAAACCACCGTAAGGGCAGAGGGCAGAGAATGCCGCAGAATATTGGCGGCAAACTGGCCGGCGGGTTTTTGGTAGTTGTTGCGCAATGCTAAAAAGAAGGAGGGAATACCAACGGTAAAGGTGTTTATGGGTGTCATTTGCAGCGGCGCAAAGGGGTAAGCACCGGGCATAAACATCCATAAAAAAGCCAGCAGCATAGAATAAATGGTTTTTACAAGATAAAGGCAGGCCACGCGCTCTATGTTGTTTATCACCCGGCGGCCCTCCCGCAGCACATCCACCATGGCAGAAAAATCGGAGGTCATCAGCACAAAATCGCAGGTGCCGCGCGCGGCATCGCTGCCATTAATCATGGCAACACTGCAATCGGCTTCTTTCATGGCCAGTACGTCGTTTACACCGTCGCCTGTCATACAGGCGGTATGGCCGTTTTGCTTTAGGGCACCAATCAATCCCTTTTTTTGTACGGGAGACACCCGGCCAAAAACAGCGTATTCTTCGGCAAGGGTAGCAAAATTGTGGTCTTCGGCAAACTGGCTTACATCTATATATTTTTGGGCATTGCTTATGCCTGCACGCTGCGCAATGGTAGAAACCGCAACAGGGTCATCGCCCGAAATAACCTTAAGGGTAACACCCTCGTTTTCAAAAAAGCGAAAGGTATCGGGGGCTTCGGGGCGAATGGTATCGCTTAAAACAATCAGCCCAAGGCAGGTAAGGTTTTGTGGTAGGTTTTTATCCTGAAGCGCAGCATCGCCGCTGTGTGCAAGGCACAGTACACGGTAGCCATCGGTGGCATATTGGGTTACCGTGCTGTAAAAGGGCAGTTCTTTCAGGTTTTCAAAAACAAAGCCGGGGGCTCCAAGTACAAAAGTGCCCCTATCTTCAAAACTGGCAGAGCTCCACTTGCGGTCTGACGCAAAGGGAACTTGAGAGGTGGAGTGCCACTGGGGCTTGCCCACAAATGCTTTACGCAGGGTAACGGCAGTGGCGTTGGTGTCATCCAGCGCGGCCATCATTTCGCGCAGAGCATCTTCTATGGCAAAGCCCTCAGGTGTTGTTTGGGGCACCAGTTTTTCAAAACTAAGGGTGCCGTCGGTAATGGTGCCGGTTTTATCAAGGCAATTTACATCTACCCGCGCCAGTGTTTCTATGCTGGGCAGGGTTTGCACCAGTGCCTTTTTGCCTGCCAGCTTTAACGCGCCTACGGTAAGGGTAACGCCGGTAAGTAAAATCAGTCCTTCGGGAATTATGCCAAGCACGGCGGTGGAGGTGCCCAAAACAGCAGAGGCAAAGCTGCCGGTGCCGGTGTATTGCTGGTAAAAAAGCAGGGCACCAATGGGTAAAATAGCAACGGTAAGTACCCTTATAATATTGTTAAGGGTACGCATTAAGGGCGTTTTTGCCTTTTTCTCTTTTTTGGCGGTAAGCGTTATGGCGTTGGCGTAACTGCCTTGCCCTACCGAGGTAACATGCACACGGGCGGTGCCCGATACAACAAAACTGCCCGAAAGTACCTTGTCTCCCGGCTGTTTTTGTATCTTGTCGGTTTCCCCGGTTAAAAGTGATTCGTCTATTTCTACACCCTGCGCTTCAAGCACAATGCCGCCGGCACAAATTTGTGCCCCGGTACGCAGCAGTAAAACATCATCCACCACAACACCGGCCTGCTCCATGGTAATGGGTTGCCCGTCACGCAGTACTTCGGCTTTTCCTTGTGCCAGCACCGAAAGTTTATTTAATGTGCGCCGTGCACGAAGCTCTTGTATAATACCCATAGCGGTATTGCACAGTGCAACGCCTAAAAACAAAATGTTTTTAATAGGGCCAACAAACAAAAGGGCAATGGCAAGCAGCAGGTTTATCAGGTTAAACAGGGTAAAAGTGTTTTTGCGTATAATGGTCCAAACACCGGGTACGGCACCCTGTGGAGGCGCGTTGTGGGCGCCGCACTGCATTCTCAGCGCGGCTTCATCGGCCGAAAGCCCCACCATAGGGCTGGGGGTACGGCGGGTAAAGCCCAGTACTTCTGTATTGGTTTTGTTGGTTGATTTCAATTGTTTTCTCCCGGGTTGTCTATTAATAGTAAATGGATTGTAAATTTGCCTGCGGTACAGGCCAAGGAATTGTTTTAGGCTGGTTTTGCAAAAAGCACAAGTATGGTTGTAATGAAAAAAGAATAAAATACATTCTTATTTATAAAACGAGGCAAAAAGAAGTATGATTTCAAAATACGAGCGTACAATGGGTTTACAAAAAAATAACATACCAAACCCATTTTGTAAAATATATAATGTAAGGCCAGGTTTAAAATAGATTTCTCGGTAAACGTCGCTAAAATATACGATTTTGGGAGAAAAAACCAAATTAATGTTCTAAATTACATATTTGCGTACATTTATGTTGTGTGGTATAATTTTTGAGAATATTTTTTTAAAAAATGACTGGTTTTGAGATGAAGTTAAAACTAAAATTTTAACTTCATCTTTTCTAAAAATTGGGTTGCAAAAGGAGCAGGAAAACAATGAAAATATTAAAAAAAGCATTTGCTTTTTTTGTTATCGGTGTTTTTGCCTTTGCAATGTGGAATATAACGGTTTTTGCGCAGGATTTATACGCAGAGTCTTCCTCTTTAAGTGAAGAAGCAGAAAGTAGCCCGGAAGAAGAAAAAGAGGGTGGATTTTTGCCAATCCAGCCCCGTGCCTCTTATGTATACATCCATTCCAGCGCAGGGTCGGGCGGGTCTATATCGCCCACCGGCAAGCAAAAGGTGTATAAGGGAAACAATGCCACCTACACCCTAATCCCTTCGTCGGGGTTTGCTATAGAGGCGGTATGGATAAACGGAGTGCTGAGCACAGATTATTATTTAGATGGCGCGGGCATTGGTACCTACACCTTTTACAATGTACAGTACGAATCTTATATTGTTGTAAATTTTAAACAAACGCATTTTACCATTTCTTCAAACGCATCGGGCAAAGGCAGCATCAGCCCCTCAGGCGCTACTAAGGTTGCCGCCGGAGACAGCCAGGTGTATACATTGACACCGGACAGAGGCTACAAGGTAGATTCAGTAAGGGTAAACGGCGCGGCGGCCAACTTTACAGTAGACCGTAATGGTGTAGGCACCTATGTATTTAGCAATGTACAAAGCAACAATAGCATTACCGTAACCTATAAAGTGGCAAACTATACCATTCAATCTTCTTATATAGGCGGCAAAACCGGCGGAAGCATAAACCCATCGGATGGCGCCGTTACAGTACAGGGCGGAGACAGTAAAACTTATAAATTTGTGCCTGCAACAGGCTATAGGGTAAAGCAGGTGCAGGTAGACGGTGCGTTTGCAGGGGCAGTATCAACATATACCTTTGACAATATAAATGCAGACCATGTAATTAGCGTAGAGTTTGAAGCAATACCAATTGCAAGCAGTACCCCGCCCCCGCCCAGCGTGCCACCGCCCGAAAGCAGTACGGAAACTCCACCGGTAGAAAGTTCTACCATACTGCCGGTATCCTCTTCAACAAGCCAATCCGGGTCAGATGGTTCGAGCAGTTCATCGTCATCCGAAAGCAACTCTTCCAGCGGCAGCGAGCTGCTGGGTACAACCAGCCAGTCAGACAGTGGATCTGCTTCAGGCTCCCTGTCTGGTGCGGCGGCAACCAGTGGAGGCGGAATGATTATTTTGGCCGATATGCCCGCGCCTGCGGCGTTTATAACAGACTCTTGGGCATGGGTAAACCTTGCGCTTGCTGCCGTGGCAATTATAATAGCTATTGTCTTAACCATTGGTATTTCCAGAAGCAAAAAGAAGCAAAAACAAGCCAAAGGCACCTATCTGCCCTATACCGCAAAAGAAGAAAAAATAAGGCTTGCTATTTTTGTTACGGTATTTTGCCTTGCGCTTTTCTCGATACTAACGCTGCTGGTGATAGAGAACTTTAATACGCCTATGCAAATGTTTAACCGATGGACCCCGCTTATGGCCCTGTATTTTGCCCTGCAAATTATGTGCGCCGCTATGCTTGCACTGATGGAAAGAGACAGGAAAGAAAAGCAGGAAGCGCAAAAACCCACCACTTCTTCTGTTGATGAGGATGAAGAGGAAGAAAATAAAAAAGAAAAAAGCATTTACCGTGCCGGACATATAGAGGATGACGACGAGGCAGAACCCGTAGCCCCTGTATTTGCGTCCGAAGACAGTAAAAAGAAAGAAAAGCAGGAACAAGACTTTTTGCCCGAGGACCCGTATGGAGCCGAAGCGGGCGCATCCTTTTTTAAAAAAGATATATCCGATGCCCTGCCCGAACCGGTACAAACAATGCCCCCAGAGGTAAAAGACGAAGAGGCAGATATGTCCTCTGTAATGCAAAAAACGCAGGAGCCCCTGCTTAACAGGGAATTTGCGGATGAAATAAACATTAAAAACAGCGCGGGTGCATACGAGCACCAGCCTGCGATTTTGCCGCCGGCAGATGGCCGGATGCCCAGTATGGGCGAATTGGATTTTGAAGAGCAGGCACCGCCGCAAACTATGGCGGCAGATGCCGATGCAGAAAATATACCGGTGTGGGAAGATCCTCTGCCCGGCAGCAGGTATTTCTCTGTGCCGGAGGGTATTTTTGAGGAAATACCCCGCGAAGAAACAGCGCAATATATGCCGCCGGTAACAGAAAATATGTTTGAGGATGCGCCGGTTCAGCAAGAAGACCCGCTAGATTTTGCATACGACCAGCCCCAAAACAAAGATGTGTATCCCCAGTACCAGCCCCCGGCAATGCCCGAAGAGGATGGGAACTTCTTTAAAAATACATACACAGAGCCCGGCGCCGATGAAGTTGTGCTAAAAGAAGAAGGAGCCTCTGCCCCCATACCCTATATGGCCAGTGGTGTGCAGGCCGATACCGCAGATTTGTACAGCCCGCCGGTGTATCTCCAGCAAGAAGTAAAAGAAGCGCCGCAGCCCACTTGGGAAGGGTATTCTTACGACAACTGGAGCATGGGCGCGGATGACAAGCAAAATGCTTCCGAGCCATACCAGGCATATGTACCGTCCGCGCAGTATGCCGAAAGTGAACCCATTGCAGTAAATACGCAAGAAGTGCCGGTAGAGGAAGAGCCTGTATTTGAGCCGGTAACCCAGCCGGTTTATGGGCAAATACCCCAGCCAGACAGGCCGCTGCACTCTGTGTGGAATGTGCCCGAGTTTGAGGAGGAGTACCGGCCGCAGCAGATGACAGAACAGACGGTATCGCAGCCAGAAGTATTTCATGCGCAGGAGCCGCAAGAGTGGCAGCCGGATATTGCGGAAGAAATATATGCCGCGCAAACAGAGCCAGTTTTGCAGCCAGAAGAAAATGTACAAATGTACGAGGAACAGCTCCCGGAGGAAACCCCGCCTGCTGAAGAAAGCTTTTTTGCAACGGCAACCCTAGAAGAACCCGAGCCGCAAACTGTAGACAATGGACAAGAGCGAAACTCGGAAGAATGGGCTGCCGAAGGAAACTTTTTTGCTGCTAAAGCAGCAGAAGAAGCTCAGCCGGAAGTTGCAACTTATGCAGAGGAGCAAACCCCGGAGGAAGCGTGGCTGGACGAGGGGAATTTCTTTGCTGCTAAAGTAGAAGAAGACTCGCAACCGGAGGCTGTGGGCTATGCACAAGACGAAACCCCAGAAGAAGAGTTGCCCGCTGAGGGAGGCTTTTTTGCGGCCTACCCAACAGAAGAATCGGAGCCTGAAACTGTAGCTTATACAGTGGAGCAAGGCCCCGGGCAAGAAATACCATATGAAGAAGATGAAAAGTACCAAACGGAAGAAGAGGAGCCGATAGCCCAAATGGAAGAAAAAACCGAAGAGGCTATTGCAGCCGCGCCCTCTAAAGAGCAGGCCTATTACGACACCTACTACGGCAGCCCAGAGCTAATGTATCTGTTTACTTCCCCAACAAATGGCCAATCTGCCGAAAAGCAAGAGCAGCCATCGCCAAATGAAGAGGAAGAACAGCAGTAAGTGCCATTGATTTGTAGCTTCCGCTTTGCCCCACCGGGTGAGCTGCTACTGTAAGCAAGCATATTTACTTTAATTAAAACACAGCTTTTCAAACTTAAAGCGGTTATGAAAAGCTGTGTTTTTTTATTGCAAAAAAGGCAGAAGTACTGCTTTGTTGTGTTGCAAAACACGTTAAAAAGTAATTTTGATGCGCGATTTTTTGCATTTAGTTCGTGTTGATAGTGTGACCCTGTTTATTGCAAAAACTTTTTAGGCAAACGAGGAGAAACCGATATGGGTATAAAAAAATGTCTTTCGCTTTTATTGGCTATGGCAATACTGGCTGTATTTGTGTCTTGCGGCAAAGCAGCTTCTGAGGATAGTTTAACCGCTAACGATGAAAATACAAGCGCGGTTGCTATCCAAAGTAAATATAAAGGGCAGGAAAAATACGAATATGCTCCTCCGGTATACAGTGTAGAGCGTGGACATGCCTTTGAATTTGTGTTTTCTTCGAGCATATTTGAAAATGAAGAATACGAAGATATGGAAATTACCGAGTTTGTAAATGTATATCAGGATGCGGATTTTACCCGTACAGTGCAAACAAGCTGGAAAGCCGAAAAAGCCGAGGACGGAACCGCGCATTTGTTTATGGGGCCCGGTACCTATCCGGCATTTTCAATTTCTAGCATTTATGCCGACGAGGGAGAGCTTGAATTATATGCCCATGGAGACGATGCACTGCTGTATTTTAAAGGGGAAGAGCAAGACTGGGGCAACCTGCCGCAGTATTATATAGTACAGTGGAAAAACTTTGAAACCGGCGAAGATTTACAAAAACCAATCATCACCATATTTACTGTAAAAGCCGAACTGCCCACACCCGAGGTTACTTTTTATACAACAGACGAAGGGCGTGCCGGGTTTAAATGGAATGCAGTAGAAGGGGCAGAAAAATACTATCTTGTGCGCCTTGTTTTAATGAAAGATGAAACCGATGTGCGCTATGGTTTTATAGAAGCCCAAACAACCAATACCTACTGGGAAGACCCCGGTGCAGAGGATGGCGAAGGCCTTGTAAACCATACTTTTAGAAGTTTTAGCTACTCGCTGGACGATGCAAACTGGGAGTTTACGCAGGAAGAGATAGAAAGGCTTGGAGAAGAAGCATTTCAGGACGACAGGCATTATTTGTTTGGTGTGGTTGCGGTAAATACTCAGGGCAGTTCTTCTGCGGCGCTGTTTGACCAAAACGAGCTTACATCTACCCTGCCTTATTCAATTGGCTATGCCACTATGACAAACGAAACGGGTTCGCTTAGCTTTCCTGCACAAATTGCTGCCTTACCAGTAAATGTGCCCGTTGTTATGTGCGACGGGCAGTTGGTGTATAAAATGGTGGAGTATGATGTAGAAAACGCAAATACAAATAACGAGTTTGGCAGTTTTCAAATCCCGTGGAAAATAAAGGGTACGCCGTTTTACGGGTACTCTGTGCCTTTAATGCTGCCAGAGGAGGAAGAAGCACTTTTAACTTCTTTACAAGATTTAAAAATAAGGCAGGAAGAATTAACAGGGCGTTCCGGCGGGGTGCCGGGGGCCATCAGCAATGCCCGCACAGTGTCAGATGAAGACGATGAAACCGAAGAAAACAGCAGCGAGAGCGTATCATCGGTGCCGGTGCAGGATAATAAATCGAATTCGGTGCTGCGCAGCATAAGTAAGGTGTATGCTACCACCGCAATGAGCGAGTATATTACTGTATGCTTGCTGTGGGGGCAAACCACCATCGATTTGGGAGATTTTCCCGAGGCCAGCGATGTAAACAAGGTATGGGATGCATACGATGAGGCCTGCTATCAAAACCCCATGATTATGTATATAGATAAAGAATATTACTCGGCTTCTCAAAGAAAATTGACGGTAGAGTTTGGAGATACAAAAGAAGTACGGGAACAAAAAAAGAATGCTGTTGCCGCAGAGGTACAGATATTTTTAGACAATTATATTACCGCCGATATGAGTGACCAAGAAAAGGTGTTTGCCATTAATAACTACATTTGCAGTACGGCAGAGTATAACTGGGATGCCTATAATCAGCTTGTGGCAGGGGGCGGGTATGCCAATGCAGCCATAGGCGATAACTGGACCCCCTACGGAATACTGGTAAATAAAACAGCGGTGTGCGGCGGCTATGCGGCAGCCTTTAAAATTATGGCGCAGGCGGCAGGTATAGATGCGATTGTGGTGGATGGTTTTATTGATGGAGACCAAAGTGCCTACCATGCCTGGAACCGTGTTTTTATAAACGGAGAATGGAAAACAGTAGACGCAACCAATAACGATATAGACGAAATACCCAATGTGTTTTTAAATCTGCCAGACAGTTGCTCGGCTTCTAAACTGGTAGAGTACACACGCTATATTGGGGATGATAGCTTGGGCGACTATACAGCCAGCGGTGCGGAGGGCGAGTACTATACCACAATGGGGCTTTATCTTTCTCAAGACCAAATGTCGGGGCAAATGGCAAGCCGCCTTGCCAATAGCGGTGCTTGCGCACTGCGTACAGACCTCAGCCTGGATCAGGCGGGCTTTCAGCTTATTATTGACGGCACGGCGCAAAAAACCAATAACCGCAACCTATACGGGTATTATTGGATGGGCGTAGTAAATATTGTAAAGTAAAAATATTGATAGAGGGACGCTTTTTAGTTAAAAGGCGTCCTTTTGTTATGCCCGCTAAACAGGACCAAAAGGAAATAAACAATGAATTTGTTCCGTAAATGGGCACTATCGTTCGGTATATGGGAATAAACTCGTTGCAAGAAGAATTTTTGAGTGATATACTAAAGATACAAAAATAGTGTAAATTGATAATAAAATTTAAACAATGTAACAAACAGGAGGCAGCTTCTTTTTTTACCAAACGGGGAGGCGCAGGTTGGAAAGCAAAGATTTTACGGTTCCTCATTTAACACCAAAGCAGGCGGGCTCACACGTGCAATCGGTGCAGCGTGCGTTGCTTTTATTAGAGTTGCTTTCTTCCGAGCGCAGGGAAATGTCTTTAAGCGACATTGCAAGGGCCATGCACTGGCCCAAAAGTACCGTACACGGTTTGCTGTCTACCCTGCGAGATTATCATTATATTGACCAGTCTCCCGAAGATGGCAAATACCGCCTTGGCATACGCCTGTTTGAGCTTGGTACGCAGGTGGCAGACAGCTGGAACATACGCGAAGTAGCCCGCCCTTATATGCTGCACCTTAGCGAAACGCTGCGCGAGATGGTGCAGATGGGCAAAGAGGATAAAGGGGATGTACTGTATGTAGAAAAGGTGGATTCTTCACAGATGATGCGAATCGTGTCGGAAGTGGGGTCTCGCCTGCCCATGCACTGTACGGGGCTTGGCAAAATGCTGCTAAGCCATATGCCTTGGAGCAAGGTGAAGTGGATTGTATCGCAAAAGGGTATGGAGGCAAAAACAGAAAAAACCATTACCTCTTTACCTGCCCTAAAAAAGGAGCTAGAACAAATACAAACGCAGGGCTATGCCATGGATGACTGTGAAATTATGGATAACCTGCGCTGCGTGGCTGCCCCTGTTTTTAACCGTTATGGTGAAGTTGATTTTGCCATAAGCGTATCAGGATTTTCCAATATTCTTTGGGGAGAGCATTTAGAAAAAGCCATTGCCGAATTAAAAGAAGCAGCACATTCCATTTCCGTTAAGATGGGGTATCGAAGCGAATAAGCCAAACAGATATAAAGGAGAAGATAAAAATGGCAGAGAAAAGACCCGAGATAGCAAATAGTATACAAACCGGAGGATTTGCCACCAACTACCATGATGTTGGCGAGGGATATCCCGTTGTACTTTTACATGGCTCGGGCCCCGGCGTAACAGCGTGGGCCAATTGGAACAAACTTTTTCCAATCTGGAGCAAATCTTACCGGGTAATTGCGCCTGATATGGTTGGTTTTGGGTTTACCCAGCGCCCCGAAGATGTTGCCTATAATATGAACACCTGGGTGCAGCAAACCATAGATTTGTTTGACGCTTTAAAAATAGAAAAAGCAAACCTTGTGGGCAACTCGTTTGGCGGGGCATTGGCGCTTACCATGGCCATACGTTACCCCGAGCGCATTAATAAGCTGGTGCTTATGGGCAGCATGGGGGTAAGTTTCCCTCTTACATATGGGTTAGACCGTGTATGGGGCTATACTCCCTCACTGGCCAATATGGAAGAATTGCTTGAAATTTTTACCTACAATCATTCTTTTGCAACAAAAGACCTTATAAAGACCCGATACGAATCCAGCATGCAGCCCGGATTTCAGGAGAGCTTTTCTTCTATGTTCCCGGCACCGCGCCAAAACGGCGTAGAGGGTATGGCGGGCAACCAGCACTACATCCGCAACATCCAGCAGCCTACACTTATTGTGCATGGACGCGAGGATAGAGTAATACCGCTGGAAACTTCTCTTAAACTTTCGCAATTAATTCAAAACTCCGAGCTGCACGTGTTTGGCAAATGCGGCCACTGGACACAGATAGAACATACCGAAGAATTTGCACAGCTTGTAGGCAACTTTTTTGATAAGTAATAGGGCAAAAGGAGGCGCTTAAAGTGGAAAGTGCAGATAGAATTTTTACCCTGGCCGATATGCTGTATGATGCAGAAAGAAGCCAAAAAGCGGTACCGCCCATTACGGGTATGCCCGGTGGTTTTACGGTAGAAGATGCCTATGCTGTGCAGATGGAAAATATACGCCGGGTACAGGCAATGGGGCAGGTAATTTCGGGTAAAAAAATAGGGCTTACCTCCGAGGGCATTCAAAAACAATTGGGCGTAAACGAGCCGGACTATGGGCATTTGTTTAAAAGCATGGATTGCCCGGATGGCAGGGTAACCTGTAAAGATTTAATTGCCCCCAAAATAGAAGCCGAAATTGCCTTTATATTAAAGGCAGACCTTACCGGTGGCAGGGTAACCGCGCAGGATGTGGAAAATGCCACAGAATATGTGGTGGCCGCCTTTGAAGTGGTAGACAGCCGCATAGCGGACTGGAACATTAAATTACCCGATACCGTGGCAGACAATGCTTCTTCCGGCAGATACATTTTGGGCAGTAAAAAATGCAGCCCGCAAGAGATAAACCTACCGGCAGAAAGTATGAAACTATACAAAAATAAAGAAGAACTTGTGGGCGAGGGCACCGGTGCAGCCGTACTGGGCAACCCCTGCAAGGCAGTGGCATGGCTGGCAAACAAAATGTACGCTTACGGGGTTATTTTAAAAAAGGGCGAAGTAATTCTTTCAGGGGCATTTTCGGCAGCGCCCCCCGCAAAACAAGGGGATATTTTTGAAGCCCGGTTTTCTACTTTAGGCACAGTAAAAGCGGAGTTTGTTTAGCAAAACATAAACCTGAAAAGGAAAAACAGCGGGGTTTTATACCCTTGGTTTCCTGTTGCCTTTTTTAACAAATATCCGCCCCAAAACATGTAAAAGAGGTGAAGCGGAACTTGAAAAAAATAAAGGTGGCCGTAATTGGGCCGGGCAATATTGGCAGTGACTTGATGTACAAAATTTTTCGCAGCAAAAATTTAGAAATGGGCCTGATGGCAGGCATTGTAGAGTCGGAAGGTATCCGGAGGGCACAGTCTTTGGGGGTGCCAACCTCTACAGAGGGAGTGGCAGCGGTGGCAGAGCTGCAAGATATTAAAATTGCTTTTGACGCAACCAGCGCCAGTGCCCATTTAAAAATTAACGGGCCAATACTAAAAAAGGCGGGCATTGTATCGGTAGATTTAACCCCGGCGGCAGTGGGACCCTACTGTGTGCCCTGCGTAAACTTGCAGCAACTGCATACCGAGCCAGATATTAACATGGTAACCTGCGGCGGGCAGGCAACTATCCCCATTGTCTATGCAGTTTCGCGGGTGGCGGGTGCCAAATATGCCGAAATTGTGGCCTGTATTTCCTCTAAAAGCGCCGGGCCGGGTACACGCGCCAATATGGACGAGTTTACCGAAACAACCTCTAAAGCATTGGAAGTTGTGGGCGGGGCAGACAAGGGGAAAGCCATTATTGTTTTAAATCCGGCAGAGCCTCCGCTGATGATGACCAACACAATTTATGTGCAGGTAAAAAACCCGGAGATAGGCGAAGAAGCCATACTACAATCCATTTACCAAATGGTAGATGAAGTAAAACAGTATGTGCCGGGCTACCAATTGCGTGTGCCGCCGGTGGTAGAGGGGGACCGTGTTACCACCATTGTGCAGGTAGAGGGTCAGGCAGACTTTTTGCCCAAATTCTCAGGCAATCTCGATATTATCAACTCGGCCGCGGTGGCCGCAGCCGAAAAAATAGCGGAGGAAATGCTGCGGAAAGGAGAGGGCTAAAATGGAAAACGGCAAAATTACAATGGTAGATACCACCCTGCGGGACGGCAGCCATGCGGTAAAGCATAGCTTTACCAAACAGCAGGCAGCTGATATTGCAAAAGGGTTGGATGCCTGCCATGTCCCCATGATAGAACTCTCCCACGGGGATGGGTTGGGGGGGGCCAGTTATACCTACGGCCCCTCTGCCACCAACGAGTTTGACCTGCTGGAAGCTGCCGCAAAAGAAATAAAACAGGCAAAGCTTACCGTGCTGCTTTTGCCGGGCATTGGCACTATAGAAGATTTAAAGCATGCGCAAAGCTGCGGTGCTTCGGCAGTGCGGGTGGCAACCCATGTTACAGAGGCCGATGTAAGCGCACAGCACATAGAGGCCGCAAAAAAAATGGGAATGTTTGCGGTTGGTTTTTTAATGATGAGCCATATGGCAGACCCGGAGATTGTTGCCCAGCAGGCGCAAAAAATGGAAAGTTACGGAGCCGACTATGTAAACATTGCTGATTCGGCCGGGTACCTTTTGCCGCAGGATGTGGCAGAACGTATTTTGGCGGTACGCGCTGCGGTAAATATTCCGGTAGGGTTTCATGCTCACAACAATTTGGGCATGGCTACGGCAAACACCCTTAAAGCGGTAGAGTCGGGTGCGGCCTATATCGACGGAACCCTGCGCGGGCTTGGCGCGGGCGCGGGTAATGCCCAACTGGAGGTAATGGCGGGTATTTTACAGCGCGGCGGTTATACAACAGGTGTGGATTTTTACGGCCTGATGGATCTTGCGAAAAATGCGGTAGACCCACTGATGCTTCGCCCACAGGTGGTAGACAATGGCTCGCTTATGCTGGGCTATGCAGGGGTATATTCCAGCTTTTTGCTGCATGTGTACGACGCTGCAAAAAAATACAATTTAGAGCCGCGGGACATTTTGGTAGAACTTGGCCGCCGTAAAATGGTGGGCGGGCAGGAAGATATGATTATAGACGTTGCCTATCAGCTAACAAAAAAGTGAGGCAATGTTATGCAAAAGTTTACAGTTACCAACCGGGACACCGGCGAACAATGCACGTGCAACGAGGGCGAATTTTTGCTGCAGGCACTGTGCAAAGGCGGAATGGGCAAACATGGATGCAATGGCGGCGGGTGTGGAATTTGTAAAGTTTATGTGGAGAGCGGCCCCTATAAGGTGGTTAAAAGGATGAGCCGCGCGCATGTAACAAAAATAGAGGAGACAACAAATACCGCGCTTGCCTGCTGCATTGTGCCCCATGGGGATTTAATAATAGGATGGACAGAAAACGAAAATTAAAAGGAGGCACTTATTATGGCACTGAACGGAACATTGCGCCCGGGTCTTATTCAGCTTCGCGTACTGGATTTGGACAAAACACTGGATTTTTACAAGAATATTCTTGGGTTAAACGAGGTTTGCCGTACTACTGACGGCCGCGTATGCCTAAAAGGCTACGATGAGTTTGACCACCACTCGGTTACACTGCGCCTGGCAGACGAAGCCGGCTTTGATTATGCCGCTTTTAAAGTAGCCGATGAAGCCACACTGGAAAGAATGAAAGCTGCCACCGAAGCCTTTGGTTACCCTGTAGATGAGGTAGCACCCAACAGCAACCAGCCCGGCTTTGGCAAACGTTATGGTTTTACCATTAGCACAGGACATAGGCTGGAGCTGTACTGTGACGTACAGCAGGCAGAGCAGCGCCCCATGACCCGCAACCCCGATATTTGGACAGAAGAACCCCGCGGTATGCGTTGCCAACGGTTGGATCACTTTTTACTGTATGGCCCCAACATTGCAGAAGCAGAACGTTTTTGCACAGAAGTTTTGGGCATGTTTGTACCCGAGGTTTGCAATACAGAGGATGGCAGCCGTTTGGCAGCTTGGATTACCGGCTCTAACAAACCGCACGACCTTGCCTTTGTAGAGTATGCAAAACCCGGCAAAATGCACCATGTAGGCTTTTTGCTGCAAGATTGGCACGATGTAGGGCATGCGGCAGATATTATGGCTATCCATAATGTAAAGCGCGATGTAGGGCCTACCCGCCACGCTATTACACGCGGGCAAACCATTTATTTCTGGGAGCCTTCGGGCAACCGCATTGAAGTATACGCAGGCGGTTACACCGCATATCCCGACAACCAGCAGCGCGTATGGGATGCATCGGCACTGGGCCGCGGTCTCTTCTACTACGAGGGAGAAATGATCCCCAGCTTCTTGCAAATAGTAACCTAATAACGTAAAAACAGATTGCAAAAATCCCCTGTGCTTTATTTTTTAAAGCGCAGGGGACTTTATATATAGAAGGGTTTGGCATAACTTGTGCGGAAAGAAAAAAGTTTACAAAGAAACCAAGCCGGAAAATATTTATGCCTTTATACAAATAAAAAATTGCAAAAAGTTACGAATAAATCTTTGACAAATAAAAAAACCTGTACTATACTGTGCACACAATAAAATATTAAGCGCTGGGGTGCCACATGTATTGTGGCTGAGAGAGTCCCATGAACCTGATACGGTTAGTACCGTCGTAGGAAGCGCATACTAAACACTATCGGTTGTGCTTTCGATATCGCGGTTAGTTGCCTTCTTTTGACGGAAATCAAAAGGAGGTTTTTTTATGTCTAAAAATAGTTGCAGCAGGGCAGATTTGCCATGGGAGGGGCGCGGAGCCAGCATGGATATATCCGGCTGCCGGTTTTCGCTTTACCCCATGCACAGCCAGTATGCGCAGATTATTACAGAGGCGCTGCAAAAAACAAATATCAACAATGTGTGGCATATTACCGACGCCACCAGTACGGTATATCGGGGCAGGCTGCTGCATGTGGTAGATGCGGTGCGAGGCCTTTTTGTAAATGCCTACAAGCCCGATGTGCATATGGCACTGGAGGGGCAATTTTCTAAAGGGTGCCCCGGCGATGTAGATGCCGACAGTTACCTTGCCAAAGGGGATGCACTGTTAAACACCCCCGCCATTGCCAATAAGCACTTTGACGTTAAGTGCAAAATTGCCCTGTACCCGCTAGGGCAGCAAGAGTATATTGACCTGATTGCCGAGGTGTTTTATATGGCGCAGCAGGCAGGGCTTTCTCCCAAAACTATCCACTATGCAACCCGCATAGATGGAGATGTGCACCAAGTTATGGATTATTTGCAGAAGGTTTGCGAGTATGTGCAGCAAAATGCCAGCCACTATGTACTAACCTTTACCCTAAGTGTAAACAGCCCAACACAGGAGGAAAAAATATGAAACAGAAATATGTATGGAAGCTGAAAGATGTAATTTTGGTAGGTCTTTTGTCTGTGGTATTTGGCATTGTATATTTGGCGGCAGTGTACTTTGCCGCGTTTTTGGGTGTGGCTTTAACACCGCTGGGGTTGGCTCCCTTGGCAAATGAGTTTGTATTTGGGGTATGGTTTATGGCGGCCACCCTTGCCGCCTATATTTTGCAAAAGCCGGGGGTTGCCATTGTGGCCGAGGTATTGGCTGCCCTACTGGAGGTACTTATGGGCAATATGTATGGCCCCATTGTAATTGTATCCGGCATTATACAGGGCCTTGGGGCCGAGCTGGTATTTGCCGCGGTGCGGTACCGCAAGTTTAACCTGCAAACCATGTGCATTGCGGCAGCCGGTTGCTGCGTTACCAGTTTTATATGGGGATTTTTCCGCAGTGGATTTTTGGCGCTGTCCCCTTGGCTATTGCTTGCAATGTTTGGCATTCGCTTGGTAAGCAGCGTGTTATTTTCTGGCATATTGTGCAAGGCAATTGGAGATGGGCTTGCAAAAACAGGCCTTTTAAAAAGCTATGCGCTAGGGCAAACAGGTGATTGATATAAAAGAGCCGATTATACAATGCAAGGCCTTATCTTTTTGGTACGATAAAAACACGGCCCCAGTGATGAATAAGGTAGATATGCAGGTATATGAAAATGAAGCTTTAATGCTTATGGGCCCCTCCGGCAGTGGAAAAAGTACACTGGCGTACTGCGCCGCGGGGCTGTACCCAGAATATGCGGGGCAAATAGAAGGATGCTTTACAACCCAAGACGGGGAGGATATTGCTGCCCTTACCCCCAATAAAAGGGCCGGATGGGTCTCGATGATGTTTCAAAACCCAGACGACCAGTTTTGCATGGATACCGTAGAAAATGAGATTGCCTTTGCGCTGGAAAATATAGGCTATGCGGAAGATTTTAAACCCCGTATACAAGAGCTGCTGGGGCTGGTTGGGTTGCAGGGGCTGCAAAGCAGCCAGCTTGCTACACTATCGGGCGGCACCAAACAAAAAGTAGCCTTGGCAAGCGCTTTGGCGGCAAAGCCCGGGCTATTGGTTTTGGACGAGCCCTTTGCCAATATAGACCCGCAAGCAGCCCACGAAATTGCAGCAAAACTAAAACTGCTGGCAAAAGAGCTTGCCTTTTCTTTGCTGATTGTAGACCATAGGCTGGATTATTGGGCAGATATTGCCACCCGTATTTTAATACTGGGAAAAGATGGAAAGTGGGAAGAAGAGGGCCTTGCGGTAAGTGACTTGCAAACAAAGCAGAAACGATTGGATAGGCTGGGCCTGTTTGGCACAGAGATAAGCTACCCGCATTTTAGCAAAAATACAGCCATGTATTTTGAAAATAAGGTGCCCGCGGCAACTGCAAAAAACCTGTGTGCAGGCTATGGCAAAAGCAAAGTTTTGCAGGCGCTTAATTTTACAATAGAAGCGGGCAGTATAACCGCAGTAATGGGGCCAAACGGAAGCGGAAAAACCACCCTGCTGTGGGCTCTTGCGGGGCTTATAAAACACAAGGGCGATTTACATACGGCGGCCCCTGTGGGTGTGGTTTTTCAAAACCCCGGCTACCAGTTTTTGACACTGAATGTATTGGATGAAATTGTATATACCTTGCGTACAGCAAAGCCGGGCATGCGGGATGAAGAATATACCCAAAAAGCCCGGCAGTTTTTGGCAGAGTTTGGGCTGGAAGAGCAGGCGAAAAAATCTCCCTATATGCTTAGCCAGGGGCAGCAAAGAAGACTGGCAGTGCTTACTATGCTAGCGGGGCAGCAAAAACTGCTGCTTTTGGATGAGCCTACCTATGCGCAGGATAAAAAGGGAACGCTGTTTATTATGGAGCGTTTGATAAAGCGGGTTTACGGCGAGGGGCTTACCGCCGTTATTGCCACCCACGACCCATACTTAGCGCGCGCATATGCCCACCGCATTTTGTATATGCAGCAGGGGGCTATAGTAGGCGAAGAAAGAAAAGAGGGCGATGCATGGATAAGCTAAACCCCGGCTGCAAATTTGCAACCCTGCTGTTGGTGTCTCTGTTGCTCTCATTTGCCTACAATGTTGCAATAAACTTAGCTGTTTTTACTATTTGTATACTTTTCACGCTTGCAACACCCTCTGCCAGCAAAAAAAATCTGTTGTTTGGGCTGGTGCCGTTTTTACTAACTGCGGCAGGGCTTTTTATGTCGGGCTATTGGTTTCCTTCGGCAGAGGGGGCTTTTGGCGGCAGTTGGGGTGCAGTGGCTGTTATACCCACCTCGGTATATAGTGGGCTGCAACTTTCTAGCAGGGTGCTTGCTTTTGGCGGCATTGGGGCGTTGTTTGCGCTTACCACCAGCTCTCAGCAGCTAATACTAAGTCTAATGCAGCAGTTTAAGCTACCACCCAAGTTTGCGTATGGTATTTTGGCGGCTTATCATTTTATACCGGTGGCGCGGCAGGAATACAAAATTGTGCGCGCGGCGCAAAAGGTGCGCGGGGTAAAAGCGGGGCCTTTTTCCCGCAAAGTACTGCTGCCCATGTTGGTACACGCTTTTTCTCATGCCGAAAATATTGCCATGGCAATGGAGTCTCGCGGGTTTTACGAAAAGGCAGAGCGCAAAATATATAACCCACCCCGGGTGAAATGGGGGGATATTGTTTTCTTTTTACTTTTTGTAGGGGGAACAATGGCAGCCCTGTTTTATTTGTAGTAAAGCACTTGAAAAAGTACAAATGCAAAATGGAATTGGTTTTGGGTTATAGCCTATTTAATGCGCATAATTTAAAAATGGTAAAAAAACCCCCTTTCTGCCACATGAGCAGAAAGGGGGTTTTTGCATAGGTATAAAGAATAAAGTACTACTCCATATATCCGCCTTTCATGGGAGAAGCCGCATGGCGAGCATACAGGCTTAGCACGCCGCGGGTATAGCGTGGGGGCAGGGGGTGCCAACTTTTACGGCGCTCTTCCAGCACGGCAACTACCTCTTGCGCAGGCAGGGGAGCGCCCTGTATGCCAACCACCCGTAAAATACGGGCTTCAATATCCAGTTCAATCAAGTCACCATCTTCCAGCAAGGCAATGGGTCCGCCCGAGGCAGCCTCGGGCGACACATGCCCAATCACCGGCCCCTTAGAGGCGCCGGAAAAACGCCCGTCTGTAATAAGGGCAACAGAGGCGGCCAGCTCTGGTTCGGAGCAAATGGCTTCTCCGGTATAAAACATTTCGGGCATACCACTGCCTTTAGGACCCTCGTACCGTATTATTACTGCATCTCCGGGTTGAATTTGCTTTTTTAATATAGCGTCAATGGCATCTTCTTCGCAATTAAAAGGGCGGGCGGTAAGGGTGGCACAAAACATATTTTGTGGCACGGCAGAATGTTTTACAACAGCACCCTCGGGTGCAAGGTTTCCGTACAAAATGCCAATGGTGCCATTTTTTCCAATGGGATTATCAAAAGTGCGAATAATATCGGTGCGTTTAAGCCCGGTTTTGGCCAGCATTTCGTCACATTCTTGGTAATAACTGTTTTTTTTTTAGGGTTTCTAAGTTTTGTCCCAAGGGCATACCGGTAACGGTAAGTGCGTCCAAATGCAAAAAAGGCTTAATTTCTTCCATTACACGGGGTACCCCGCCCGCATAATAAAAATATTCTGCCGGCCAGCGCCCGGCAGGGCGTATATCGGCAATATAGTGGGCATTGCGGTGCATTTTATCAAAGGTGCGGGCGTCTATTTCGTAACCAAATTCGCGGGCAATAGCTGGTATATGCAAAAGCGCGTTGGTAGAGCCCGAAATGGCGGCATGCACCATTATGGCATTCTCAAAAGACTGCATACTTACAATATCAGTGGGGCGTTTTTTTGCGGCAGCAAGCCGCAAAATTTCTTCTCCGGCCTGCTTGGCAAACAGGCTTAGCTTTGGGCTGGTGGCGGGCAGCAGCGCGCTGCCGGGCAGCATTAAGCCCAGTGCCTCGGCCATCACCTGCATGGTGCCTGCAGTGCCCATAAAAGAGCAGGCCCCGCAAGAAGGGCATGCATTGTGCTTGTAAAAATTAAATTGCTCGTCGGATATTTCTTCCCGCTTATGCATTGCACTGTAGGCGCCAATCTGCTCTAGGGTAAGCAGATCCGGCCCGGCGTTCATAACGCCGCCGGTTATTACAATAGAAGGAATATTTAGGCGCCCAATTGCCATTAAATTGGCGGGCAGGCCCTTATCGCAGCTGGCAATAAAAATACCGGCGTCAAACGGGGTGGCACTGCCGTGTATTTCAATCAGGTTGCAAATGGCCTCCCTAGACGCAAGCGAGAAGTTAATACCGTCGTGTCCCTGCGCCATGCCGTCGCAAATATCGGTTGCAAAAAAACGAGAAGCTTTACCACCGGCTTGCTCTACACCGGTACAGGCTTGTGTTACCAAATCAAACAGGTGGGCGCTGCCGGGGTGGCTGTCTCCAAAGGTGCTTTCTATTAAAATACTCATTTTAGATAAATCTTCTACAGCCCAGCCCATTCCTCGGCGCAGAGGGTCCATTTCGGGCGCAAGGCTGCGTATGTGCTGGCTGGTATATGTTTTTATGTCCATGGTGTACTCCTGCCAATTCGTTATTTGTTTAAAGGGCGCGGGCTGGATAAAAGTTTTAAAACAAAAAGGAACGTAAAATACCGTGGCTTATTTTGTGTAACGGAGAAGTTATGGAACCCCCTTTTTATACTGTGAGGGGCTTACCCCAAAATGCTTTTTAAACACACGGGTAAAATACAACTGGTCTGTAAAGCCCACCTGTTCTGCCACTTGGCGTATATAGGTATTGCCCTCGGCTATAAGGGCGGCGGCACGCTCCATGCGAATATTGGTAAGAAACGAAAAAACAGTTACCCCAGTATGCGCCTTAAACAAGCGCGAAAGGTAGCTTTTGTTTAGGCCAACGCTGTCTGCAATTTGGTCCAGCGTAATTTCGCGGGCATAGTTGGTATACAAAAATTCTTTTGTTTTTTGTATTTCAAGAGAGGTTTCTGCCGCAGAGCTTGTAAGCCCCAATAGGGGATATAAATACTGCTGAAAAAGCGAAAAAACTTCCTCAACCGTTTGGGTTTCTTCTATGTCCTCCTGAAAGCGGGCGGGCAGGTTAGAAACACTCTCTTTTACACGCAGGGCCAGGTACAAAAAGGTATTGTACACAAAGTTTTTTACCTCTTGCGGGTACACATGGTTTTGTTTCATTTTTTGCTGCAAGGCAGAGGTGATGGCAAAAACCGGCTCACCCTCATCTACGGTATATTGCGCTAGCAGTTCCAGCGCGGTTTCGTCTGGCGTAGTCGATTTATCGAGGTGTGAAAAGGCTACCTCGGCAGGGTCTATCATTTCGGCATAAGAATAAAACAGGGAGTGGCGCGCAAGGCGGCAGGCATCAAAGGTATGCTTTAACGCGGCAACCCCGTGGCAAGGCGCAGGCAGTACAAAGCTAAAAGTAAGGTTAAAATACATTTGCAATTGCCGCCCCAATTGCTGGCATTTTGCGTGGGGTGGGGTGGGCGGTTCTTCACCCGCAGGGTAATAAAGTAGAATGAAAAGCTCGGTTTTTGTAATCCAAAAAAAATCGGGTGCGGGGGTATTGCCAAAAATATTTTGGGCGGCGGTTACAATATAATCCGGCGCGGTTTTGCCAAGGCTTTCTTTGCTTTTTGGCAGCAAAACCAGCTCTATAGGCTGCCAGTATCCAGTGTAAGAGTTTACAATAGAAATAAGCTCGGGCGGTGGGCTATCGGCATCCTTTGCACTGCCCAAAAAGTTAAAAAGGGCCTGTTTATGCAGCGTTTGGTTTTGTATTTCTTTGTTTTTTTGGGCAAGGTCTTCTTCTCTGCGGCTAAGCAGGCCAGAGGCAACTTTTTGCAGTTGCTCTAATAAAAGCTCGGAGGTAATTTCCAGCTTTAGCATATAATCATCAGCTCCGGCGCTTATGGCTTTGCGAGCCAGCTCAAAATCGGAATAATTGCTAAGAATGAGTATACGGCCGGTAAAGCTTTCTTCTTTTAATTTATGTATCAGGGTAATGCCGTCCATTACAGGCATTTTTAAGTCTGTAATTACAATGTCTACCGGCTGGCGGCGCACAAATTGCAGGGCTTCTTCTCCGTTGTCGCAACTGCCGGCAAGGGTAAAGCCGTGGCCCTCCCAATCAAACACTTTACGCAGCGCCATTTTTATAACCGGTTCGTCATCTACCAACAGTACGTTTAGCATGGGTTACTCCTTTTCTGCACTGGGTATGCGTATGTTGCATATGGTGCCTTGCCCCGGTGTGCTGTGTACCGTTAGGCCATAGTTTTCTCCGTAATACAGGCGTAGGCGCTCGGCCACATTGGCAGTGCCGATGCCAGAATATGCCTCGCCTTTTTTGCGCCCATCTTCTAACACCGAGGTATCAAACCCGGGGCCGTCATCCTCAATTTCCAGCAGTATATCGGTTTGCTGCATACGGCAGCGCACAATAATATTTGTTTTTATTTCTCCGCCTGCGGTGCCGTGTAAAATGGCGTTTTCGGCCAAAGGCTGCAAAATAAAGCGGGGGATTTTGTTTTCCATCAGGGCTTCATCCAATTCTTGGGTTACGGTAAAGCTGTCTCCGTACCGTATTTTTTGGATGGAAAAGTAAGAGGTGAGGTTTTCGGTTTCCTGCCGGATGGAAATAAACTCTTCTTTGGTAAGCAGGGTGTTTTTTAACAGACCCGAAAGTGAAGTAATGCCCTCGGTAAGTACGGGCACATCGTTCATAACAGATACCCACTTTAATGTATTTAAAGTATTAAATAAAAAGTGGGGGTTAATTTGATATTGCAGCATTTCCAGTTCTAAATCTCGCTTTTGTTTTTGGTCTTTTTCCCAGTTTTTAATCAGTAGGCGTATTTCGCCAAGCATGTGGTTAATGGTATCTCCCAGTTTGCCCAGTTCGTCGGTGCCTATTTCGGGCAGGTCTGTATAAAGGCCCTCACTGGTAATGCCATCGCAAAACAAAACCATTTTTTGTATGGGCTGCGAAATGCTGCGGTAAATAACATAGGCCAGCAGCATACAAAAGGCAATTAAAAAGGCAACCAGCAGTACAAGGCTTATGGTAATTTGGTGGGTTTCGCTTAATAAATAACTGTAAGGGATAACCGCAAGCGCATAGGTATTAAAGGTTTTACCCTGGTTAAATACCACAAGATGATCTGCCCCCTCTAAGCTGGTGCGAAAAAGCACCTCGCCCTTTTCGGCAGCTTTTTGCAGCCCCTCCCACAAGCTTTGGGGCACACTGTCTCCAAGGTAGCTTTGGTCTTGCGAGGCAATTACCTGCCCTGTTTCGTCAATGTAAAATATGCTGGAGTTATCTCCAAACGTAATGCCAGAAAACAACTGGTTGCTGAAAAGAGCTTCGTCTATATACAATAATATATAGCCAATGCTTTGCCCGTTGCTGCCCAAGGTATATAGTTTGCGCCCCAGCACCACCTGCCTTGCCCCGCGGTAGGTGCGCACATACTGTAAAGAATCCTGTGGGGCGCGCTCGTTTATTGTGCTTAAAACATCCTCGTAGGTTTGTGCCGATATATCGTCAAAGCCAAGCTCGTACAGCACATTACCATCCCTGTCTACAATCCGCATATTTTTTAAATAACGGGATTGCAGTGGGTTGTAGTTTATAACCCGGGCAAGCAGCTGCGAAGTTTCAGAATCGCGTACAAAGGGTACACTGGGAGGAGAAGAAAGAGCCGTTTGAATCTCATCACTTACAGACAAGGCGCCAATAAAAGAGGTATACTTGCTTAGTTCTACATCAATGGTGGTATTCATCATTTTTATGGTTTGCTCGGCAGATTGAGAAACCTTTTGCTCTATAGAGTCTGTATATACATTAAAAGAAAAAACACCTATGATAAAGGCGGGCAAAATACTAAGCGCAATAAAGGTGGTAAACAGGCGTTTGCGCAAAGAAACCTTACGCAGCAAAGTGGTAATGCGGGATGACAGCTTTTTCAAAGCCAACTCCTCCTTGTGCAACTTTAACAAAAAAATACAGTTTAATTTGTTTCAAGCATAGCGGGTAAGGGACTTAAAGTCAATATAATCCATATATGTGCCATTTTAAGAAATACTTTTGATGTTAAAAGCAACTTATAATAGGGGTACGCAATCTGCAACGGTTTGCAGAGTTTTATTATCAGCAAGGAGGAACAGAAATGAAAAAGGTCCTTAGTTTGGCGCTTTCGGCTGTTTTATCGCTGGGCGTTTTGGCTGGCTGCGCAGGCGGCGCCAGCAGCAGTACAGCAAGTACAGGTGGCAGCACACCATCCGGTTCCGCAGGCGGAAGTTTTGCCGGGCAGGAATTGAATATTGCTGTTTTTGAGGGCGGCTATGGCCCCGAGTACTGGAACCAGGTAGTAAGCTTGTTTGAAGAAAAATACGATGTAACCGTAAACATGCAAATTAGCCCCACCATTGGCGACATCATTCGCCCGCAAATTGTTGCAGGCACCGTGCCCGATTTTATTTCGATGAACGACAATGATCAGTCTGGCCTAATTGCCTCTATGATTAAAGAAAAAAGCCTGCTGGAGATTACCGATTTGTTTGACCAGCCCGGCCTTGAAAACACTGCACCTTTAAAAGACCAAGTGCTGGACGGCATTTTGGATTCTGCCAAAGCGGCTCCTTACGGCGACGGCAAAATTTATCTGGCTCCGTTTAACTCCAGCCCCATGGGCTTTATCTACGATGCCAACCTGTTTGCAACCAAGGGATGGGAACTGCCCGAAACTTGGGATGAGTTTTTTGCACTGGGCGACGTTGCCAAAGAAGAGGGTTATGCCCTGTTTACCTACCCCGGCATTTACCCCAGCTATATGGAAAGCCTGTTGTTCCCGGCCATTGCCAACGAAGTAGGCCTGGATGGTTTCCAAAAAATTATGTCTTTTGAAGATGGCTCTTTTAACAATGCAGAAGTGCTTGCAGTGCTGGAAAATGTTGCCAAAATCTCTAGCGACGACTACCTGTTAAAAGGCACCGTTGGTTTAAACCACACCCAGTCTCAAAACGATATGATGCTGGACAAAGCACTGTTTATCCCCAATGGTACATGGATTGAGAACGAAATGGCAGATGCCCCCCGTGCCGACGGTTTTGAGTTTGGCATGATGGCACCCCCTGTTATGAACAGCGGTGATACTCGCTACATCATGACAAGCGTAGAGCAGTTCTCTGTACCGGCAGCCGCCAAAAACCCCGAACTTGCCAAAGAGTTTATCCGCTTTTTGTACACCGAAGATTCTGTAAAACTGTTTGCAGAGCATGCCAATGGCGTTTATGCCCTTAAAGATGCCACCAGCATGGTGCAAGATCAGCTTACCCCCGGTGTTGCCAATATGGTAAAAGCATACGAAGGCACTGTTTCTATGGTAGTGGGATGGGAAGCCACCCCCCAAGGAAGCAAGATTGTGGTAAATGACGAAATGTTTAACCCGCTTACCGATGTAATGAACGGTACCATGACAGCCACCCAATGGGCAGAGTCTGTAGAAAAAGCCTTTGCACAGCTAAGGGAAGATCAGGCCGCGGCATAAAACCCGCCACGCCAAGCGTTTACAGGCGCTTTTAGGTACCAATAACCCATGCATAAACAAAGCGTTCTGCCATAATGCAGTTACATGCGTGGCAGAACGCTTTTTTTAGGAGGTCCGCTTATGCAAACCAAACCGGCCAAAATACAAAAATCGAAATTAAAACGCCTGCCCAAGCTGTTTATTATACTAAGCACAGTACCGGCAGCGCTGCTTACCATATACTTTACACTTATATCAACCATACGGGCGTTGGTACTGTCGTTTACAAACTCCACCTCTTTGGGTACCAGTTATAAGGTGGTAGGGTTTGAAAACTATACTTACATGTTTAAAGACAAAGATTTTATACAAGCGCTTTTTAACACATTAAAGCTAATGGCGGTGGTGCCGGTGGTTACCATCTGCATTAGCCTTGTACTGGCGTTTATACTGGTGCAAACTAAACTAAAAGAAAAAGGCGTTTACCGTACGCTTTACTTTTTCCCTAGCATTGTGTCTATGACAGTTATAGGCATTGTATGGTCTTTTGTTTTTCACCCAACCATGGGCATTATCAATGCTCTGTTAAACTGGATGGGGCTAGAAAACCTGTCTCGCATCTGGCTAAACGATGCCGGCACAGCCCTGTGGTGCATTGCCATTACACTTGTGTGGCAGGCGGCAGGGTATTACATGGTTATGCACATTGCAGCTATGGACGGTATCTCGCCCGAAATTTACGAGGCCGCCACCATAGACGGAGCATCGTCGTTTCGCAAGCTGGTAAGCATTACCATCCCACTTATTAAGGATATTATTGGCATCACCTTTGTACTTTCGCTGTCCGGCACCATCAACCTAAGCTATGTGCTGGTGCAAATTATGACGGGCGGGGGCAACCCCAACGGCGCTTCATCGGTGCTGTTGGGTTATATTTACAAGCAGGGTATGCTAAACGGAAACTTTGGCTATGCAATGGCCATTACGGTGTTTACACTGGCAATTTCTATTGTATTATCCGTTGTTTCGCGCAGGATAAGCGGCAGCAAGGAGGAAAGCTAATGAGAAGCAACCGTGCAAGCCGTAACAGAAGTACAGCGTTTAAATGGGTTATGCGTATTATATTAATAGTCATTACCGTTATTATGATATTTCCCATTATATGGAACGTGTACTCCTCTTTTAAAACCAACACAGAATTTTTAGAAAATCCCTTTTCTTTGCCCGGGGGTTTTGCAATCGATAACTATATAAGAGCCTTTACAAAATCCAGCATAGCCAGCAACTTTTTAAACTCCATATATGTGGTGGCGTTGTCTTTGGTGGTTTTGGTGGTTTGTGTAGTGCCCTGCTCTTACTGCTTGTCTCGTTTTAAGTTTTTTGGCTCTAAACTAATGATGAACGTATATATGGCGGCTATTTTTATACAGGCTACCTATATTATGATCCCCCTATTTTTACAAATGAGCCAGCTTGGCTTAAACGAAAAGCTTACTCCATTGGCAGTTTTGTATGCGGTTATGCAGTTTCCGTTCTCCATCTTTTTGCTTAGCGGCTTTATGCGTGCCATACCCAAAGATTACGAAGAAGCCGCTATGATAGACGGCTGCAGTTATTTTGGTGTGCTTACCCGGGTTATTATGCCCATGTCTAAATCGGGCATTGTAACGGTTTGCATGCTGTCTGCCATGGCCGCGTGGAACGAATACGCCGTGGCCCGTGTAATGCTTACCAACCCCGCCAAACAAACCATACCCATAGGCCTTGCCGCCCTGTACGAGGTACAGCGCTACGCTACCGATTGGGGTGCACTGTTTGCGGCATTGGTGCTGGTGCTTATCCCCACCATACTGCTGTTTGCCATTGGGCAAAAATACCTTATTCAGGGCATCAGCGCGGGCGGCGTTAAGGGCTAATTTTGTAGGCTTTTGGAGGAACTATGTATACATCTACCCACTTAAAAAACAACAGGCTGGCGGTAGATATACCGGCATACCTGCGGCGCCACGATATTGTGTATAACCGCCCCGCCTTAAAAGGGTACGAGGGCCTTCCCATAGGCAATGGCAGTATGGGGGGGCTTGTGTACCATACCGCAAACCAAATGCTAATGAATATTAACCACACCGATGCAATTTCGTTTGCGTCGGATGGTAATTTTAAGGCGTGGGCGTGGGAGAGCGAAGAAAAAAACACCACACCCTACAGCTGTGGGCAGCTAAAGTTTGTAAGCCCGCTGCCCTTGTTTGATTGGGTGTATTTAGAAGAATACGAAGAAAGGTTAAATTTGGCCGACGGCGTACTTACCTGTAAGGCCAAAACGCCTTTTTCTAATTTGCAGTATAAAATGTACGCCCCGGCGGGTAAGGCTTGCCTTGTGCTGGAAGTCACTCTGGAACAGCAGGAAGAAGCGGGGATTTCTATCCAGCTGGAAAAATGGGGAAGCGCCAACTTTTTCCACCATTACGAGCAGGTGGTAAAAACCCACTCTAAAGGGCTTATGGGTACCCAGTGTAGGGCAGAAGAAAATGCCGCAGTGGTAACCCATACCCAAACCGGCTCTGCCAGTGCGCTGGTTGCCGTGGCTGTGGGAGAAGAATATCAAGTAGAAAAGCAGTCTTCTCATGGGTTAACCCTGCAGTTTGCACCCCAAAAAACCCATGCATTTACCCTGTATATAGGGGGCGCGGCGGCAAAGGATGCAGCAAACGCCGCAGCCAATGCAAAACAAGCGGTTAACACAGCACGGGCAAACGAAGATTTATATAAAAGCCATCTTCAACATTGGCATGATTTTTGGCAGCGCTCGTTTGTGCATATCCCAGATGAATACATCGAAAATCTCTATTACATCCATCTGTATCAGCTTGGTTGTTGCAGCATGGGGCAGCACCCTATTACATTTGCAGGGCTGTGGGGCTGGTTTAAAGACAGCCGCAATTGGGGTCACTTTTACCACTGGAACCACCAACAAACTTACTGGGGGCTAGAAAGCGCAAACCACCCCCAGCTGCAAAGTAATTATTTAAACTATCGCTTTGCCATGCTGCCAAATGCAAAGCAAGACGCAAAAAAACTGTTTGGCAGCGAGGGTGCTTTTTACTCCGATATTTCTAACCTCAACGGGTATAATGCGCTGGAGCCGGATACAGTACGAAATCTTTCGGTTTCGGCTCAAATTGCCCTGCATTTTTACCAGCACTGGCAGTACAGCAACAACGAAGCGTTTTTGCGTGAGCAGGCCATTCCTATGCTAAGCGCGGCGTTTAGGCTGTACGCAGATATGCTGGAAGAACAGGAGGGTGTGCTGTATATAAAAGGAGGCTCTACCTGTTACGAAAGCTATTTAAACCAAAAAACAACCCTTACCGATAAAGTTACTCTGCAAGCGCTAGTAAATGCGCTAAACAGCCTGTATGCGGGCGGATTTATAGAAGAAGACCTGTGGCAGCAAAGCCAAAACATAGCCCAAAAGCTATACAGCTACCCGGTAGAAACACTGCAAACGCCGGAGGGCGAAAAAGAAATTTTTGCCGCCGGGCTAAACTGGCAGGATGAAGTGATTGGCTATGGAGAGGGGGAGTATCCCTTATCGCCCTTTCCGGCAACGCTGGTAAGCCCGGTGTACCCCGCAGGTGTGGTGGGGCTTTCTCAAAAAGGCAACCCATTGTTTGATATAGCCAAAAACACCCTGCAGCACCTGCTGCAACAGGATATTTACAAGCTTGGTAAACTGGGCTGCTCTGGGCACACCCCCACACCACAGGCGGCAGCCCGGCTGGGCCTGCAAGCAGAAATGGCCCGTATTTTTACCCACTTTGCAAAAACCTATCAAAAATTCCCGAATGGGCTAATGCACTTTGCCGACATTGAGCAAAACCAACAGTGGAGCCCGGTGGACCGCCCGCGTGTGCTTACCGGTGCCGAGCAGGATACCCAGTGGGAAGAACTGCACGACAAAAGCAAGGGTGTGCGTACAGCCATATCTTCCAACTGGTTTTTGCACTGTTATTTTGAGGCCGCCGCCAATTTGTTTGACGGTGTAAACGAAATGCTGCTGCAAAGCTATGATGGCGTCATCCGTGTATTTCCGGCATTTGATATAGCCGAGGACGCTGTATTTTGCCTTGCCGCCGCTGGCGGGTTTATGGTAAGCACCGAAACTGCCAAAGGGCGCATACGGTATGTGGCACTGGGCAGTAATAGCGGAAGCCAATGCCGCTTGCAAAACCCCTGGCCGCAAGAGGCAGTGCGTATAATGTGCAGCGGGCAGGCGGTGGAGTACATGCAGGATAAAGAAGAACTTGTGTTTAAAACCCAAAAAGGCGGCGAGTACCTGATATATCCCGCGGCTTTCCCACCAGAAAATGACTATTACAACGATTTTGAATACCGCCAAAACAATGCGGCAAAGCATATGCAAAATGTGCAAATAGGGCTAGACCCGGTTTATTAACCTTACGATTGATATAAATGAGGATACACAGATGGATAAAAAGCACACCAATGGGCGCGTTACCATCCCTACAGATTTGGATGTAGTGCCCCAAACCATAGAAATACTAAAAAAATGGGGCGGTGACGCCCTACGGGATGCCGACGGTACCGAGTTTCCCGAAAGTTTAAAGGATGTAAACGCCAAAATTTATGCCACCTACTATACCACCCGTAAGGATAACACATGGGCAAAGGCCAACCCCGATGAAGTGCAGCAATGCTATGTGATGACAGGCTTTTATTGCGCGGGAGAGTCGGCACTGCATATTCCGCTTATGAAAGGGATTAGCGACGAGCTGCTGCTGGTAAATACCCGCGACGATATTGCACGCTGGTGGGAAGTGATAGACCGCACCACAGGCGAGGTGGTGCCCCCCAGCGCATGGACCTATGATGAGGCAGAGGGCAGTGTGGTAATTGCGCAGCCACAGCCCTACCACGAGTATACCGTTAGCTTTTTGGCCTACCTGATATGGGACCCCGTGCATATGTACAACGCGGTGGTAAACGAGTGGAAAGACTTTGAACACCAAATCACCTTTGATGTGCGACAGCCCAAAACAAGGGCCTTTTCTACCCAGCGCCTGTGCGAATTTTTACAGGCAAAACCCTATGTAAATGTGGTGCGGTTTACTACCTTTTTTCATCAGTTTACACTGCTGTTTGACGAACTGAAGCGGGAAAAATATGTGGATTGGTACGGCTACTCTGCCTCGGTAAGTCCTTATATTTTGCAGCAGTTTGAAAAAGAGGTGGGCTACCCCTTTAGGCCGGAGTATATTATCGACCAGGGCTATTACAACAGCCAATACCGCATCCCAAGCAAGCAGTTTAAAGATTTTATGGCGTTTCAGCGGCGGGAGGTAGCCTCTTTAGCCAAAGAGTTGGTTGACATCACCCACGAGGAAGGCCGCGAGGCCATGATGTTTTTGGGGGACCACTGGATAGGCACCGAACCCTATATGGAAGAGTTTGCCACCATAGGGCTGGATGCGGTGGTGGGCAGCGTGGGCAATGGCTCTACCCTGCGGCTTATCAGCGATATTCCGGGCGTAAAATACACCGAGGGACGCTTTTTGCCCTACTTTTTCCCCGATACCTTCCATCCGGGTGGAGACCCCGTAAAGGAAGCCAAAGAAAACTGGGTAACTGCCCGCAGGGCCATTTTGCGCAACCCCATAGACCGTATTGGGTATGGCGGTTATTTAAAACTGGCGCTGGATTTCCCCGAGTTTGTGGAGTATGTGGCCGATGTAACCGAAGAATTTAGAACCTTGTACGATAATATACATGGTACCACGCCCTTTTGTTTTAAAAAGGTTGCGGTGTTAAACGCGTGGGGCAAGGCCCGCAGTTGGGGCTGCCATATGGTACACCATGCGTTGTATCAAAAACAAAACTACAGCTATGCCGGTATTATAGAGGCTTTAAGCGGCGCGCCGTTTGATGTAAGTTTTATAAGCTTTGATGATGTTTTAAATAATCCTGCTGTATTAAACGATATAGATGTAGTTATTAATGTGGGCGATGCCGATACTGCCCATGGCGGGGGCGATTACTGGGTAAACCCTGCCATTGTATGCGCCCTGCGCGCCTTTATTGCAAAGGGCGGCGGATTTATTGGTGTTGGAGAGCCAAGTGCCCACCAGCATCAGGGGCGTTTCTTTCAGCTGGCAGATGCGCTTGGCGTAGAAGAAGAGCGAGGCTTTACACTGGGGTACGATAAGTACAATTGGGAAGAGCACAGCCACTTTATTACCAAAGATGCTGCCGTTGACATTGATTTTGGCGAGGGCAAAAAGAATATTTTTGCGCTGGAAAACACCGAGATACTGGTGCAGAAAGAAAAAGAAGTGCAGCTTGCTGTAAACCAATATCAAAACGGCCGGTGCGTGTATATAAGCGGGCTGCCCTATAGCTTTGAAAATAACCGTTTGCTGCACAGGGCTGTTTTGTGGAGCAGCCACGCCGAAGACGAACTGCACAAATGGTACAGCACCAACTACAACGTAGAGGTACATGCCTATGTTAAAAACGGTAAGTACTGCGTGGTAAACAATACTTACGAGCAACAGGCTACCACAGTGTATAAGGGAGACGGCAGCAGCAAGCAAATAACGCTGGCGCCCAACCAAATACTGTGGTACGAGTGCTAGGCGCGTTTTACTGTAAAGGCAGCCCCTATGCGGCTGCCTTTTGTTGTATGCATAGGGCGAGTTTTAGCCGAGAGAGATATTTAATGGGTTTATATAAAGGCAAAAGCAAACAGTACTGTACCCAAAGGAGGCATAAAATGCTGCGGGAAGCTTCTCTTTTTAAAACAAGTGAAAAGCCTATATTTTGCGCCCGGTATGGCAGCGGGCATATTAACCAAACCTATTTGGTGGTGGACGCAAATGCAAGAGAGTATATTTTGCAAAAAATAAATACAAAGGTATTTGCCCAACCCCAAAAACTGATGGAAAACATACAAGCGGTGACAAGTCATCTTGCAAACAGTGCGGCACACCCACGCAATGTTTTGCAGCTGGTGCCCTCTGCTGCCGGTAAAAAATGGCTGCAAACAGAGGAGGGCGGCTGGTGGAGAATGTACGAGTTTGTAAGCGACAGCCTTTGCCTGAACGCTGCCGATACGCCCGAAATTTTTAGGCAAAGCGCCATTGCGTTTGGCACCTTTCAGCGGCAATTGACAGATTTTGATGCCGCAAGCTTAACCGAGACTATCCCCGATTTTCACAATACGCCGGTGCGCTACACGGCTTTTAATCAGGCCGTACAGCAGGATGCCTTTGGGCGGGCGGCAGAGGTGCAGCGCGAAATTGAATTTGCGCTGCAAAGGGAAGAATACGCCGCAACACTAACGCGCTTGCAAGGGCAGGGTGCCCTGCCCCTACGGGTAACCCATAACGACACCAAGTTAAACAACGTGCTGTTTGACAGATGGAGTCGCAAAGCCCTGTGCGTGATAGACCTTGATACGGTAATGCCCGGCCTTGCCGCCAACGATTTTGGCGATTCTATCCGCTTTGGGGCCTCTACCGCCGCAGAGGACGAGCAGGATTTAAACAGAGTTTCTTTTTCGCTTTCGCTGTACACGGCCTATGCCGAGGGGTACTTACAGGCTTGTAAAGCAAGCCTTACACAGGCAGAAAAAGAACACCTGCATGATGGCGCTATTATGATGACGCTGGAGTGCGGGGTACGCTTTTTAACAGATTATTTAAATGGGGATGTTTACTTTGCTACCCACCGCACGGGGCATAATTTAGACAGGTGCCGTACCCAGTTTAAACTGGCGCAGGAGATGGAACATAACCGTGAAAAGATGCAAAGCATAGTTTTACAGCAGGCAAAATAATATTTTAGTACAGCATAAAAGTTGCCGGGTGTGTAGGTACTCGGCAGCTTTTTATTGATTATACAGGTTTGCCCAAAGGCCAAAAATAGGGGTATACTATAAATAATATATTTTGCAAACAACAATGTCTAAAGTGAAACCCACACGGGCATATTGCTGTAAACAGCACCAATAAAAGGAGGCAATGTATGCAGGGCACCATCACATTCCCGGATAAAACCACTGCCATTAACCTTGGGCAGGGCACTTGGCATATGGGAGAAAATGCAGAAAAAAGACAGCAGGAAATTGTAGCCCTGCGCACAGGGATACAAAACGGCGTAAATATTATAGATACGGCCGAAATGTATGGCGAGGGCAAAAGCGAAGAGCTGATTGCCGAAGCAATACAGCCCTTTAACCGTAAAGACCTTTTTATCATATCCAAGGTATACCCATACAATGCGGGTAAAAACAATATATTTAACAGCTGTAATGCATCTTTGCAAAGGCTTGGCACCAGTTATTTAGATTTATATCTGCTGCACTGGCGTGGCTCTGTGCCGCTGGCAGAAACAGTGGAGTGTATGCAAACCTTGGTAGAGCAGGGCAAAATACGCCGGTGGGGTGTATCCAATTTTGACGTAGAGGATATGGAAGAGCTGTTTACGGTGCCGGGCGGCAAAAACTGCGCCGCAAATCAGGTGCTTTATCATATGGATTCTCGCGGGGTGGAATACGCCCTGCTGCCCTGGATGCGCCAAAAGGGCATACCCATGATTGCCTATTCTCCCATGGGCAGCTTTACCCAAAGCAGGCAAAAAATGTTTGGCAATAATGTGGTGCAGGACATTGCCCAAAAGCATGGGGTACAGCCCGCACAGGTAGCCCTTGCCTTTGTATTGGCGCAGCCGGGGGTATTGGCTATTCCGCAAAGCTCTTCTGCCCTGCACGCGCAGCAAAATGCGGCCTGCCTTACCCTGCATTTAAGCAATGAGGATATTGCGGCGCTAAGTGCTGTATTTTTGCCGCCTACACGTAAGCAACCGTTGGATATGCTGTAAAGCGGGGGAGTATAATGCAGCCCCTAAATATGCCTTACAATACAAACAATTTTGCCCATATTTTTTAAATTACAAAACCCCAGCGCAAGGCTTTGACGCCGCGCTGGGGTTTTAGTATGTGTGCTAAAAGTAAAATAAAAGGGCTGCAAATATGTACCGGCTACCCTTTTTTGTTTTTAGGAGAAAGCCCCCATGCCACACTTACATATACAACCACGGCAAGGGCAACCGTGCCCATGCCAATCCAAAAGCCCATATCAATTCCAAACATGTTGTTTCCTCCTTATACAATGTATTTGCATTGTGGTAAGCAAATACATACGCGGCTAAACCGCTGTTTTTACAGGCGCAGTGCGCCTATAACTTGGCTGGCATTGCAAAATAAAAGCAAATAATTGCCAATGCCGCTGTAATAAAACTGTATATAAAAGTGAAATGCCAAAACAGTGGTAACTGCAAAGCCGCGGGCATGTACATGCCAATTTACCTGCAAAACAGCACAAAAAAACCATTGCCATGTTTTGCCTTGGTACGCCGCAGCGTTTGCGCCCAAAGGTTTGCATGCAATGGAGTTAAAAAACATCATATTTTAGCCCTGCCGTTTAAAAATAAAAAACGCAGAACAAAACATGACAAAGCGGGGCCGCAAAGGCCGTGCTTTTTGCATAGGCAAACCCAGTAATCTGTCTACTACCGTCGGGTTCCACGCGTTTCACCTCCTAATTGGCAATAATAGTTTAAATAAAAATACCCCTGCGCCCAAACGGCAGCACGGGTACTATCCTTAGCTGTGTTTTTGCCAACAAACACTGGCAAAAACAATACCGTTTGAGTTTTAGCTTTGCAGGGCGGTGAAATCGCGTTAAATATTACCTTGTGTTCGATAATATTTGTTCAAACCAGCGCATGGTGTCTCCACCACTTTGCGGCAGCGATCCGTATCCCTGTAGGAGCCTCACCTACCGGAAATATTATTATTTCTATTGCAGAATACACCCGTATTTTTATTTTGTCAACCGTATTGGCAACAGTGTAAAACAGTGCGCTAAAAGGATTTAGTTGATATTTTAAATATGTAAAAAGGCAGTAAAAAAAGCAGGGCCAATTGGTTTTAAAAGAAACCAATTGGCCCTGTAAAATTATGGAGGCAGTTGTAAATAAATAAAGTTTAAAGATTAAAAGAACGCCTAAATTCACTGGGGGTAATACCATGTATATCTTTAAAAGCGGCGGCAAATTTTGCCGCGTTTTTATAGCCGCATTGCTCGGCAATGCTGCGTATGCTTAAATGGTCCGACGATAAAAGTTGCATGGCGCATTTCATGGTTTCGGTTCGCAAATATTCGTACAGTGGGGTTCTGTAAACATTTTTAAAATTTGCACGCAGGCGGCTTTCGCTCATGCCCGCCAGTTGTTTCATTTCTTCTATTGTGGGCGGGTGCAAAATGTCGCTGTCTATTTTTTCTTTTACACGGTATATTTTTTGCTCGTTTTCCCAAGTTACATATTCTGCACGGCTAAGGCGGTGTCTTGGTACCTCTGGGTAGTTGCGCGCAATGTTAGAAAGTAGGTGTAATACCATACCCTCAAACGCAATTAAGGGCATGTCGGCATTTCTCACAGCCCAACGTATCTGCTCCAATATCAGCATGGTATTTGGGATATTATAGTTTTCTGTTCTCCACTTTTTAGCATCATCCAATGCTATTTTAGGGGCATCGGCACGCTGCTGCAAAAACGGCTGCAAAAATTCGTCAAAAATTAAAACACTTGTAAAACAGTTGTGTACCCCACGGGGAAAAGTAAACCGAAAAGGCTTTTGCGGGTTATGCACGATATGAATAATGGGGGTAAAGGTGCGGGTAGGTACACCTTGGCGGCTAAAAGACATTTTGCCGCAATCGGGGCAAAGTATCCACATACAGGGCTTTTTAATATTTACCGTATGCACCATTTTTTGGGCAGGTGTAAACCAAGCACTTGCCACAAAAAGGCCCTTTGCGGGGTTTGCCTCCTGTATCCAGCCGTTTTTCCAATGTGGAGGAAAGTTATACGATCTTCCATAGCCATATATGGCTTGTGGTATGTTATATTTTTGTGCCAGTGCCTGCCAGGAGGCAGCCTGGTATTCATCCATTTTAATTACCCTCTGCTAACTTAAGAATGCTCTGATTATATCATTAAGGTATAGGTAGAGCAATACTCCATTCTGCTTTAGTTTCACTCCAAAACGCAGTTTATACAAATAAATAAAAATGTATAAAGGCCTGATTTTAAAGTAAATAGAGCGATTTTTAAACAAAATCCACTTTTTTAAATACTGGAAAAAGTGTGTTGACTGCAATTTGGGTGCATGGTACTATTCCCAAAGTTAGTTGTAGCTAACTAATGCATTGATTAGTCTGTAGCCTAAGGTTTTGCAAATCTACACTTTTAGGAGTATTGGTATGAAAAAAGGAATAGCTGCATTTTGCGCTTTATTTATAGTATTGTCTGTTTTTTCTGGTTGCGGCGGTAACAAAACAGATTCTGCGGTTTCTTCGTCGGTTTCGCAAAGCACTGCTTCAACAGCACAAGAGGGTACACGTATTGTAAGCACGGTTATGGGCGATATTGAAGTGCCGGTAAATCCGCAGCGGGTAGTGGCAAACTGGTATGTAGGCGAAGTAATTGCGCTAAACCTAAACTTGGTAGGGTACAGCGCATGGTCGCAAGAGACAATGCCCTTTTACAACGAGCTAGAGGCTGGTGTAAAACTAGAAAATTGGGAGCCGGAAGATGTTATGGCGTTAGAACCCGATTTGATTGTAACGTACAGCCAAGAAGATTTTGAAAAGTTTAATAAGGTGGCTCCTGTGCTTGTGGTGCCCGAGGCAGGCATTTCTTCTTTAGAGAGGGTGCAGATTATAGGTGATGCCACAGGCCGATCGGAAGAAGCAAAGGCGGTTGTTGATGTTTTTGAGGCAAAACTAGCTGCCGCTAAAGATGTATTTAAGGATGATGCTTTTGCCGGCAAAACCTTTAGCATTATGGAAGACTGGGGCGCCAGTGGAGAGTGGAGCGGTGTTGCCTACGAAAGTGATTCTCGCGGAGGCACACTGGTATATACCTATTTAGGTTTGCAGCAGCCCCAGCAATTGCTGGATTTAATTGCAGAGACGGGCGATGGGCGCGGCACCCTTAGCTACGAAGTGGCACACGAGTATTTTGGCGATTATATTTTGTGGTTTAGACAAGAAGGAAAAGAATCTGAATATTCCAAAACAGATATTTGGAATAGCATTCCCGCTGTTGCAGAGGGACGTGTGGTAGAAATACCGGGAGAGTACCAAGGCTTATTCTTTTATTCGGACGTTTTAAGTTTGACGGCCCAACTGGATTACATGGTAGAGGCAATTAACTCTTTGGCTTAAAACTGGCTTTGTTTATATCGCGTAGGAGAACAAACCCTCCTGCGCATTTATCTTGTTTTAAAAAGGTCTTTGTTTTTATAGAGATACAAACAAAAAAGGAGTGGGATGTATGTTTAGGTTAGGTAAAAAAAGTGGTGTTTTTGCAGTGCTATTATGCTGTATGTTATTGTTTGCAGCTTGCGCTCCGGCAGCGCAAAGCGGCACGTCTTCTTCTAGTGCGGGAGCTTCTTCTGCGTCTACAGCGGCCGAGGGTACCAAAATAGTATCCACAGTTAAGGGAGATGTTGAAGTGCCCCTTAATCCCCAAAGGGTAATTTCTACCTATGGCATGGGGGATGTACTGGCCCTAGGCGTTATGCCGGTTGCCACTTACGATGTTGCGGGTACAGCCTATGCCGAAAAGGTTGCCAGCCTGCCGGTATGGAGCGCTTTTGAGGCGGAGGAGATACTGTCTTACGAGCCGGATCTTATTTTGGTGGTAAACGACGACCAATACGACGAGGTTTCTAAAATTGCGCCCACAGTAATGGTGCCTTTTACGCAAATGACCATGCGAGAGAGGGTTACCTTTTTGGGTGAAGTGCTGGGCAAAGAAGCTGAAGCCGAAAAGGCATTGGCAGACTTTGAAGAAAAAATTGCCAGCTCAAAACAGCAACTGGAAGAAAAAGGCATAATGGATAAGACCTTTAGCCTTTTTGAGCACAGCGCCAGTGGCGGCGTATGGGTATACGGAGACAAATGGGGCCGCGGCGGAGACTTGCTGTACAGCCATATGGGCTTTTTGGCACCCGAAGTTGTGCAAAACGAAATTATAGGCAAAGACCAATACCGTGATGTTTCTTTAGAAGCCATTGGAGATTATGCTGGGGATTATATTGTTTTTTGCGGCGAACTCAACGATCTTGAGGGCAACTCTGTTTGGGAGTCTATCCCGGCGGTAAAGGCAGGGCATATTATCCCCATTGAACTTACCCTTTTTTACGACATAGATATTTTTTCGTCTAATGTTCAGTTAGATTATCTGATGGAACACTTGCTGGAAATTTCGGAATAAAAACGAAAAGGAAGATAAAAAATATGAAATACAAGGCAAAAATTAAAGGCGGAATCATTTCGGCAGCTATGGCGGCAATTTTGCTGCTATCGGGCTGTGGTGCAGCCGCGTCTTCTGTGGCTTCGCAAAGCAGCCAGCCACAAGCCAGCACACCGGCAGATACAAAGGTGGTAAGCACTGTTAACGGTGATGTTACCATACCGGCAAACCCACAAAGGGTAATAGTGCATTACCTTATGGGCGATGCTATAGCACTTGGCGTTACCCCGGTAGGCGTATCGGAGATATTGCCCGGCGCGGTTTTTGAAGAAGATTTAAAAGATGCGGTAGACCTTGGCTCGTGGGATTTTGAGATGGAAGAAGTAATGGCACTGGAGCCGGACCTAATTATCTCGGTAAATGAGGGACAGTACGAAGATCTTTCTAAAATTGCCCCAACCGTATTGGTACCCTATGGAAAGATGACCACCGAAGAACGTGTTACCTTTATGGCCGAGCTTTTGGGCAAAGAAGATATGGCACAAAAGATATTAGATGAATACAATGATAAGTTACAGCAAGCAAAAGAAAAAATGCAAGCTGCGGGCATAGAAGAAACAACGGTTACCATACTACAAGCAAGCGATAACGGAAATGCTCTTGCGGGTGACAAACATGCGCTTGGCGTACTGGTGTACAAAGAGCTTGGCCTAGTACCGCCTGCCCGTGTGCAAACAGACATTATAGATGCAGATGCCTACTGGGGACAGCCCTCTATGGAAGTACTGGCCGAATACTGCGGTGATGTAATGATCCATTTGGGAGAAGTGCAGGACGATATAAAAACCAACGCTGTATGGAATGCTATACCCGCCATTAAAAATAACCAAATTTTTGAAGTAGACACAGCACTTACTTACTATACAGACATTACTTCGTCTGGGGTTCTGGCCGATACCGTATCGGCAGAGCTGGTTACACTTTTGGCAAAATAAAACAATTATCACCCGTAATACCGCCCGGCTTATTGTGGCTGGGGCGGTATTATACGTATACGCACGGCAAAAAAAAGTGGTATACTTCTACTTGGTTAGCTGAAGCTAACCAAGTAGAAGTATGTAAATAGTTAGTACAACAAATGGTATGCAGACCATTTGTTATGTTAACAGCCAGTACGAATAAGTATTTATCTGAAAGGAACCTGCAGATGCAAACCGATGTCCCAAAGCAGCGGCGTGGTACAGCCGCCCGCTTTACAATATATATGTTGGCCGGATTAGGCCTTTTACTGCTTGTTGCGGCAGCTTCCATCAGTTTTGGAGCTGCAAATATGAGCCTTTCTACCGCATGGGAGGCTGTTTTTAAATTTGACGCAAACCTTACCGAGCATCAAATTATTCAAACACTGCGTTTTCCACGTACCGTTGCCGATATTTTGGTAGGCAGCAGCCTTGCGGTTTGCGGAGCCATTATGCAGGGCACTACCCGTAACCCTCTGGCAGATTCTGGCCTAATGGGCATTAGCAGCGGGGCTACCTTTGCCATTGCGCTGTGTATGGCTTTTTTGCCGGGTGGCAGATATGCGCAAATAATGTTGTTTGCCTGTGCGGGTGCCGCGATTACCACAGGGATGACCTATTTTATAGCCTCTATGGGTAAGCGGGGTATGACCCCCCAGCGGTTGGTTTTATCGGGTATTTCTATCTCTATGCTGTTTGGCGCTTTTAGCCAGTACATTGGCATTAAATATCGGCTTGGGCAGGCGCTTGCCTACTGGACAGCCGGGGGCACAGCGGGTGCCAAATGGAACGAGCTTGCGGTGGTGGCGCCCTTTTTTATAGTGGCTATGCTGGCGGCATTTATCCTTTCGCCCTCTGTAACGGTGCTAAGCCTAGGCGAAGATGTGGCCATTGGGCTTGGGCTTAAAACCGGGCTTGTAAAAGGGGTATCTACCGTTATTGTTTTGGTTTTAACCGGTCTATCGGTTATTGTTGTAGGTCCTGTGGGGTTTGTTGGGCTAATTACGCCTCATATTGTGCGCTATTTGGTAGGGGTAGATTACCGCTATATCATCCCAGCCTCGGCACTATACGGGGCGCTGCTTACCGTATCGGCCGATTTAGTGGGCAGGCTTATCAATAAGCCGTACGAAACACCCATCGGTATTATTTTTGCTGTAATAGGCGTACCATACTTTCTCTACCTTGCGCGCAAGCAAAGGAGGGAGTTTGAATGAAAAAACAACGGTATAATACCAAAAGAGGCGTTTTGGTATTGGTGGTGTTGGTTGCAATTATGTTGGCGGTGGCCGTTGTTAGCATTAACGCAGGCAAAATGAACCTTACCCCCGCAGAGGTTTTACGGGTGGTGCTGGGTAGGGGAACCAAGAAGCAAAACCTGATTGTATTTGAATTTAGGCTGCCGCGCATTGTGCTGGCTATTTTAGTGGGCATGGGCATGGGGGTATCCGGTTGTGTTATGCAAAGCCTTTTGCGTAACGATATGGCCAGCCCCGGCACCTTGGGCATCAGCTCGGGTTCGGGCTTGTTTGTGCTTATTTTTGTAGTTGTCTTTTCAGCACAGGGTATTTCCTCTGCTTTTGCCTTGCCCTTACTGGCGTTTGTGGGGGGCATTACGGCCGCTGCTGTTATATTTGGGCTCTCGTATAGGCGGGGGAAGGAGATCTCTCCTACAGGGCTTATATTAACCGGTGTGGCGCTGTCTAGCGGGTATGGGGCGCTTACAACCCTGCTAACCCTAAAATTAAACGAAAGTCAAATGGATTTTGTACAGAGATGGAACGCAGGCAGCCTTTGGGGCGATGACTGGAAGTATCTTGCGGTATTGGCACCCTGGACCCTTATTTTGTGCGGCTACGTATTTTACAAATCCCGCATTTTAAATACCCTTCATCTGGGCAACCAAACCGCCACAGGGCTGGGGGTTGCCGTAAAGCCCGAATTTTTGGGCTTGTCTTTGGCGGCGGTGGCGCTTTCTTCCGGTAGCGTTTCATTAGGAGGCAATTTCTTTTTTGTGGGTATGATCTCTCCCCACATGGCGCGCAAACTGGTGGGGCCTAACCATAAGTTGTTGCTTCCGGCTTCGGCGCTTGCGGGCGCCATTATTGTGCTGCTGGCAGATACCATTACCCGTACTATCAGCCTTGGGGCAGATATACCCACAGGCATTGTTATTACGATTTTAAGCACGCCCTATTTTTTGTACCTTTTGGCAAAGGCAAATTAAGGAGGAACCATGAACAGCATTACAACACAAAAATTGGATATAGCATACGACGAAACCCTGATTGTAGAAAAATTGGATTTGGATATCCCGCAGGGTAAAATAACCTCCATAATTGGGCCAAACGGCTGTGGAAAATCCACAGTGCTTAAAGCAATCGGGCGTATTTTACGGCCTAAAAGCGGTGTAGTATATCTAAGCGGTGCGGATATTAAAAAACTTTCTACCAAAGAGATTGCCAAAAAGATGGCGATATTGCCCCAAACACCCACGGCACCAAGCGGGCTTACCGTAAGCGAACTTGTGGATTATGGACGCTTTCCGCACCAACGGGGATTTGGCAAACTTACCCCACAGGATAAAGAGATTGTAAAATGGGCTTTAGGGGCTACAAAGTTGCAGGAGTTTGAGAATAGAGAAGTAGACACCCTCTCTGGCGGGCAGCGGCAGCGGGTGTGGATTGCTATGGCGTTGGCACAGCAAACCGACCTTATTTTGCTGGATGAGCCAACCACTTATTTGGATTTGGCGCATCAACTGGAAGTGCTGGAGCTTTTGCATGACCTAAACCGAAACCAAGGGTGTACCATTGCCATGGTTTTGCACGATTTAAATTTGGCAGCCCGATTTTCTGATTATATGGTGGCTATACGTGACGGAGAGATTATCCGCCACGGCACACCGGTGCAAGTAATGACAAGTGATGTGTTAAAAAAAGCGTTTATCATTGATGCCGAAATTGTGAACGAACCCCGCACCGGTAGGCCGGTGTGTATTACATACGATTTGGTGAAAGGTACAAAACCCCTTGTGGAAGAGGATATTGCCATATGAAAACAGGTCTGCGTATTTTTAAGGGTGCCAAGCGTTATTGGGGGCACCTTGTTTTGGCGCTTTTTGCGCTTATTATTTCTACCATTGCGGGTTTTTATACCCCTTGGGCCCTGCGAGAGCTTACCAGCCTTGCCACAACCAATGGTGGTGCACAGTTTGCACAACAGGCATTGTATATAGGTTTGCTGCTGTTGGTGGCAACGGCGGTGCAGGCAGTTGGGTCTTCTGCGTCGGGGTATTTAAACCATTTTGCGGCGCTGCACTATGTGGCAGACCTGCGCACACAGCTTTACAACAAATTGCAGCACATGAGCCTGCGTTACTTTAACAAAAGCCGTACAGGAGATTTAACAGGCCGCTTGGTAAGTGACACAATGGAGGCCGAAATTTTACTGGCCCATGTAATACCGGATTTTGTGGTAAACATACTTACCTTTGTGGGCGTGGGGTTTATACTGTTTACCATCAATGCAAAACTGGCGCTGGTTAGCCTTGTAACCATTCCTTTTCTTTTGGGCATTGCACTTTGGCAAAGCAAGTATCTTTCTCCCATCTGGAAAGAAAACTCTAAGGTAAGAGGCGAACTTTCGGGCACTGTGCAGGACAATCTTTCGGGTATTAAAGAGATACAAATTTTTAATCAGCAAGGACAAGAGGAACGCAAGGTAGCCGCACTTTCGCGCAAGCACAGTAAGGCGTACCTGCGCGCCAGCTTCTTTTTTGAAACAACCTTTCCGCTGCTTGCGTTTTTTACGGCGCTAGGTACCGTAATTGTTATTATTTACGGCGGCAGCCTGCTAAGTATGGGGCAGGTAAGCATAGCTGATATTGTGGCTTTTGTAATGTACCTTGGTATGTTTTACGGACCCATTAAAAGCTTTGCCCGCCTTGTAGAGATGGCAGGAGAGTCGGCAGCCGGATGCCGCAGGGTATTTGAGGTAATAGACGAAATACCGGATGTAAAAGAAAAGCCCGGCGCAAAAATACTGCCCCGTGTAACCGGTAAAATAGAATTGAAAGATCTCTCGTTTTTTTACAACGAAGAAATACCCGTGCTGGAAAATATTAACCTTACAATACAGCCGGGGCAAACTGTGGCACTGGTGGGCACAACAGGTGTGGGTAAAACCACCATTGCCAGCCTGCTAAACCGATTTTACGACCCGCAAACCGGCAGTGTAAAAGTGGATGGCACAGATATACGGGATGTAACGCTTGCCAGCCTGCGCAACAATATATCCATGGTGCTGCAAGATACCTTTTTGTTTAATGGCACTGTGTACGAAAACATTGCCTATGGCTGGAAAGATGCAACCCGAGAACAGGTAATACAGGCTGCCAACGCTGCCAATGCCAATGATTTTATAGAGGCAATGGAAAACGGCTACGACACAGTGATAGGGGAAAGGGGCGTGCGCCTTTCGGGCGGGCAAAAACAGCGCGTATCTATCGCGCGTGCTATTTTGCGCGATGCGCCTATCCTTATCTTAGATGAAGCTACCTCGGCACTGGACACAAAAACCGAGAGAGAAATACAGGCAGCCCTAGACGAAATATCGAAAGAAAGAACAACGCTTATTATTGCACATCGCCTATCTACCATACGGCACGCAGATTTAATTGTGGTGCTGGAGGGAAGCGGAATAGCAGAGGTTGGCAGTCACGATGAGCTGATACGCCGCAGTGGCATTTATTCGAGATTATATAACGCACAGGCCTCTTAAAAAGAGAACAAAAGGAGGGAATGGAGATGGGGTTGTCCAAATCGCAGGCACATTACATTAAGGCGGTATACGAACTTTCGGTAGAAAAAACGGTAGTGCGTATATGCGATATTGCAGAAAGGCTTAATTTTTCTAAGGCCAGCGCCAGTACTGCCATTACCAAGCTGGAGCAAAAGGGGCTAATGTATAAAGATGCCGAGCGCCATGTTTACCTTACGGCAGAGGGTGAAAAAGAAGCCATTGGTGTAATGGATAAATATGCCATGATACATGGTTTTTTGGTGGATGTTTTGGGAGTGGAAAAAGAAGCCGCAGACCATGACGCCTGTGCAATAGAGCACATGGTAAGCTTGGATACATTGTGTGCTTTTTGCAGATACTCTAACCAAAGCAAGGGTAAACGGCAATGCCCAAAAAAGTGCGTAATACATTATAGAGACGATAAGGTACAATAAACAATGATTAAAAACAAAAGGTAGCTTGCAATTGCAGGCTGCCTTTAATTTTTGCGCTAAGGGCAAAACCTAGGCAAAGCAGATACCCCCAAAACACCATAAGTATATATTTTATATAAAAATAAATGGTATTATTGTGTTATTAAAACCACAAAAAAGAGGGTAAATTGGTGGAAAATAAGTTTAAAGCATATGAGCAGAAAGACATAGAAACGATGCGGCAGATGTGGAATGATATTGTGCTGGATGGCGTTGCTTTCCCGGGGGTAGATGCTTGCGAAAAAGACGAATTTGAAAAGATGTTAAAAGCCCAATCGAATGTAACCTGCATTTTGCAGGACGGCAGGCTAGCGGGATATTTTGTACTGCACCCCAATAACATTGGCCGGTGCAGCCATGTGGGCAATGCAAGCTATGTTATTGCAAAGCAGTACCGGGGCAAAAAACTGGCCGAGCCGCTGGTGCGCCAATCGATAAAAAAAGCCAAAGAACTGGGTTTTAAGGGGCTACAGTTTAATGCGGTGGTGGTTGGCAATATAGCGGCAGTACATACCTATCAAAAAATAGGGTTTACCATTGTGGGCACTATACCCGGGGGCTTTAGGCTAAAAAGCGGGGAATACTCTGACATGTATATTATGTACCTTTCCCTTCTCTAAGCGTGCTGGCTATGCATAAAGCAGCAATAAAAAAAACAGACAGGCATAAGCGTTATGGCTTATGCCTGTCTGTTTTTTTTATAGTGGGCTGTGCAGCATTGATAAATCAAAGGCGATTTAACTAAAGAGGCGTTACCCAACCAATGCCGGAAAACGGTATAAAAGCCAAAAGGCCAATCCAAATTGTAAAAGGGCTGCCAGTGGCACTAAAATGCGAAACTTTAGGTGGCGGGTTTTGTGGCGCGCAATCATCATGCCTAAAAATGCCCCAAGGCCGCCAAATAAAAAAGTGCATATAAGGAGAGAAAACTCGGGGATTCTCCACTGATTATGCATGGCCTTGTATTTGTCTATGGCGTACATAAAAAAAACAATAAGGTTCCATCCGGCAAGGGCAATTACAAAAACGATGGTAAGGTTCATTTACAAAGCACATCCCAATTAGTTGATTTAAAATCGGTTAAAACATACTGGCAGCCAGTGCATAATTAAAAGTATACAATATAGCAACTTTAATGCTGCCAGTTTAAACACAAAGTTTTTTAAAAGCCCAACGCATTTACGCAAATATTATTCTGCAGCTTTAAAGTTGTACAAGGGGCGTATAATTTTATCAATGCTGGCGGTATCTGCAATATTTTCTATAATCTCCTGCATTGGCTTATAGGCAAAAGGGGCTTCATCCAGCGTGCTTTTGTCCACAGTGGTGGAATATATGCCCTCCATAGCCTTTTTAAACTGGCTAAGGGTAAAGCTTTGCTTTGCTGCGCTGCGGCTCATCAGGCGCCCTGCACCGTGCGGTGCGCTTTGGTTCCAATCGGGGTTGCCTTTGCCGGTGCACAGCAGGCTGCCGTCCCGCATGTTGATGGGGATAAGCAGTTGCTCACCTTTTTTGGCAGAAACCGCACCCTTGCGCAAAATCATACTGTCCAAATCGATATAGTTATGGATGGTGGTAAAGCTTTCTTCTATTTTAAACTTCATCTGCTTTACAATTTCGCGCACTATGGCTTTACGGTTCCAAAGGGCATACTGCTGTACTAGGGCCATATCGTGTATGTAGTCATCAAACAAAAAGCCTTCGGCATAGGCAAGGGCAGTATCTACCTTGGCAGGTTTAATTTTTGTAAGCTTGGCTTCAATATCTTGCTGGCGGCCCTGGGCTTTAAGCTGCTGGATGATTTTAGATGCATCCTTGCGCTTGGCGTCTAAATTTTTTGAGGCGGTTTTTTGGTAGTATTCTGCCACTTGTTTGCCCAAATTGCGGCTGCCGGAGTGCACCACTAAATAAAGTTTCCCATCATCATCTTGGTCTAATTCTATAAAGTGGTTACCGCCGCCCAATGTGCCAAGGCTAAGGGCAGCGCGCTCCATATTTACATGTTTTGCACACCGCAGGTTTTGCAAGTTAATTTCGCTGGTATATGGGTGGGGGTCATTCCGTATGGAAAACCCCGCAGGCACATAAGCATGGATGGTTTTATCCAGCTTTTGCAGCTCTGTGCGTGTGTCTTTTAAAATGGCAGTTTCCATGCCGCAGCCAATAT
>JBKEAM010000040.1:0-8412 GCA_047972265.1 Oscillospiraceae bacterium | reverse complement strand
GCGATGGTTCCCAGACCCTCCGCCCGCAAGTAGGATGCGTCCGCGCCAATTTGCAAAACAGTACTTAACGACATTCGCAAATTGTATGCGCTCCCGCGATTTTAATATAGGAAAATTAACTTTAAATTCATTTAAAAATCACTGCTGACTTTATTCTAAATGCGGAGCCGCATCAAAACACGGATGTACCGCGGAGCGGCGTGTGTTTTTCGCCGAAGGCGAAAATGCAGGGTCATTATCCTGCAAGCAACAAAGAATTGTTGAACATTTTGCAGGCGCAGCATCCTTTTGCGGCTGGGGGTCTGGGGTCTCCGCAACAACCCCAGAACAGTGCTCGCCGGATACTACCCGGCGTTTTACTTTGTAAAACCGCACTCCGCTTCACGGTTTACTTACTTTCTTAGTTATAAGAAAGTAAGGTCTATCTTACATAAATCTTTGAGTGGTTTCGCCATTGGCGAAACCCACACGTTACTTTATGGCTCTGCCTACTTCTTAATCATAAGAAAGTAATGCTTATTCTCTATAATACAAGCCCCCATTTTGCGCCGCGCGTTGGTACCACAGGCGGCTACCGCAGGCAGGTTTATTAAACACTGCATTCTTGCCCGCCAGTATTGTATATTTTAGGGCTATGCCCATTTTACTGCATATTTGTATAGGAGGTACTTATGTTACAGGTGGTTACAGGAGACAGCGAAAAGGGCGCTATTTATTCTGCCCTTAATTTTTCCACATCTCAAATGGCAGCTGTCGGCTTTATTGGCCTTGATGGCGAAGAGATTGCAGAAGAAGAAAAAGCCGAACTGCTAAAAGAAGCCATTGAGCAGCACAAAAAAAGAAACATGCGAGGCGCTGCCCTTACCGGCAATAGAGAAGATTTAATTGGTATACCCCATGTGCTCGATTTAGGCCCCATTAACACGCCCCTATTGGGTGACGCCCGCAAAAACTATACCCTGCAAATGTTTACCGCAAACCCTTGGCAGGATATGCCGCAAATAGAAGAGGATGCCAACCTCTACTGGCAGGGCTGTGTAAACGATTGCGATCGCCTTTTGCAACGTGCCACCCTAGGCGAGCCCGTGCGCATATGGTACAGCAATGCGGCTTACTCTTTATGCGGCCTTTATGCCGCCCTACACCTGCTAAAAAGCTGCGCCTGCCCCATAACTGTGGTTGAACTGCCTCGTTTGAGCCGGTTAAACGATACCGATGCAATGCCCCAGCACTGGGGCGAGGTTTTTGCCGGAGATTGGGCGGCCTACCTGCCGTTAGAAACCGAAATTACCCCCCGGCAAAAGGCTGATTTTGTAACCCATTGGGAGCGCCTTATGCAACAAAATGCCCCGCTGCGCGCCAATATTAACGGCGTGCTGCACAGCGTACCTGCTAATTTTTATGATGATTTTATCCGGCAAGAAATCCCCTCTTCCTCCACCAAAATTGCCCAAATTATTGGCAAAACGCTTGGTAACCACCAGCTTTGCATCTCCGATTGGTGGGTTTCGCGGCGCCTGCAAAGCATGATAGACACAAACGAGCTGCAAGTAATACAGCAAGGCACCGGCTTTTACGATTGGACAGTTGCCCCCGCATAGCTGGCTTTATCGTTTTACCCGGTTTTAAAAGCAATATATTCCCCGCTATATTTATGCTATACTGCTGTATAAGGTGGGTTGTTTTGCACCGCATTGTATTTGGTGCGAAGTACAAGCAAACATAAAATCACCGGGAGGTTCGCACCCGTATTTTAAGCATAAAAAACTCTCCCTTTGGTGTTTTTACAGCTAGTTTTGCCTCTTTGCTTTAAAAATGTGTTTTACATTATGCAAAAACCACAAAGGCATCTTCTTTTTTTTGTATGTTTTTGCTGTCGCTCCCCGTGTGGGAGCGTGGATTGAAATATAAGGTCAACCACGCCGTTTTTGTCTTGTAAAAGTCGCTCCCCTGCGGGGAGCGTGGATTGAAATCAGGACAGCAGCACAATTATGCGCTGGGGCATATGTCGCTCCCCCTGCGGGAGCGTGGATTGGAATTTATCAGTTTTACTTGCATAGACCATGCAAGTAAAATCATTCCCTATGGAATATTTCGGATTATCCTTTTCTTTTTCTGCCAAGCTTGGGCTTTATTTCGTGTCCTTTATTTAAAAGCGCGGGAGCGAATACAATTTGCGAATGTCATTAAGTACTGTTTTGCAAATTGGCGCGTACGCCACTTATCTGCGGGCGGAGGGTCTGGGAACCATCGCAAGGTTCCCAGCGCAATGCTCACCGGATACTACCCGGCATTTTACTTCGTAAAACCGCATGCCGCTTCGCGGTTTGGTGCTTTTCTGCGCAAGAAAAGTCCCCATCTAAACATTCATAATCTTGTTGAAAGAAATAATCAATATTTAAATTTCTCATATATTTTATAGCTGTTGATTCCTAATCATGCAGTCAAAGAATATTGATTTGTAAGTTGACTTGTTCTGCAACTGTATACATGATAAACTTAAATTAATATCTGTTGAGGTTTTCTTTCTAATGTCAAAATAGTTTACTTTATTGCCAAAACATGTAATAATTGTCTTAGAAATAGGGGTTAGGCATGGTTGAAATCATTGATATCGCAAACTGGTTTTTGCACAAAGAAAACATGACACATAAAAAAGTACAGAAATTATGTTATTATGCTCAAGCTTGGTCTTACGCATTAAGGGATATAGCTATATCATCTACAACTTTTGAAGCATGGGTGCACGGCCCTGTTTCTCCAGAACTTTATAGCCAATATGCTGGTAGTGGTTTCATTGAATTATCCCCTACTTCACTTAATCACATTTTTTCTTCTGAAGAATTAGAAATCCTAGAGTCTGTTTGGGAAACATATGGTAGTTCAACGGCAAATTCTCTCGAAGTATTAACTCACGGAGAAATGCCATGGATTAATGCGCGGAATGGGTGTCCGGATAATGTCAGATGTCAAAATGAAATAGCACCTAATGATATGAAAACTTATTATCGTTCGAATTATAATGGAAATTTAGAATTGTAAAATATAATGAGTAAACTTACTAAAAATATTCCAACACCCTTTAAAGAAAAGCTCACTAGCAGAGTTGATGTCCCTTTCATACTTACTTTTCGCAGAAAACTCCATAATCAATATAGGTTTGTCGATTTATCGAAAAATGATTTAAAAAATTTACAGAGTTTTTTTGATTTAGCTGGAGAGTGTAGCGTCACTCAGATGGACAAACGTTATCGTCGTAAAACTGATTCAACTGACACATTGGATGGATTACAAGTTATACATTACGGAGCAAATACTCCTCTCCGCATTCATGGTGTTTATATTAACCAGCGTTTTGAAGTTGTTCGTATTGATGCCAAACACAAGAAGCATAAATAGAATAAAAAAGGAACATCTTACAGTTTGTAAGATGTTCCTTTTTGCTCTATTCCATCATGCTTTTTATATAAGCATTAAAGCACCTTGGCTATTAGCTGTATAAGGTTGTAATAATTGCCGTTTTCGGCTTTTTTCATTTTGATGTCTTCTTCAATTCCCTCCCAAGTTGCGGTATGCCATTCATCCCAAGATTGCTGGCAGCAAAGCATCTCGCGTGCATCCACTATTTCTATCCCTTTTTCTTGCTCCCACAGGGCTTTCCACCAGGGTAAAGAGTGTATGGTGCGCGCTACCTCAGCGCTCCAAAACGGCTGCATTTCTGCGGGCACGTTTTCGCCAAACTCGTACTTTATGCCGGGCAATACCACGGCTATGTAACCGCCTTTTTTTACAAAGTGGATAAGCGATGGCAGCATTTGCGGGCTATCTCCAAAATAGTGGTAGGCATCAACGCTTACCAAAAGGTCAAAATATTGGTGCGCAAAGGGCAGCCCCTTATTTGCATCGGCCAGCAGGGGGATTATCCTATCCTCCACCTTAAACTCTTTAAACCTCTTGTAGTTGTCGGTAGGCTCAATCCACAAATCTGCCGCAAAAACAGTGGCGCCGTATTTTTGCTCCAACAATAAGGAGGACAGGCCACGCCCGCAGCCTAGGTCTAATATGCGCATATCTTTAGTAATGTTTAAATGCTGGGCCAGCTCCTCTGTAAGGCGCATTGCGTTGGGTCCCATCATATTGTCTTTTAAAAAGATGCTGTTGCTAGGGCTAGCCATAAACTGGTTTGTAAATGTATACATGTTATACCTCTTTCTATTTGTTTTTGCCTTATAGAAAGAAAAAAGCGCAGTATATTACTGCGCTACAAACTACACCTTATAAAAAGGGTGCGTGTTATCTGTAAGGCAGTTTTTTGTAATACACAAATAAAAGCAAAATTTGCTTGGTCTGTGTGCTTATTTTAAAACCTTACAGAAGAACCGACATTAATGCACTCCCTCTTTCTTTACACATTTTAAAATAACACAGCTTTGTGCGCCTGTCAACGCAAAAAGCCGGGCATAGGCCCCAGCCGCCCAAAACCGGCAAAGTTACACCGCCATGCCGCAGGGCAGTATGCAACTATTTTTAACGTAAATTGCTTTTTATTCTTCCTCTGTAAGAGGCAGCCTCAAATAGTTGGCAAGCCTATTTAGCATCTCCATCACCTGTGCATTGGCATCTTTTTTAGATACCACAATGGCAATATAGTTTGTTTTTTGGCTGTTATAGTCCCTGCCGCTCCAGCTGTCGTAATCGGCAACGTTCATCAGTTGCATATCCAAAAAACCATCGGTAAAAGAGTAAGACCCTTCCGCTTTTAACACAAGGTCGCTTACGCTTTTAAGGTATTCTTCTATCTTTTTTGTGCTTATGATTTTAGTAACATAGGGCATTTTAATAAAATAATAGCCGTAAAAAGGCGACCACATACTTTACCCATCTCCGCTGCCTATACTAAATGTTTGTTTTTTATTGTACCATATCTACGCCCAAAATCGCCTTTACCGTGTGTACGGTGTTTGTTTGCAAATAAAAACAGGCCTCCCCAAAATAAAGCGGATAAAAGAGGGGTTTGTTTTATATTTATTTAGGCTCTACTTCTATTTTAGCTATTCTGCCTGTGGCTTGCCGCGCATAATTTTACCGCCGCCCACCACATAGTCGCCATCATAAAATACAGCAGCCTGCCCGGGAGCCGGTGCACGCTGCGCCTCGGCATATTCTACCTTTACGCGCCCGCCTGCCAGCGGAGAGATGGTTGCATCCGCCTCTTTTTGGTGGTAGCGCGTGCGCACTTTAAGCTGCATGGGCTTTGTAAGGTTTTCTATCTGTATCCAGTTGCAATCTTCTACATAAAATTCTTTGGCTTGCAGTTCATCTTCGGTGCCCAGCACCACGCGGTTTATTTCGGGCACAATATCCACCACAAACAGGCGCTGCCCGGCAGATACCCCAAGCCCACGGCGCTGCCCAATGGTGTAGTGTACTATGCCTTTGTGGCGGCCCAGTATGTTGCCCTTGGTATCTACAAAATTACCCGGCACGCTTTTTACACCGCCGCTGCGCTCTAAAAAGCCGGCATAGTCTCCATCTGGTACAAAGCAGATGTCTTGGCTATCGGGCTTATGGGCATTTTCCAGACCCAGAGTATCGGCTACGTTGCGCACCTCATCTTTTGGCAACCCCCCCACCGGCAGCAACAAATGCTCCAGTTCATCTTGGCTAAGGGTATACAGCACATAGCTTTGGTCTTTGGAAGGGTCGGGCCCTTTTTTTAGCAGCCAGCGCCCGGTGGTTTCGTCCTGCTCTATCTGCGCATAGTGCCCGGTGGCAATATAGTCGTAGTCCATTTCGATGGCGCGATCCAGCAACTCGGCAAATTTTACGTAGCGGTTGCAATCCAAACAGGGGTTTGGGGTAAAGCCGCCGGTGTACTCGCTCACAAAACGATCTACCACCTGCTTTTTAAAGGGCTGGGTAAAATCGAACACATAAAAAGGCATGTTCATACGCAGCGAGGCCTTGCGCGCGTCCTCTAAATCCTGCACCGAGCAACAGGTGCGCTGGCGGGGGTCAAACCCCATATCGCATCCGTCAAACAGGCGCAGCATTACGCCGCTTACATCGTACCCCTGCTCTATTAACAAAGCGGCGCTAACGGTACTGTCTACCCCGCCGCTCATTGCGGTTAATACTCTCTTCTGGGCCATTGTTACTCCTTACTTACTATATCGCGTGCCGCCCCTACCGGACGGGCTGGTTTGTTAAAATGGTTTTTGCACAGGCAGATATTTGCCACCTTACAGGGTAGCAGGATTATATACAAAAGCGTTTTACTGCCACGCTGCAAAATACACCATATTTATCCGTATTTTACATACTACTTTTATCGGGGCTACTTGTCAAATGCAAAGGGGTTTTGAGGATGATTTATTACAAATAGAAAACGTGGAATAGACCTTACTTTCTTAGTACTGCGAAAGTGACAAACCTGCAAAATAGCGGATATTTTTGCCAAATAGCGAAAATGCGGGGTAGCTTCCCCCAAGCACTACGAAGCGCAAACATGTTATCTTTCTTTTTAGGTCGTACTTTTCTTGCGCAGAAAAGTACCAAAAGGCGCTGGGAACCTTGCGATGGTTCCCCGACCCTCCGCACGCAGATATGATGCGTCCGCGCCAATTTGCAAAACAGTACTTAACGACATTCGCAAATTGTATGCGCTTTCGCATATTAATATAGGGCAATTAACTTTAAATTCATCTTAAAATCACTGCTGACTTTATTCTAAATGCAAATCCGCGGCAAAATATGTATGTACCGCGAAGCGGCGTTGCGTTTTTGCCCGCAGGGCAAAATGCAGGGTCGTTATCCTGCAAGCAACGAAGAATTGTTGAACATTTTGCAGGCGTAGCATCCTCTTGCGGCTGGGGATCTGGGGGTATCCGCAACAACCCCCAGAACAATGCTCGCCGGACACTACCCGGCGTTTTACTTTGTAAAACCGCACTCCGCTTCACGGTTTACTTACTTTCTTAGTTATAAGAAAGTAAGGTCTATCACTATAAATATTTTTCATTTTGCCATGCAAGCAAAACACACCACACAAAAAAAGCGCCCACAATGGGCGCTTTTACTTTTAGCCTATACTGCCACCTTATACCCCATTTGCAAAATATACTCCTGCAATTTTTGTAGTGTAAGGCCGCTTATGGCATGCTCCAGCCGGTCGGCATCGTGCTGCGCCGCCTCGGGGCTAATGCCCAGTATGTTTACCAAAAAATTAAACAAAACTTTATTTTTGCGCACTACGGCGCGGGCTTCTTTTTTGCCCTGCGGGGTAAGGGCAAGGTTTTTATCTTCATCTAAAGTTACCAACCCCCGCTGCTGTAAACCCTGCATAGCGCGGCATACACTGGGGCGCGAGACACCAAAATAATCGGCTATATTTACCGAGCGTACCTCGGCCCCGCCCCTGCCCAGCATATAAATTGCCTTTAGGTAGTTTTGCTGAGACACCGTGCAGCCCTGTTCTTTATCGTTCATCGCCTACTCCTTTACGGGCAGCGCATTAATCGTGATGATGGTGCCCGTGGTGATGTTTGCCCTTACACTCGTGCCCTTCGTGCTTTTCTCCGTGGCAGCATTTGTGCTCACCATGTTCGCCATGGTGGTGCCCTTCGTGGTGGTGATGCCCCTCGCAGCCATGTTTGTGGTGATGCCCTTTGTGCGGGCCTCCCCAACCAAAGCCACCGTGCGGGCCTCCCTCAAAAAAAGCGTCTGCCTCGTCGTCTGCGCCATCATCCATACCGGCAATCAACTTGCCCAGTAGGGTAGATAGTTGCTCTTGCTCTTCATCTGTAAGGGGAGCAAACAGTGGTTCCATCCGGCTATTCATCTGCTCGGCAGCCTCTTGCGCAGCCTTTTCGCCCTCTGGCGTAAGGCTGATGGAAAAACTGCGTTTATCTTCTTCGTTTACGGTGCGTTTTACATAGCCTTTCATTTCCAGCTTGCTTATCAACTCGCTTACAGACGAGGGCCGAATGCGCAGTGCCTCCGCCAGTTCTTTTTGGGTCATTTCGCCGTTTTGGGCAAGTATATCCAGGGTGCGTCCCTGCCCACGTCCGCCAAAGCCATCCTCTGGCCTGCCGTGGGGGCCATGCCCATGCCCACAGCCCGGGCCACGGCCCCAGCCCTGCCCCTCTGGCCTTTGTTCAAATGCCTGCTGCATTTGCTCGCGGTGCATTTTATGATGCTGACGGCGCAGCAGATTTGTAAACTCGTGCATTTGCTCAAACAACAAGCGCGATGTATTTTGTGCCATATCTATTTACCTCATTCTCTCATTTGCGTTAATTAGTTAGGTGCCTATGTATATATTGTAGCATCTGTTTTTCACTTGTCAACTATTTAGGTACCTATCTATTGTAAAATTCATTACTTTACCCACTGCATTCTATCTATCCCCTT
>JBKEAM010000026.1:0-27797 GCA_047972265.1 Oscillospiraceae bacterium | reverse complement strand
ATCGCAGATATGGCACTGTAGAGACGCTGTTGTCTATAATGAAATATAACGGGGGGCATTTGCGCAGGGAAGAGGTGCGCTCGATACTGGAGATAAAAGTGATTGTTGATAAGCTGGCAGTTGAGCTGGCGGTGCAAAGATTAACAGACGAAGATTTGAATAAGCTGCGGGTAAGGCTGCAAACAATGGAGCAGCAAAGTGATTTGGCAGATAATGCGGCCGAAGCAGCGTTTGAGTTTTATCACGAAATTACAATGATAAGCGGCAACACATTGCTGCCACTTATCTATCGCTCTTTTAGGGTGCCGGTAGTTCACTTATGGACAAGGTTTGTACGCAAATATGGCAACCAAACCGTATGCAAAAATGCCAAATCTATTTATAATGCATTTGAAAAAAGAGACATGGACGAAGTTGTAAAGGCGGCCGAGGCGGCTGTTACGGTCTCTATTATTGGGCCAAGAGAAATTTATGAAGATTAAACAGTAAGATAAAGTCAAATAAAATATTGCTTATGCAATAATATATTTACACTTAATGAAAAACCGAGCAGTATCAAAAATGATACTGCTCGGTTTTAATGGATTTAAAGGGATAACATATTGCAGGTGAATATAAAATAGAAAATTTTACGAAAAAAACGGCTCTGACGGGCTGTTATTGTTTGCATGCTTTTCGGTTAGGCATGGGGGTCTGGCGGGTGGGGTAAGACTGTTTTGTAGGGCGATAATGGCATCTTTCCATACAAGACGAAAATCCTCGTTTTTTTGCGGTATGGGCAATGGACTGCCAAAAACAATGCGTGTTGGATGATTGAAATTGGGCTGCTCTATATAAACAGGCAGAACAGGTGTGGCGGATTTATTAGAAAGGGTAAAAATGCCTGATTGAACCCTTTCGATACTGTTTTTATTTATATCAGAAATAGTTCCCTGCGGGAAAATGAGGGCATGGTTTGTTTGCAGGGGAGAGCCCAGGTATTTAATCAACTCTACCAATGCTTTGGCCTGGCTGATTTTAGATGTTCTGTCTACACCAATTAAATTGTAGTTTATGTTTAAAAATGCCGATAGTTTCTCGTTTTCTACCCAGGCGCTTTTAGACATGATTTTAATATTATCGTGTACAAGCCCCATTATTAAGGCGTCAAAATCACTGACATGGTTTGGAGCCAAAATGTAACTGGAAGTATCTAAATTGGGGATGTTGCAGTATTGGATATTAAACAGCTTTTCAAAGCCCGCTTTTAGTTGTTTTTTATCTCTTATATCTACATCAATGTCTTTTAAAATTTGCACAAGTTGATTTAATATTTGCACAATTTCGGTACTGTCAAAGCTATATGTTGTCCACGTATTAGCCAATGAATTCATATTACATCTCCACATATATTTTTAAAATGACATTTTACACTAACTGATAATAGCACAGAACATTGGGTATGCCAACAATGTATAAGCGTTAAGAATTTAAAATATTTATGGTAAAGATGGATGCTGATATTTTAACCCTTTTATTTTTCTATAAGTGATTTGATGGTAATTTGTAATAAAAATGCCCTGTATCTGCTTATATAAGCAGATACAGGGCATTTAATGGCTTAATACTTACATAAGGATAAGCGGATTATATAAACGAAAGGCTTATTTATAATATTCCTCGGTATTGTAGCTAAACTGCCACGAAATTCCAAACTTATCTTCCAAGGTGCCAAAAAGCTCAGTCCAAGGGGCTTTGTCTAATGGCATATAAATAATACCGCCCTCGGACATATTAGCAAAGTGTTTTTTAATCAGCTCTTTGTCGTTATAAATAAGGGCAATAGAGATATTGTTGCCCTCGATAAAGCCATCCATCATAGAATCTGGCATATCAGAGATCATTATAGAACCGCCAACAGTGTTGAACATAGCGTTGGCCACCAATTTTTTGTCTTCATCAGATAGCGGATACTGGGGATCTGAAGGCATATCTCCGTAGGTGGTAACAATAACGTTTTCGCCGTCAAGGGCCTTTACATAAAAGTCTAAAGCCTCTTTGGTGCTGTTTTTAAAACTAATATAAGGGATAACTGCCATAATTATTTTCCTCTCTTAAACATGGTTTAAAATTTGTACAAAAAGGCTAGGGCACTACAGTGCACAAAATCTAGTCCTCTTGGTTATATGCGGCAACAAGCTCATCTATATTAAGCTTTGTCATTTTAAACATGGCGCTCATTACACGGTCTAACTTTTTAGGGTCTGGGTCTGTGGTTAAACGAACCATTTCTCTAGGTACAATCTGCCAAGACAGGCCATATTTATCGGTAAGCCAACCACATTGGCTTGGTTCTCCTTCTTTACAAAGAGCATCCCAAAGATAGTCGATTTCTTGCTGCGAAGAACAATAAATCATTAGTGAGGTTGCGGGTGTGAACTTGAAGATAGGGCCGCCATTAATGGCAACATACTCTTGCCCGTCAAGTGTGAAATCGACCGTTTGTACGGTACCGGCTGGCATGCCGGTTACGTCTACGGCACTCTCGGTATAATAAGTAATATTGTCAATTTTAGAATTTGGAATTAGCGAAACATAAAAATTAGCAGCTTCTTCTGCCTGTGTATCAAACCATAGGTTTAAAACAATTCTTTGCATCGAAATCACCTCCTGTTTATATAAAGGACTATGGCTAAATTATACTTTAATTTTTATCAAATTAAAAGCAATTTTATTTAGAAAGAAAATACTATTTATATTGCGTTAATAAGTTTGCTTTTGATGAAAAATATGAGATTATACGGTTGACTGCAAAAAGACAGTAAATGTGAAAAACATAACAATAAACAATCAACTGTCGATGTTTTATTTACAGATAACCATTGGTAAATAACAAGCAAAAAATCGGCATTAAATTAGCTTGGGAATTTCATAATATATGGCCTTTAAATGTATTTGAAGTGCAGGCAATATCTTGATTGGTTGAGCAGTAGCGGCATGTGAAATGCAAATCTATTTAGCAGGTAAAATAAAGCAAAAGGGGATGAACGGTAAAATAACTTTGGAAATATAGTGAAAATGCTTATTACAATTGCCTATTACCAAAATACCGCGCAATTACTGAATGCATCAGCAATTACGCGGTATTTGATGTGTCACTAAACAAATATAAATATAGTTGAGGTTTGGCAAAGAATAAAACATAGTTTTATGAGAGGGATGGATGGCGCAATTATCAAAAAGTGAAAATCATGCTTTTTATTGTTCCAGGTAGGTATTGTGCTTTTTTGCGTGAAAAGCCACCATAATTATACATATAATAGCCGAAAAGAAATTTAAAACGGGTACAAGCGGCGTATTGGCATCCAAGTTTACGCAGCCTGCAATAATCCATATTATTGCAGCGGCACCAAAAGTTATTGCCTCAAATAGATGAAGCGTAGATTCGCGTTTTCTAAAATTGGTGGCTTTTTCTTCCAGTTTTGATTCACCGGTAACAAGCTCATCCAATGTAGTGTCAACAATCTTACTAATTGCAACCAAATTATCTATATCGGGGATTCCTTTGTCATTTTCCCACTTGGTTATGGCCTGCCTTGATACGTTTAACTTTTCTGCCAATTGTTCTTGAGACAATCCCTCTTTAACTCTATATGCTTTCAGTCGTTCCCCTAAAGTCATATACATTTCTCCTTTGCTCAATTTGCATATTAATACTATAGGTTTCGTTTATGTAGCGCAATATATAAGAGGTTGCGGGGCTGCTACTTTTCGTAGCAACTGAAAAAGGCCAATAATACGAGGTTAATCTATAGAAAACAAGATGCAATACATGCAGTATTGTATCTTGTTTTAGCATGTTAAATTTGAGGCAAAAGATAAAAAATCTAGTTGGCCAAGAATGATTTTAGCAGAACATCTAGAATACAACTGGACACCACTTTTTAGATGTTTTCCGAATCAAATCTTAAATCATAAACAAATTTAAGCCATTCGGGTTGAATATCCAAAGAATGGTTTATATTTACAATGGTTCTTTTTCCAATTCGTCTATCTAAAATGGCAAACATTCTTTCTATTGGGTTATTGGAATTTATACTCTCTTTGATAGCTTGATTTCTGTATTTTTTGAGAGCATCACAGAATTCGTTATCTGTATATTCGGAACGTGATTGTATAGGAACAGAACCCACAAGCCACCAAAATTTGTCCCAATATCCCGAAGGATTTGGTTTTTCTTTATATCCGTTCTCGATAAAATAAGTATTAACTGTTTCCCAAGAAAACTGCTTAATCAATTTGCTATCAATGTAAATTTCGAAAATACGACACCCATGCATTCCAACATAAGAGGTGCAATTATAGCGAACTCGGCCTAAAAGAGGTGCAGCGATCATTTCTTGTTCCAGATATTTGCGCATTCCGCTCCAAGAACCTAATGCCTTGTCCAATCAATCACCCTTCATAAATTTTTATATATCAGTTATGATGCAATCGCATTTAATTTCAATTAATCAATTTACGCATTACGCAAGAAAAATCGTTACAATCAACGCTAGAGCAGCCAATACACCAACAGTAACCACAAATTCCTTTATCGGCATATCAAAGCCGTATTTTTGAAACTTGTATTCGGTTGCTATGTGGTGTGGATTGTTTATAAAGGTTTTGCCGATGGCATATGCAAATACAATTGCTACAATAGCCGAAAATATAGCTAAGTAATTTAATATTATCATTTAAAGATCACCATGGTCATCAGTTTGCTCCCTCTCTTCGCAAAAATCGCCCAAATCATAAAAGGATTCGTTATCTTTGGCAATGCTCAAATAATCAAACTTATCTGTATATGGTGTGGTTCTTTTAAGAGGTGCGTTAAGTTTGGAAGAATTTTCTCTTTTTAAATCTAAAGAGGGTAACTTTACGTCATTTTCTCGTATCTCGGTAGCTAGTTTATTCGAATATATATGCATAGCAACAAGCCCGAGAATAATTGCAAGAATATACCCCAAAATGGGCAAGGCAGCACCATGGTAAATGTAATAAATTGTGCTTACCACGCATATTGCAATATAAATTATCGAAACGGCGTCACCGATTGTCTTGCTGGTTTCGGTTTTGTTGCAAAGAATATAGTAAACCCATATGCCTACATAGGCAATCCCAAAATAAGGCGAGATTGTTGCTATCACCAAGAAAATAATCGAAACCAAATCGATATCAATTGCATTTATAAGAGGTATCAGATGGTAAAATGCTTTATAAGTTAGCCAACTATACAGTATTGAAAAAACAGGAGATAGAATAATGGCTAAAAATGTTTTCCAACCGCTTTTGGCAGAATTATAACTGGGCGTTGCGGCTAATATGGTTGCAGGAAATAACGCACATGATAATAACGCGAAAAAAATTACTGCAAGAAAAAAATCCATAATACCAGCCCCTTAATAAAAGATACAACAATAATACACGCAAAAACCCATAAAATATAGTGTTGTTAATAATATTGTTTACTTTTTTGCCTAAGTGGAACATCGTTGTAAATAAGAAAACAAAAAACCGCGTAATCACTGGAAAACCCAGTAAATACGCGGTTTTTCTTTTTGGTCGGAGTGGCGAGACTCGAACTCGCGGCCTCTGCGTCCCGAACGCAGCACGCTACCAACTGCGCTACACCCCGATAAAAAAAGGCAGTATAAACTGCCAATGGTTGCGGAACTAGGATTCGAACCCAGACAAACAGAGTCAGAGTCTGCCGTGCTACCGTTACACAATTCCGCAGTGCTTGATAATTATATCGGGATGCCTAATATTTGTCAACTTGTTTTTAGAATATATTTTACAATGCAAAGTGGGAGGTTAAACAGCCAATAAAAAATAAGGGATTAAGGTGTAAAACGTATCTTTTTGTCTTTAATAAGATATAATGTAATAAACACAAAGTTGTTGTTTGTAGCAAAACAAGCTGGTTATGGCGCACCCATTGTTACAGGGCTTGATTTTTTATATGCAAAATAATTAATTTTAAAGCTTTTAAAGACATTGCTATAAGAGGAGGATACTAATGAAAAAGAGAGTTGGAATTTTAACTGCTGGCGGAGATTGCCCGGGTTTAAACGCAACAATTCGTGGGGCCGCCAAGGCGCTATACGAACGCATGGGGAATAATGTAGAAATTGTGGGCATACGCAATGGGTTTAAAGGCCTGATAGATGATGACAGTATGGAGATGCACCCGGCAGACTTTTCTAATCTGCTTACCCGCGGTGGAACAATTTTGGGTACACAGAGAACTCCATTTAAAATGATGAATGTTATAGAAGAAGATGGCATAGATAAAGTTGCCACCATGAAGGCCACTTATAAAAAAATGAAACTGGATGCCTTATTGTGCCTTGGCGGCAACGGCACCCATAAAACAGCAAACCTTTTGTACGAAGAGGGCTTGAACATTATTGGGCTGCCCAAAACAATAGACAATGATATATGGGGCACCGATGTTACTTTTGGGTTTCATACAGCGGTGGATATTGCAACCGAAGTAATTGACCGCATACATACCACAGCCTCCAGCCATCGGCGTGTTATGGTAATTGAACTGATGGGCAACAAGGCGGGCTGGCTTACACTATATAGTGGTATTGCGGGCGGCGCAGATATTATTTTAATACCCGAAAAGCCATACGATATGGATAAGGTAGTATTGGCAATTCAAAAAAGGGCGGCGTCCGGCAGAAGTTTTTCTATTTTGGCAGTAGCCGAGGGATGCTTTAGCATTGACGAAAGCCGCATGAAACGCAAAGAGTGGAAGGCAAAGAGGGCAGAGCAGGGGTATGGAAATGCCACCGAGCGCCTTGCAAAAGAAATAGGTGACATTACAGGGTACGAAACCCGTGTTGCCGTGCCTGGGCATATTCAACGTGGGGGTACTCCATCGGCCTATGATAGGATACTTGCCACCGAGTTTGGCACATATGCGGCCCAACTGGTAGAGGATGAACAATACGGCGTAACGGTGGCCCTTAAAAACGGCGTGGTTGTAAGCAATCCGCTTGCCGAAATAGCCGGCAAAACCAAACTTGTTACCGATGATAACGACTTGATTAAGGTTGCCAGGCGCATGGGAGTTTCTTTGGGATAATTACAGCAAAAGCCAATGCCTGCAATTGTGTCAAAAGGGGATTTCTGGTATAATAATCAATATCATATATTAAAATCCTGTAACAAGCCGGAGAATACTATGAAACATGTTACATTTGAGGATGTAAAGGCTTCGGAAGAGGTAAAAGCCTATATTAGGCAGGCAGATGTTGTACTGGCCGCTATTGGCTATACCGAGCATTCGTTTGCGCATGTACTGCGCTGTGCTGAAATGGCAAGCCGCTGGTTGCTGCAACTGGGCTATTCCCAAAGAGAAGCAGAGCTGGCACGCATAGCCGCCTATATGCACGACATTGGCAATGTTGTAAACCGTGCCAATCATGCCATGTCTGGCGCTTAACTTGCGGGCTCTCTTTTAGACAAAATGGGAATGCCTATAGCAGACATTGTAGAGATTGAAACCGCCATTGGGCACCATGATGAAAAAACAGCCGCCGCCGTTACCCCTATTACTGCCGCGCTTATTTTGGCCGATAAAACCGATGTGCGGCGCAGCCGGGTGCGCAATAAAGAAACGATTTCCAGTGATATTCACGACAGGGTAAACTTTGCAGTAGAAAAGGCGATTACTGCCTTGGATGTTAAGGCCAGAACCTTAACACTTAATCTTACCATCGATACAGCGATTTGCTCTGTAATGGATTATTTTAAGATATTTATGGACCGTATGGTGCTTTGCCGTAATGCGTCCGATTTTTTGCATATCCAGTTTCAGCTTACCATCAATGGTGTATCGCTGATGTAATGCGACTTTTGGATATGAACATACCTGAAAAGGAGGAACAGATATGGCCTTAAGACAATCTGCAGAAGACTATTTAGAAACGATTTTGATTATTAAAAACAAAAAAGGTGTGGTGCACTCGGTAGATGTTGCAAACCACCTAAATTTCTCGAAACCAAGCGTAAGCAGGGCGGTGTCTAACCTGCGCAGGGACGGATACCTTGAAATGCTCGAAAACGGCGAGCTTATTCTTACACCGCTGGGTGCCAATGTTGCCGAGCATGTATACGAGCGCCACACCGTAATTTCTGCCATGCTTATATCGCTAGGCGTATCGGAAGAAACGGCGCTGGAGGATGCTTGCAATATGGAGCATGTTATAAGCGAAGAAACTTTTCAGCAATTTAAAAACATTTATCAAAAAAGGTTGGAACAGCAAAAATAAACAGCAAGAATTCCTTGGTTCTATTTGTGTTTACAAATATGTAAAAGAAGGGAAGCTTGCCCATGTCACATGTTCATTTACCGCACGACCATGATAATAATGTTGGGCAGATATTAACAAAAATGCCTGATGAAAATGCTTTTATAGGGGCGGCAGATATTTTTAGCCACCTTTCGGATGCTACTAGGCTGCGTATTTTGTGGCTTTTGTGCCATTGCGAAGAGTGTGTTACAAACATTGCAACCGCGGTAGGAATGAGCGATTCTGCGGTGTCTCATCATTTGCGTATTCTAAAAAAATCGGGGTTGCTTAAAAGCCGCCGCATAGGTAAAGAAGTACATTATTCTCTTGCTGTTTCGGAAGAAGCGCAGCTTATGCACCGAATGATAGATGATGTTTTTGAAATGAATTGCCCTAATTTGGGAATACGGTAGTTTAAACGTGAATGCGTCCAAAGTACATAATGCTTTGGGCGTGTTTTTGCGGTAAAAACTATTGTTTTTGCACTGTATCTATATTATAATACGGAAGAACTGCGTCTGGACACAGGCGGTGTCTTTTATTGTTTGCGGCTATGGTTGGCCGCAGGATCAGGGAACTTGTATATTTAAAGGGGGATACACATGGCAGATTATTTACAAATGGACAAAAAATCCCTACAGCAGGAATTGGAAAGCTTACAAAAGGAATATCAAAGCTTTAATGACATGAACCTTAAGTTGGACATGTCCCGTGGAAAGCCTTCGTCGGAGCAGTTGGATATTTCTTTGCCGATGCAGCAGGTAGCCGACTATAAAGATGCAAGTGGTATTGATGCCCGAAATTATGGGCAATTGGATGGTTTGCCCGAGGCGAAAACTTTTTTTGCCGAAATGATGGGCGTAACCCCCGAAGAAACCATTGTTGGCGGAAATTCCAGTTTGCATTTGATGTATACCTGTGTAGACCTTGGCTGGAGAAAAGGTTTTGCAGACAGCAATAAGCCCATTTGTGAAGAAGAAAAGCCTAAGTTTTTATGCCCGTCTCCCGGATATGACAGACATTTTTACATTACGCAGGATTTTGGGTTTGAACTGGTGCATGTGCCTATGACGTTGGACGGCCCAGACGTGGATGTTGTAGAAGAACTGGTGCAGGATCCCTCGGTAAAGGGAATTTGGTGCGTGCCGGTTTACTCTAATCCGGATGGATATGTGTACTCGGATGAAACAGTGCGCAGGTTGGCGGCCATGCAAACGGCCAGCCCGGATTTTAAGATTTTTTGGGACAATGCATATGCTGTGCATCATCTTACCGATGAGGCCTATACCTGTTTGAACATTTTGGATGCTTGTAAAGAAGCAGGACACGAAAACCGCCCCTTACTGTTTTGCTCTACCAGCAAAATCACCTTTTCGGGTGCGGGTGTGTCTGCCGTTGCGGCAAGCAAGGCCAATATAAGCAGCATAATGAAGCACTTGTTTGGACAGCTGATATCTTTTGATAAAATGAACCAGCTGCGCCATGTGCGTTATCTGAAAGATCAGCAGGGCATGGCAGAACATATGAAGCTGCACGCCGAAGTGGTGCGCCCCCGTTTTGCTGTTGTTTTAGAAGGACTTGAAAGCAACCTTGCTCCTTGTGGGGATATTGCCCATTGGACAAACCCCAAAGGTGGCTACTTTATAAGCTTGTATGCACTTAAAGGCTGTGCTACCCGCATTGTGGATTTGTGCAAGCAGGCCGGGGTTGTACTTACGGGAGCCGGGGCAGCTTATCCTTATGGCAAAGATCCTGAAGACTCTCATATTCGCATCGCGCCTACATTTCCACCCATTAACGAGTTGCAAACTGCTACACAATTGCTGTGTGTAGCAACAAAAATAGCCAGTTTAGAAAAGCTTTTGGCAGACTAAGGTCTCCAAGCTATTATCGGAGGAACGCATGAAACGCAAAGGTAAATTTTGGTTTTTTGTATTGGCACTTTTTCTTATTTTGTTGGCAGTTTTGCCTATTACAGGGGTAACCTCTCGCTTTGGTGATACAATTACCACCATTGCACGCAACGCGCAGGATGTAACCTTTGGAAGTGATACAACAGGAGTTGTTACTGCCCGTTACAGCCCGCTGGACAAAAGCACTATTGTAAAAAAAGAAGAGGTGCCGGTATCTTCGGCTGCATCTACAGCGTCTGAAGACGCTTCTTCGAGCGAACCTGTTAAAACTACTACCAAAGAAACAAATCTTGTTACTTTGCAAAGAAGTATGTTAATCACACGCCTTTCGCAAGAGTCTATTACTGGCTACAGTGTAGATGGCAACGAAAGTAACGGACAAATTGTTGTGTCGTTTCCTTATCCAGTATCCGAAAGTGCGGATGCGGACATAGCGCGTTTGGTGAATAAACTAAACACCTTTGGTGCATTTGCACTACGTGATGGCGCTTCTGTAGAGAGTGATGACAACATCTTGCTTCAAAATGGCCAGCTTTCTTCTGCAACCATAAAAACAATGGAAGCTACAAACGAAGGCGATACCCCGCAGTATTATATTGAGGCCACCCTTTCGGACACCTATGCCGAAGAAGTATTGGCCGCATTGGCTGCTACCTCTGATACGGCCGTCACATTTTGGATGGATGGCAAGCAGATTGAGGTTACATCGGTAAGCGCGGGTACTACCGAAAATACCGTAAACATTTATGGCGATTTTTCTCAGCAAACAGCCAAAAACTATGCCGACATTTTGAGCGGCGGCGCTTTAAGCTATGAGATGAAGCTGGATGGATTTTCTGCCAATGCTCCTGTTACAAGCGAAAATACACTGCGAAATTTGGGTATAGCCGCTGTAATGGGCCTTGGGCTTATTATCATCTTTATGCTAATTTCTTATAACCTTACAGGTATTCTGTCTGTTTTGTGCCTTGGCGGTTATATGGGCATGATGTTGATTATGCTTACCGGTTTCTTTACAGTATATCCCGTTTTCCCCGTTACAGTTCCCGCTATTTTAGCAGTATTCCTCTCTGTGGGCATGGCAGCATGGGGCAACATTTTGGTTTCTTCCAATCTGCGCGAAGAACTTAATAATGGCAAAAAGATTGATGCTGCCATTAAAGATGGTTACCGCAAGGCTATTACGCCGTTTTATGATGTAAACTTTGTACTTGCCATTGTTGCTATTGTGTTAATGGGTGCATTTGGTTCGCCAAGCAGCACTTTTGGTAAAATTCTTACTCCGGTATTTTTTGCTTTTGGCAATGCGAGCAGCACCGTTTTACACGGAATGGGATATCTGCTTATGGCAGGTGTATGTCTTAACCTGGTATTTGGGTATTGCTGCCATTATGGTCTTGTATATACCATTACCCGTTTTGAGGCTTTCCGTAAACCCTCTTTATTTGGTGCAAAGGTTACCGATACAAAAACCGAAGAAAAAACAACCGCAAAGGCTGCCCCTGTTGCTACTGTGCCGTTTAAAAGTGGAAAACCAATTGCTTTGCTTAGCGCCTTGATAGTGGTTGCTGCCTTGGTTGTAAGCTTTGTGCCTGGTGTAAAGGCAGATCCTGCGCAAACAGCAGGCAGTGCGCTTACTTACGAGTTTAAAGAAGAAATTGATACAAGCGCTGTACAACAATTGGCTACAACTGTGTTGGGCGAGGGTGCTGTGGTAAAGATAACCGGAAAAACTTTGCAGGTATCTAAGACTTCTGTAGATGCGGCCGCGCTTTCCAGCTTCCACACACAATTGTTACAGGCCAATCCGGATGCCGGATTAACGCAGCAGCTTGCGGATGCAAACAGCCAGGCATATTCGTTAAATAAGCTGGTTCGCAATCTTGTTGCTGCCGTATTTATGGTATTGGTAATTATGCTGTTTATGGCATACCGTTTCCGCAGAATAGGAAAATGGAAATCTACTTTTGCAGCGCTTATTTCTATGGCGGTAGCATCCTTGGCTTCTTACGCTACATTTGTTGCAGTTGGTGCTTCAATCGGGCTTTCTTTTGTGGGCGTAGCGTTTGTGGTATTTGGCTTTGCTTTTGCCAACGTAGCAGTTTTGTATTACAGCTTAAACGAAACACGGCCTACTCTTGGCAAAAAAGTGTCTTTGTCGGACGCGTTGGGTACATGCTTGCGTAAAACTAGGGGTGTATCGGTAGCTATGTTGGTATCTTTGTTAATACCTGTTGTTTCGCTTTGTGTAATTAGCGTTGTTTTTGATTTACCGCAGATTTTCCAAATTGTGCTTCCGGCCATTGTTGGCATTGTAGTGGGATATTTTACCAGCCGCGCACTGTCCTCTTTGCTGTGGATAATGTGGGAGGGGAAACCTTTACAAGCAAATGCTTCTAAGGTACAATAATATACAATAAAAGGGAGTGGCGGTGCGGTTATGGCTTTACAGTACAAACGTGTTCTTTTAAAGCTAAGCGGTGAGGCTCTTGCCGGTGAAAAAGGGTTTGGATTGGACGTTACCACAATTGCCCGTATATGCGAAAGCATAAAAAATGCGCACGAACTTGGCTGCGAAATTGCCATTGTTGTGGGCGGCGGTAACTTTTGGAGGGGACGTTCCGGCGGAGAGATGGAACGTGTACGCTCTGACCAGATAGGAATGCTGGCCACCACCATGAACTCGTTGGCTGTAGCGGATGCACTTGAGCACCTTGGTGTTGGCGTGCGTGTACAAACCGCAATTACCATGCAAGCTGTTGCCGAGCCGTATATTCGTAACCGCGCCATTCGCCATTTGGAAAAAGGCCGGGTAGTAATTTTGGCCTGTGGTACAGGTAATCCGTTTTTCTCTACAGATACAGCGTCTGCCCTGCGTGCCGCAGAAATTAATGCCGATATAGTTTTAAAAGCCACTATGGTAGATGGTGTGTACGATAAGGATCCCAAAAAATATTCTGACGCAGTTAAGTATAAAACCCTTACTTTTAGTGAGGTAATTACCAATAAATTGATGGTAATGGATTCTACCGCTGCCACCATGTGCAGGGATAATAACTTGCCTATTTTGGTGTTTGATATTATGGATAGCGAAAATATTGTAAAAGCAATATCGGGCGAAGATATTGGTACTTTGGTACAAGAATAATTGTTGAACAGGGACAAGGAGGTACAAAATGAGTAGCGAAGCAATGAAACCCTATGCAGAAAAGATGGAGGGCGCGCTGCGCCATTTGTCTAAAGAGCTGGCTGCCATTCGCGCCGGGCGTGCAAACCCCTCGGTGCTGGATAAGGTAATGGTAGATTATTACGGAACGCCTACACCCATCAATCAGATGGCGGCTATCTCTGTTTCGGAGTCTCGTATTCTTTTAATTTCACCGTGGGATCCTTCGTCTATGCGTGAGATTGAAAAAGCAATTTTAACTTCTGATATTGGCATTAACCCCACCAATGATGGTAAGGTAATGCGCCTTGTGTTTCCGTCGCCAACAGAAGAACGCCGCAAACAGTTGGGCAAAGATGTGTTGAAGTTGGGCGAGGATTCTAAAATTGCGGTTCGTAATATTCGCCGTGATGCCATTGATATCTTTAAGGCTGAGAAGAAAAAGAGCGAAATCTCTGAAGATGATTTGGCGAAGTTAGAAACCGAAGTACAGAAACTGACAGACAAACATACCAAAGAGATCGACTCTATCTGCGAAGAAAAGACCAAAGAAATTATGGAACTGTAATAGCTAAATAATTACAGTAATATGTTGTTATTTTTATAATGCCGCGCCGCGCGCGGCATTTGTTTTGACTAACAAGGAGTTAATGATTTATGAGTGATGCCATAGGAGTAAAGGGGCTTTCTATTGGGATTATTATGGATGGAAATGGACGATGGGCACAGCGCCAGGGGCTGCCGCGCACAGCCGGGCACAAAAAAGGTGCGGACGTTTTTGATGACATTACTCGTTATGCAAACGAGCTTGGCGTTGCGGCTATTTCGTATTATGCTTTTTCTACCGAAAACTGGTCTCGACCCAAAGAAGAGCTGAACACAATCATGAGTTTGTTTGGCACCAGCCTTAAGCGCCTGTATAAATACAGAAAAGAGAATAATAAGGTTGTTTTTTTGGGGGATAGAACCCCGCTTGCGCCCGAACATCAAAAAATGATGAATGAAATAGAGAGCGAAACTGCCGATCGTAAAGGTATGGTGCTTAATATTGCCATTAATTATGGTGGACAGCAAGAGATAACCATGGCAGCACGCACCCTTGCACAGCAGGTACAGCAGGGAACACTTTTACCCGAGGACATTACAGAAAAAAGCATAGAGTCTTTACTGTATACAAAAGGTCAACCCATGCCCGATTTTGTGTTGCGGACTTCGGGGGAAAAGCGAATTTCTAACTTTATGCTTTGGCAAAGTGCATATTCGGAATTTATTTTTGTGGACACCCTTTGGCCGGATTTTTCTCGAAAAGATTTTGATTTGGCCATTGAAGAATACCACCGCCGCAACAGGCGGTTTGGCGGCTTGTAAGCCGTACCATAAAAAGGGAGGTTGCAAAAAAAATGAAAACCAGAGTAATTACCTCTGTTGTGGGAATTGTTGCACTTGTCATTGCGCTGTTTTTTTATGATACCATCTTTTTTAACATTTTAATTGCCGGTGTATGCCTGATTGGAATACACGAAATTTATAATGCGTTTCAGTTTGGCCCCAAAAGCAGCTATCTTTTTTGGGGATTTGTTCCTCTTACTGCAATTATAATGCTTTCGGATTACATCCGGATTCAAACATGGATCCGCCCTGTTGCGTATCTTTTTGCACTGTATCTTGCCATTTGTCTTATTGCCAACAGCAAAAACATCAATTTTGCAAAAATTGGCGGCATGACAGTATTTGCAGGCATTGTAATTTACTGTTTTTACTCTTTGATATATCTTAAAACACTTTTACCCAAAGAAACCTATAGTTACGATGCAGTGTATTTTGTATCACTTATTTTAGGGTTTGCATGGGGTGGAGACACCTGCGCATATTTTGCGGGACGTGCATTTGGAAAAAGAAAGCTTGCTCCGGTTGTAAGCCCAAATAAAACAGTAGAGGGTGCCATTGGCGGCCTTGTTGGCAGTATTTTAATTGGTGAAATTTTTACAGTGGTGTATATATTTGTTACAGGTCGCTTATTTAACCTGCAAAATATCCACTTTATGTATTATATTATAATTGGTTTGCTTGGGGCGCTTGCTTCTGTGCTGGGTATAATAGGCGATTTGTTTGCCTCTGCTGTTAAAAGGCAGTGCGGTATTAAAGATTATGGTACTATCTTTCCCGGGCACGGCGGTATACTGGACCGTTTTGACAGCGTAATGTTTATTGCGCCCCTTGTTGTAATGGTTGTTAAGGGTGTTTTTTACTATTTTAGAGGATAATAATGGAAGAAAATAAAAAAATTGCTTTGCTGGGCAGTACGGGGTCTATTGGTGCCCAAGCGCTGGATGTGGCAAGGACACAAGGATATAAAGTTACTGCATTGGTAGCAGGGCAAGATGTAAATACACTGTATGGTCAAATTAAAGAATTTGCCCCGGCTATTGTTGGCGTGGCAGATAGTAAGGCGGCTGAAGAGTTAAAACAGAGGCTGCATAGTGTACAAAATCCCTGCCGGGTATTGGCAGGGAAAGATGCTGCGCGTATAATAACAGAAGAAGCAGATGCTGACATTGTGTTAAATGCGGTGGTTGGCATAGCTGGTTTGCCTGCAACCTTGGCAGCCCTTAATGCCGGTACCGATGTGGCCCTTGCCCATATGGAAAGCATTGTTACAGGCGGGGCTTTGGTGCTAGAGGCCGCCCAAAAAAGTGGAGCAAAGTTGTTGCCGGTGGACAGTGAGCATTCGGCTATTTTTCAGTGCTTGCAGGGTATGACCGAGCAAAAGCAACTTGAAAAAATACTGCTTACGGCTTCTGGCGGCCCGTTTTATGGTAAAACAGCCAACGAGCTGTCTTCTGTAACCAAAGAGCAGGCACTGCGTCATCCCAATTGGGATATGGGACAAAAAATAACCATCGATTCTGCCAGTATGATGAACAAGGGGCTGGAATTGATTGAAGCGATGTGGCTGTTTTCGGTGGCACCGCAAAATATTCAGGTAGTGGTGCAGAGAGAAAGCATCATTCACTCTATGGTACAGTTTGTGGATGGCTCTGTTTTGGGGCAGCTTGGTGTACCGGATATGCGCATCCCAATTCAATACGCGTTAACTTGGCCCAACCGATTGCCCGGCAATGCGCCTAAGCTGGATTTTGCGCAACTTACAGGTATATCTTTTGGTGTAGTAGATGAAGATGCATTTAGGTGTTTGCCGGCCTGCCGTAAAGCAGCCGAAAAGGGCGGGCTTGCGGCTTGTGCTGCCAATGGCGCGGGTGAGCAGGCGGTTGCACTGTTTTTACAAGATAAAATTGGATTTTTGGATATTGGACGATTGGTGGAAAAGTGTGTTGATAAAGACACCTATGCCGGTGGATATAGTGTAGATGATGTTTATGCCTGCGATGCCATGGCAAGGGCTTTTGTGATGGAGAATATCTAATTTTTTTGCACAGAGGCGCAATTTCTATCTTTAAAGGAAAGGATTACGCATGAGCACAGTAATAATGATTGTGGTTGCCCTTTTAATATTTGGCGCCGTTGTTTTGGTGCATGAACTGGGGCATTTTATTGTAGCAAAGCTATGCCGTATTAAGGTAAACGAGTTTTCGATTGGTATGGGCCCGGCTTTGTTAAAGTTTGGAAAAAAAGAAACACAGTATTCTTTGCGTGCCCTCCCCATTGGCGGTTATGTTGCCATGGAGGGGGAAGACGATGAAAGTGACGACAGCCGGAGCTTTAGAAAAGCCGCCATACCAAAGCGTTTTCTTGTAATGATTGCAGGCGCTTTTATGAACTTTGTGCTGGGTTTTTTGGTATTGGCAATTGTTACCGCCTCTAGCCCCGCTTTTGCAAGCACAACAGTGGGTGAGTTTATTGAGGGTGCCTCTACCCAGCAAAGCGGTTTGCAAATAAACGATACCATCCTGCGTGTAAACGGCAGGCGTACTTTTGTTTTAACCGATGTTTTTTACGAGTTTGAACGCACCAAATCCAGTACTGTAAGTATGCAGGTAGAACGCGACGGCAAAATAGTAGATTTGCCTGCGGTGGTGTTTGATATAGAAGAAGTGACAGACCCTGATACAGGCGAAACTTCTCGCCAAATGAAACAGGATTTTAAGGTATATGGCATAAAGGCTACCTTTGGCTCGGTGTTAAAACAGGCAGGTAACCAGTTTTTAAGTTACGGGCGTATTATATACCTCTCTTTGTTTGATTTAATTACAGGTAATGCAGCCATAAACCAGCTTTCGGGGCCGGTAGGCATTGTTAGCGAGATAGGCAAGGCCGTATCTTATGGATGGCGCGTTGTTCTCAACTTTTTGGCGCTAATTACCATCAACTTGGGTATTTTTAACCTGTTGCCTCTGCCCGCTTTGGATGGGGGAAAGGTACTGCTGTTAATAGTGGAGGCGATTAGAAGAAAACCACTAAACCCCAAACTAGAAACAGCAATTACGGTTGCGGGGTTTGCACTTTTAATGATGCTGATGGTATTTGTCTCTTTTAATGATATTCGGAGATTGTTTTTTTAGTTGAAATAATTTTTTGATTTTATGCCGTTGTATTTTAGTATAATGGTTATACGTTTGCTTTAATTTACGAGGTAGATTGAATGAGAAGAATTGCACGTGAAGTGCGCATAGGCAATATAGCTGTAGGCGGGCAAAACCCGGTTGCAGTGCAAAGTATGTTGTCTAGGCCGGCACACGATATACAGGCAAATGTAGAGCAAGCCGTGCAGCTGCAACAAGCAGGTTGCGCGGTTTTACGCGTTAGTGTGCCTAAAATAGAAAATGTAGCCCTTATTACCGAGATTAAAAAGGCCATTATTATCCCTTTGGTTGCGGATATTCATTTTGATTATCGTATTGCCCTGGCCTCTTTAGAAGCAGGTATTGATAAAATTCGCATCAATCCGGGCAACATCGGCAGTGCCGAAAAAGTTAAGATTGTTGCCGATGCCTGCAAAGCAAGGCATGTACCCATACGTATTGGCGTTAATGGGGGCAGTTTAGAAAAAGATTTGTTGGTGCAGTACGGCGGCCCCACTGCCGAAGCGCTGGTAGAAAGCGCTATGAAACATGTACAAATGCTGGAGGAAGTAGAATTTACAGATATTATTATTTCTATAAAATCCAGTAATGTGCCCACAATGATAGAGGCATATAGCTTGCTGGCACAACGGTGCGCTTACCCGCTGCATTTGGGTGTTACCGAGGCAGGCACTTTTAGGGCGGGTTTGGTTAAAAACGCCATGGGCATAGGTGCTTTGCTGATGCAGGGGATTGGAGATACGCTAAGGGTGTCTCTCTCGGCAGATCCTGTTGAAGAAGTGCTGGCAGGCTACGATATTTTACGTGCTGCCGGGCTGCCTGCAAGAGGGGCAGAGGTAATTAGCTGCCCAACCTGCGGGCGCACAAATATTGATGTTGCGGGTATGGCAGAAGAAGTGGAAAGGCGCCTTATCCATTTAAACAAGCCCCTTAAAGTGGCTGTAATGGGCTGTGTGGTAAATGGCATAGGGGAAGGCCATGAAGCTGATATTGGGATTGCCGGAGGCATAGACAGTGCCGTTTTGTTTGTAAAAGGAGAAAGAATTAAAACATTACGTGGAGACATTGTAGGGCAATTACTAGAAGAAATTGAAGCAAGAGGGCTTATAGATACGACTGAATAACGGAGGTGCTGGGGATTGTCTCGTTTTTTGCATGAATTGCTTCCCGCTGAACACCAGCAAAAAGGCTGGGCAGAGGTTTTACGTACTGTTGTGGTAGAAAAAGTGCGCTTGCAACAGGATGATGCCTGTGTGCAGGTTAACTGTAGTTGCCAAACAATGGTTGCGGGCCAAAGCATGCTGCAAATATCCGAGATTTTACAGCCGCTTTTTCCTGCTTATAAACTTGCGGTAGAGATGCAGTACCCGTACGAAAGTATTAAAGAAGCCGACCTTTTTTTACTTATTGAAGAATTAAAGGCCGCCGGTATGCCATTAAATGGCTTTTTTAGTGGTGCCAGTATAAAGATGGAAGGACAAAGTATTGAGTTTACAGTTTGTATAAGCGCTGCCACATTAGAAGAAATGGGCTTTGCGCAGGAAATGGAAGATTTGATTGAAAGTAGAACCACAATTAGGCCCACTGTTGCAATTGTAGCTTCTACGGCTGCAGTGGCGCCTTATCAGCTTGTTCCTTCGGCTGCGGCACATACACCGCCCGCTTTTGAAACAAATGCATTTGATGCACCACCACCGCAAAGACAGGCACCCAAAGTAAAGCCGATGAAGATAAAAGGGCTTGAACTGGATGAAGAAAAATCTGCGGAGGTACTTCTTGGCAGCGCAATCCGTACAGGGTCACCTGTTTCTTTACAGGAGCTGGGCGAAACAAGCGGACGCTGCTTCGTATGGGGAGAAGTGTTTGAAGTAGATTTGCGCGAATACCCGTCGGGCAAGATGCTTTTATTTTCTATTACAGACAATACCTATTCTATTTCGGTAAAATACCGCAGCCCGGGAGGGCGTCCATCACGCATCGAAGATATACAAAAAGGCGATACAGTTCTTGTTAAAGGAGAGTACGGCTATGACGAATACCGTCATGGCTATGTTTTGCGTCCCTTTGATGTGATGAAAGTGTATCCGGCTGTGCGTAAAGATACCGCCGATAAAAAACGAATAGAGCTGCACTTGCATACTAAAATGAGCACAATGGATGCTTTGTGTGACCCGCATAACGTTGTAAAACAAGCAGCTGCTATGGGGCATAACGCAGTGGCTATTACAGACCACGGTGTTGTGCAGGCATACCCCGAGGCAATGCTTGCCTGTGACGCAGTGCGCAAAAGCAACCCCGATTTTAAAGTGATTTATGGTATGGAAGCCTATTTTGTTGATGACAAAGTACCTGTGCTGTCTGGCGATGCGCAGGGCGACTTACAGGGCGGTACTTATGTTGTTTTTGACATTGAAACCACCGGTTTTTCTCCGCACAGCGAACGAATGACAGAAATTGGTGCCGCACTTGTGGTAAACGGAGAGATTAAAGAAGAATTTGATACCTTTGTAAACCCGCAAAAACCCATACCGCCCGAGGTTATTAAGCTTACCGGTATTACCGACGCGATGGTTGCCGATGCACCGCTGGAGGCAGAAGCCGTAAAGGCCTTTTTAGAATTTGCAAATGGGTATGTTTTGGTTGGCCATAATGCACACGACTTTGATATGCGTTTTATTGCAGCTTCGGCCGAGCGTTCTGGCCTGGAATTTGATTATTCTTGCATAGATACGCTGCCGTTGGCACAATCTTTATACACAGGCTTGCGCAATTATAAACTGGATACAATAGGAAAACATCTTGAAATTCCTTCTTTTCAGCACCACAGAGCAAATGACGACGCCCGCGCAACCGCCCAAATATTTGTGACGATGCTGCAGGATATGCAACAGCGAGACATTATTTTGTTGGAGGATGTAAACCAGGGGCTTGGCAGCGGCCGTGCGCTTTCTAAATATGCTTCGCACATTATACTGCTGGCGCAAAATGCAGTGGGTCTTAAAAACCTGTACACCATTGTTTCCGAAAGCCATATCACATATTTTGCCAATGATAGAAACAAAGGGCCGCGTGTACCCCGCAGCCTTTTGGATAAATACCGCGAAGGGTTGTTGGTTGGTTCTGCCTGTGAAAGGGGAGAGCTTTACACTGCTGTGCGCGACGAGAAGTCTGAACAGGACTTACTGCGCATTGCCAAATACTACGATTATTTAGAGATACAGCCGCTTGGGAACAATGAATTTTTAGTGCGCCAAAATAAAGTAAAAGACCACAATGAGCTAAGAAAATACAATAAAACTATTTTAAAGCTTGGTCGCAAGTTGGATATTCCTGTAGTTGCAACCGGAGACGTGCATTTTTTTAAGCCGGAAGAAGCAGAATACAGAGCCGTATTGCAGGCTGGCTTAAAAATGTCGGATGCCGATGAGCAACCGCCATTGTATTACCGAACCACAGAAGAAATGCTGAAAGAGTTTAGTTATCTTTCTCCGCAGGATGCATTTGAAGTGGTGGTGGAGAACCCCAACCGAATTGCCGACATGGTTGACCATGATTTGCGTCCTATCCCAAAGGGCACCTTTACCCCAACCATTGAGGGGTCTGACGAGTCGCTTCGCGAAATGACGATGGGCAATGCCCGCCGCTTATACAGAGACCCCATGCCTGCATTGATTGAGGATAGGTTGAATAAAGAGCTGGATTCTATCATAAAGCACGGGTTTTCTGTTTTGTATGTTATTGCGCAAAAATTGGTTTCTTTTTCGGAGGAAAATGGGTATTTAGTTGGCAGCCGTGGGTCTGTAGGTTCTTCGGCAGTGGCATATTTTGCCGGCATTTCGGAGGTTAATCCGTTACCTCCGCATTATGTATGCCCAAAATGTGCCTACAGCGAATTTTTTACGGATAACGAAGTTGGCAGCGGGTTTGACCTGGAAGACAGAAACTGCCCCGAATGCGGGCATAAACTATCCGGTGAGGGCAACGAGATACCGTTTGAAACATTTTTGGGGTTTGATGGAGATAAAGAGCCGGATATTGATCTTAACTTTTCGGGAGAAATACAATCTCAGGCACACCGATATACTGAAGAACTTTTTGGTAAAAGCCAAGTATATCGTGCGGGTACAGTATCGGTACTAAAAGAAAAGACAGCCTTTGGGTTTGTGAAAAAATACTTAGAAGAACGTGGGCGCATTGTAAATACCGCAGAGCAAAACCGTTTGGTGGCAGGTTGCACTGGGGTAAAACGTACAACCGGACAGCACCCCGGCGGCATGGTTGTTGTGCCGCAGGCATATGATATACAGGATTTTTGCCCTGTACAGCACCCAGCAGACGATAAGGACAAAGGTGTAGTTACTACTCACTTTGAATTTAGATACCTGCATGATACGCTGTTAAAGCTGGACGAACTGGGACATGATATGCCTACTTTTTATAAGCATTTAGAAGACCTTACCGGCGTTAAAATGACGGATGCACCCATGAACGACCCCGAAGTTATTTCTTTGCTGGTTTCTCCCGAAGCAATGGGGGTAACAGCCGATGAACTTGGGAGTCCAACGGGTACCTATGCAATCCCAGAGCTTGGAACATCTTTTGTACAGCAGATGTTAATAGAAGCACAGCCAAGAACCTTTAGCGATTTAATCCAAATCTCGGGCCTATCTCACGGTACCGGTGTGTGGAACGGAAACGCGCAGGATTTGATACGGGATAAAACCTGTACTATCTCTGAGGTAATTGGTACCCGTGACAGTATAATGACCTATCTAATCCATAAAGGGGTAGATTCATCTCTGGCGTTTGACGTTATGGAGCAAACCCGTAAAGGTAAGGTAGCCAAAAACGGATTTAAAGATGGCGTAGAAAAAATCCTGCTGGATCACAATGTGCCAAAATGGTATATCGAAAGCTGTAAGCGGATAGAATATATGTTCCCCAAAGCGCATGCTGTGGCCTATCTTATTTCGGCTATTAGAATGATGTGGTTTAAAATTTATTACCCCACAGAATTTTATGCCACCTATTTTACGGTGCGCGGGCAGGATATCGACTATGAAGCAGCCGTGGGCGGCAAACATGTAGCCAAAAGGAATATTGAAGAAGTGCAGGCGCGCCTGCGATCTCAAAAAGAACGCTCTGCCAAGGACGAGGATACCCTTACTTCTTTGCAGGTAGTGTACGAATATTTGTGCCGTGGATATTCTTTTTTGCCAATAGAGCTGGGTAAAAGCAAGGCTATTAACTATACGGTAGAGGAAGAAAGCATCCGTTTGCCCTTCCTTTCTTTAAAAGGAGTGGGGGAAACCGCCGCCAATTCCTTAGAAAAAGCCACCATTAATGGGCAGCAATTTTTATCCATCGACGAGTTACAGCAGGCAACCGGTGTTTCTACCCCTGTTGTAGAAAGCCTTGTTACGGTTGGCGCTTTGGGCAGTATGCCTAAAAGCAATCAGATCAGCTTTTTTTAAAACTTAAAAACACACATTAAAAAAGCACGCCAAATTGGCGTGCTTTTACTTAACTAGGCTATTTTATAAGAATATCGGTATAGGGAGAGCCATAGTACCGTTTAAGTGCCTGATGATAAACCTTAAGCACTTCCTGTGTAAACTGGGGTGTGCCATAGCACTGGGCAATTTCTGCAACATGCGCACGGCGTTTTTTCTTTTCTTCTGCGTTTAATGCTGCCTGTGCATTTACAATTTTAGCAAATTCCTCGGGGGTATTATAAGTTTCTCCATTTTCGCCCTGAATAATCTGGTCTAAGTTGTTAATGTCCAGGCGCTGTACTACATACAGGCCGCTTGCTTCAGCTTCCAGCATCGAAATAGAGTTCATCTCTGTCAACGAGGCCGTTGCAAACAGATTGCAGGCATGGTAATAGGGGGGCAGGTCGTCATGTTCTATTCGTCCTAATAATTTTATCTGTCCAGACATATTGGCGCGTTCAATCTGCAAGCGTAAGCTATCCTCTTCGGGGCCAGACCCGATGATGAAAAGTTTAAACTGGGGCTTGCCTGTAAAAGAGTTTGCGAAGTAATCAATTAATACTTCTATGCTTTTTTCTTTGCCCAAGCGTCCCACAAAGCACAGGGCTGTATCTTTTGGGGTAAGACCCAGCTTTTCTTTGGCGGCTGTTACATCTTCGGGTAAAACATTTTCTACCTTAAATGCATCCATGTTTACCGTGTTGGGTATTACATTAATGGCTTTTTTTACCTTACATTTGCGCAGATACTCTTCTACTTTTTTAGAAGGGCCAATTACCTCTTGGGCGGTATTGGCAACTTTGCGAATATAGGCGTGGGCGGCGGGCTGGGCTCCGCGGCTTAAATGTTTGTTGGGTATAAGATAAAAAACATAATCATCATACATGGTGTGCAGGGTGTATACCATAGGTTTGTGCAAGCGTTTAGCCGCATACATGCCAAAAATACCCATGGTAAATTCTGTTTGAATATGAATAATATCGGGCCCAAACTGGCGCAGTATGGCAAGGCGGCGGTTGTTTATAGGGTTGGCAATGCCGTAGCCGTAAATGCGTTTTAAAGGACGTGCGGGGCAGTATAAAACACCATCTTCTACATAGTGATGTTTAGCTGTGGGGCTTAATGTGACAATTAATACTTCGTGTCCCTCGGCAATTAAGCCGTCTCTTAATGTTTGAATGTGGGTAACTACACCACTGATAAATGGAAAATATGTTTCCGCAAAAATTGCAATACGCATATTTATCCCCCTTGGTTTTGTGTTATATGCCAGTTCAGTATAGCATGGCAAACTACTTTTTAAAAGGTTTACCAGTATATTGTCTGCTATTATAGTATAACGATGTAAGATGTAAATTGCATTCAACCCAAAATATTGTATAATAATTGTACAGGTAGACTTTTACCAGTGACTTCGGCCTTTATTAAAAGAAGGGTGGTTGCAAAGCCTATGATACGGTTTTCGGTAACTTTAGAAAAAATAGCGCAGGAACTTAATTTGGACATTATATATTCCCCGTGTGAACTATCGGATTGCATTATTACCAGCACCGATGTTAACAGGCCGGGGCTTATGATAACCGGTTATGATGAATTTTTTGACCGCACACGCATTCAAATTTTTGGCAATGCAGAAATAGGGTATTTAGAGCGTATCGGCCCCGAAAAGCGGCGCGAACGTCTTCGCAATTTATTTGCCGAGCAGCCGCCCACCATTGTAATAACACGTGAGCTTAACCCGTTTGAAGAGATGATTGAGTTTGGAAAAGAGTATGGCGTGCCCATTCTTTGCTCTCCAGAGTCAACTTCTGCTTTTATGAACGGGCTTATTTCTATTTTAAGCGTAGAGTTGGCTCAGCGTGTTACCCGCCACGGTGTTTTGGTTGAGGTTTATGGCGAAGGAATACTGATTTTGGGAGAATCTGGCGTTGGCAAAAGCGAAACAGCCGTGGAATTGCTAAAACGTGGTCATCGCCTAATTGCGGACGATGCAGTTGAACTGCGTCGAGTATCCAACCGTACCATTGTTGGGCAGGCACCCGAAAATATCCGACATTTTATTGAGCTGCGCGGCATTGGCATTATTAACGTTGCGCGTGTGTTTGGTGCGGGTGCTGTTAAAAACAGCGAAAAAATTGATTTGGTTGTAGAGCTTGAGCCATGGGATAAACACAAAAACTATAGCCGTACAGGGCTTGAGATGAACACAATTGATATTTTAGGCTTGGCTGTGCCGCTTACCGTTATCCCCGTTATGCCTGGCCGTAACCTTGCTGTTATTTTAGAAATTGCAGCTATTAACAACCGCCAAAAGGCAATGGGGTATAATGCGGCCAAAGAGTTGATGGCCCAGTTAGGCCTTAAAAGTGACATAGTTGAAGTAAACCACACAAAGCTGTAATGTATATTATTTAGGCAAAGGAACCCCATGAAACTGATTGCAGACCTGCACACACATACTATTGCTTCCAACCATGCTTTTTCTACTTTGGTAGAAATGACCGAACAGGCACAAATAAATGGCCTGTTTGCTATGGCTGTTACAGATCATGCCCCGGCCGTGCCCGATTCTCCTCATCCATATTATTTTAGCAATATCGTTCATCTGCCAGATAAACTGCCCAATGGGCTATTTTTGCTAAAAGGCGCCGAAGTGAACGGCATTGACGCAGATGGTAAGCTGGATTTGGACGAGGAGACACGCAAAAAACTAGACTGGATTGTGGTTTCTTTGCATCAAAGCTGAATTGCCCCTCTCACTTACCAGCAAGCTACCAATTTTTGGCTGTCTGTTGCTCATACCCCGTATGTAGAGATGATAGGGCATTCGGAACAAAAAGAATATCTTTATGATTATGATTTGGTTACAAAAGCATTTGCCAAAAACAATAAAATAGTAGAACTAAACGCAAACTCGGCCAATGTAAGGCCCGGCAACGAAGAGAACATGAAGAAGCTGATACTGTGCTGCAAAAATAATAATACACAAGTTGCCGTAAATTCTGATGCGCACTCTATATACGACCTTGGAAATACAAACGTAGTATTGCAAATGCTAAAAGAACTTGATTTTCCGGAAGAACTTGTTGTTAACTCGTCATTTAAGCGCCTAATGAATGCTTTAGATAAATTGGGCAGGCCTTATTCTGGCAGGGTGGCGTCCTTGCTTTAAAATACCCTTATCTCCTTTTGAAAGGAAATGTATGGATAACACACAAGCGGCAGATTCTTGTTTTAAAGAAGCCAATATAGATTTTGTGCAAAATGAGCCACTTAAAAACCATTCTACGTTTAAAATTGGCGGATTGGCAGCTTTTTTTGTTTCTCCAAAAAACATACAAGAAGTTATAACAACAATACAAATTGCCAAACAATGCACACTTCCGTATTTTATTTTGGGCGAAGGCTCTAATGTTGTTTTTAACAGTGAGGGTTTTAGGGGCGTTGTTGTTTATTTGGGCTCCCTTAATGGTATAAAAGCAGAAGGCAGCAAGATAACGGCGCAGGCAGGTGCCAAACTGTGGGATGTTTGTTTGGCAGCAAAAGACAGCAGCCTTACAGGGCTTTGTTTTGGATATGGGATACCGGGCAGCGTTGGCGGCGCCATGTATATGAATGCAGGTGCATTTGACGGAGAAATGAAATGTGTTGCCGAAAGTGTAGAGTATTTGATGGAAGACGGCACCCTAAAAACATTGAAACTGGAAGAAATGCAACTTGGCTACCGCACATCTGTTTTTCAGGCAATGAAAGGCTGTATCTTGTCGGCACGGTTTAGCCTTGCACCGGGCAATAAAGACGAGATTGCTGCAAAGATGGAAGATTTTTGGGTTCGCAGGCAGGATAAACAACCGCTGGATATGCCAAGCGCAGGCAGCGCTTTTAAACGTCCGGAGGGTGCCTTTGCAGGCGCGTTAATTGATAATTGCGGGCTGCGTGGCTATCGCATGGGCGATGCGGCTATAAGTGATAAACATTGCGGATTTATTGTGAACCATGGTAATGCAACTAGCAACGATATTGTTGAGTTGGCAAATTATGTATCGTTGGTGGTAAAAGAAAAAACAGGATATACGCTGGAGAGAGAGATACGTATTATCGATTCGGAGGGAAATCCGGATTAAAACCTTTAAACAATCGGCAAGGATAGTGGAATATGAGCTTTTCGCAACAGGTAAAAAAAGAGATAGAGGGCAGGGGATTTAAATCAGATTGCTGCCTTACTTCTGCTTGCTATGGTGTGGCTTGTTTTTCTCGCTATTTTGATACACGCGGGATTGTATTATTTACCGAGGCTGTACATGTTGCCAAATGGGCTAAAAATATTTTTGCCCTAGCCGGTATAGAGGGTA
>JBKEAM010000139.1:0-1520 GCA_047972265.1 Oscillospiraceae bacterium | reverse complement strand
TGTTCCAGCTTGCTGCCGCATAGGTGGTATTGCCTGCATAGCTTACCGTAAACTGTATGGCACCGTTGTAGCTGCTGTTGCCGGTAAAGCTAAAGCTAATCTCTCCGTTTGTGTCCGTGCTACGTGTATATGCGCTTTCGCTGTTACGCTGAAAGCGTATGGTTGCCTTCACAATGGGGTTGCCCTGGCTGTCTGTAAGCTTTGCCTTAAGCGCAATACTGTCCCCTTTTGCAGTTCCCTTTGCAGCCAAATCATACTCGGGCACCACCTCAATCAGGGTAGTTTGCATTTCCTCCAGCAAAGCCGCCGTTTGTACCTCTAGCCCTTTTCCTGCCACTTCGGTATTCTGCGCCGTCTCATCGTCTATGCCTCCGTCGCTCACACCGCTTTGTACCGCTGCACCGGGCAAAAGTTCCGTTCCCTTTTGCACTGCACTTTCATCTTTATCACCGCTTTGCGATACATCCTGTGTGTCTATAGGTGCCGCATCCTCCTGCTTATCTGCCTCAACTGTACTGCTTGCTTCTGTATTTTCGGCAGATGGCGCTTGCGCATACAGCGATACCGAAAAAGAAATTAATAAAAAAACGATTGTAATTAATGAAGCCGCCTTTTTTGCAAATTGTCGCTCGCTTACCTTTTTCATTTTTACTCCTCTGTTGCAAATATTTTTACTCTTCCGCTTTTGTTTGCATCTGTTTTCCCACTTCGGCTTCACCTTTGCCACCGGGCCGTATTAACCCTATGGCATACAAAAAAGGAAGCCCACGCGGGCTTCCTTTTAAAACTGCTTTTACACGCTGTACATACAGCTACACACTAGCCCCCTGCCAGGGCATGCGCAATAAAACAGGATTAAAATAAAACCGCAGCGTTAATGCCATACACATTGCCATAAACATTCGTGTAAGCATACACTGCGCGCAACAAAAAGCGGCCTTGCCTTTATTCAGTAAATCTACCATTTCGCAAGCCCTCTCTTTTTTTATTTCCTACAATTCATATGTGATATGTCGGCAATATCAATTTATCATTGCAACTTAGTAAATGTCAAGCTATTTAAAATCCGTTTTATTCCACTTTAAATTTATCATAACGATAACCCGCATAAATTACTCAATATAAAAATCGTAAAAACGTATATTATGTTGCAGATTATTGGTTTTTATATTTATCCATTTAAAAAACATATGGTCAAATAGCAGCTTTATCCCCCATCACTCACAAAATATTTTCTATAGCAATTGACATTCTCCATAAAGCTTGCTACTATATATCCTAAATTCATATGGGATTTATAGGCTATTAATTTATATTATTTCTTCCTCCTAAATAAAGAAAGGATTTTTGCTTTATGGCAACCGATAAAAGCCATTTAATCACCGCACAACAACTGCGAGAATTAGATACAACCAATGCCGTTTTGGTAGATTTGCGCGAAAAAGACGAGTACATCATCGGCACCATCCCCGGCGCCATTAACATCCCCTTTAGCCGTTTTGCGCAAGAGATTTATTCTC
>JBKEAM010000119.1:0-4300 GCA_047972265.1 Oscillospiraceae bacterium | reverse complement strand
ATGAAAATGAAGGCGCGCAGGAAATGTATGACCGTGTGAAGCAGGGGCTTGCTTATTTACAGCATCACTGCGGCCAAATTTTAATTACGCCGGCCGATGTGCCGTTTTTTTCGGTAGAAACAGTGCAAACACTTATGCAAAGCGAAGCCGAATTGGCAAACCCGGTTTTTAAGGAAAAAAGAGGGCATCCGCTTTTGCTAAACAGCAGCCTTGTACCATACTTTTTAGCTTTTTCTGGTGCAGAGGGATTGCGGGGTGCCATAAAGCAGTGCAAAGCAAACCGCAAAGATATTGCGGTGGAAGATACCGGGATATTGCTTGATGTAGAGGAAAGTGAGCCGGAGGATGAAGTTATTAACGGGCACAGCATTGCACGTGTGCACCCGGTTTTACAAATAAGCCTCTCGAAGGGGCAGGCGTTTTTTGGGCCGGATATGTTCCATTTTTTACGCCTTGTCGATATCAGCGGTTCTGTGCGCAAGGCCAGCGAACAGATGGGGTTATCTTACAGCAAAGCCTGGAAAATGCTGGAACTTGCCGAAAACCAGATTGGCGGCAAGATTGTACAGCGGCAGCAGGGCGGAATAAACGGTGGGCAGGCATGCCTGACAGACAGTGGCCGCAGCCTGATGCAACGTTATGAGGCCTTTGAAAAAGAAGCAATGAGCCTTGTTGAAAATGCGTTTGAGCAGCATTTTGGCAATTTTGCTGTAGAAGCGGCAGAGGAGGCGTAAATGGGGCAGGAGTTTACACATTTAAACGAGGATGGTTCGGCCAAAATGGTAGATGTATCTGCCAAAGCCGAGACCGTTCGGGTTGCAACAGCTAAGGGTAAAATACGAATGAAACCCGAAACCCTGCGCGCTGTAGAGCAGCAAGCCATTAAAAAAGGGGATGTTTTGGGGGTTGCCCGTGTTGCTGGGATTATGGCGGCCAAAAATACATCATCGATTATTCCGCTATGTCACCCCTTGATGCTGGACGGGTGCGATGTGGAGTTTAACATTGTAGAGCAGCAGTGCGAAATTGAGGCAAGCTGCACAGTGCGCACCAGCGGTAAAACCGGTGTGGAGATGGAGGCGCTTTGCGGCGTTTCGGCTGCGTTGCTTACCATATACGATATGTGTAAAGCATTAGACCGGGGGATGGAGATACACTCGGTATGTTTACATTATAAGGATGGCGGTAAAAGCGGCACCTACCTGCGCGAAAAGGAAGAAGCATGAGGGACCTGTTTGGACGAAACCTTACCTATCTGCGTGTGTCGGTAACAGACCGTTGCAATTTGCGGTGCAGTTACTGTATGCCCCCCGAAGGGATAAAACTGCGCCCGCATTACGTTTTGCTTACACTGGAGGAAATACACCGTTTGTGCCAAGTTTTTGCACAGTTAGGGGTGCAAAAACTAAAGGTTACCGGTGGCGAGCCTTTGGTGCGCAAAGGGGTTGCCGAGTGGCTGAGTACTGTGGCAGCCATACCGGGAATAAACGAAGTAACATTAACCACCAACGGGGTACAGCTTTCTTCCTTTCTGCCGCAAATACAGCGCGCAGGGGTAAAAGCGATAAACATAAGCCTAGATACCTTAGATAAAGATAAATACCGCCGTTTGACAGGCAGTGATAATTTAGAAACGGTATTGGCAGGCCTGCGGCAAGCTGTAAATATGGGCATTACAACAAAGGTAAATGTTGTGCCCCTGCGTGGCGTAAACGAGGTAGAATACCCGGCGCTGGCGGCTTTAACACAAGAGGGCGTTAAGGCTGTGCGGTTTATAGAATTGATGCCTGTGGGATATGGAGCAGACAGCAATGGGGTTTTGATTACAGAGGTAAAAGAAGCACTGGAAGCGGAATATGGCAGTTTGCAGAAAGCCGATGAGGTTTTGGGGAATGGACCGGCGGAGTACTACACCCTTGCAAATGGAGGGAAGGTGGGCTTTATTACCGCCGTAAGCCATGCGTTTTGCAGCAGTTGCAACCGCTTGCGCTTAACATCGGATGGATATTTGAAAATGTGCCTTGCTTACGAAGCGGGTGTTGACCTTAAAAAACCAATGCGGCGCGGCGCGGCGGATGAAGATTTGAAACAGCTTATTTTAGAAGCGGTAAGAAGAAAACCCTTAATGCATTGCTTTGCCACAGAAAAGGCCGAGGGCAATGGAATGTATGCAATAGGAGGCTGACAATACTGTATGGGCAAAATACTGGCGGTGTGTACCAGCGAAAAAAAGGGAACGCTTAAAACCAATGTTGGCAAAGCGGAACTTGTAATGGAGCATGGTTTGTACGGAGACGCGCACGCGGGCGATTGGCATAGGCAGGTAAGCCTTTTGTCTTACGAAAAAGTAGAGGAATTTAAAGCCAGAGGCGCCAATGTAGAGCACGGCGCTTTTGGAGAGAATATTGTGGCAGAGGGCATTGATTTTGGCAAACTGCCGGTGGGCACCCATTTGCGATGCGGAAATGTAGAACTGGAAGTTACCCAGATAGGCAAAGAATGCCATCACTCTTGCGCGATACGCCAGCAGGTGGGCGATTGTATCATGCCCCGCGAAGGGATTTTTGCCCGGGTACTTACGGGCGGCACAATTAGCGTTGGGGAGGAAATAAATGTCTGCCAATAAAACAGGTAAGTTCAGGTGCGCTGTAATTTGCGCAAGCGATAAGGGCTTTGCCGGTGAACGGGAAGACACAAGCGGTCCTTTGATGTGCGATTTGGCGCGGGAAGAAGGATTTGAAATAATCCATTTTGTTCTGCTGCCGGACGATAAAGAGGGGCTGGTGGCGGAAATTGCAAAAATTTGCGATGGCAATATTGCTGATTTGCTGCTTACAACAGGGGGCACGGGCCTTTCTGCAAGGGATCAGATGCCGGAAGCAACGCTGGAGGCGGCCGATAAGGCGGTGCCGGGTATTGCAGAAGCATTAAGAGCGTTTAGTATGCAAAAAACACCCAGAGCAATGTTTTCTCGCGGGGTGGCGGCGGTGCGGGGCAAAACCCTGATAGTAAATATGCCGGGCAGCCCCCGCGCGGTAGAAGAGTGTGTGCGCTATTTGCTGCCAAACCTTGAGCACGCATTGGATATGCTGACGGTAGATAGCGGGGAGTGCGCCCGTACATAAAAAAGCGGGCAGGGAGATATAAATGAAGCAAATTGATACCAAAGACGCTGTGGCCCATGTTTTGTGCCACGATATTACCCGCATTGTAAAAGGGCAGGTAAAAGAAGCGGCATTTAGAAAAGGCCACATTGTTACAGAAGAAGATATACCGGCGCTTTTAAAGCTGGGCAAAGACCACTTGTATGTATGGGAAAAGCAGCCCGGCATGATGCACGAAAACGAGGCGGCCGAGGTGCTATACAACATTTGCGCTGGCCCCTATATGCAGCCTACACCCGTTAAAGAGGGAAAAATAGAGGTTGTTGCGCAGGTAGATGGGCTGTTAACGGTGGATGTTGAGCGCCTGCATGCCATTAATATGTTGGGGCAGATGATGATTGCCACAAGGTCTGGCAATTTTAGGGTAAACAAAGGGGACAAACTGGCAGGTACAAGAATTATCCCTTTGCTGATTGAAGAAAGCAAAATGCAAACGGCACAGCAGGCCGCGGGCAAAGAGCCCTTGCTTACCCTGCATCCATTCCATAAAAAAAAGGTGGGCATTATTGCCACCGGCAATGAGGTTTTTTATGGGAGAATACAGGATACCTTTACCCCTACGCTTGTTTCGAAATTGAAAGAGTTTGATGCCGAGGTGCTGTTTTGCAAAACATTGCCGGATGACCCCGATGGTGTTACGGCCGAAATTTTGGATATGGTGAAGCAGGGGGCAGACATTGTTTTGTGCACCGGCGGCATGAGTGTAGACCCGGATGACCGCACCCCGCTGGCAATTAAAAATACCGGTGCGCGTATTGTGTCTTATGGTGCGCCTGTACTGCCAGGTGCAATGTTTTTATTGTCTTATTTGCCGGGCGGTGCCACTGTTATGGGCTTGCCGGGCTGTGTGATGTACGAAAAGCGTACTATTTTTGATTTGATTTTGCCCAAAGTGATGGCTGATGTGGAAGTGACAGAAGAGAATTTGGCGGCACTTGGGCACGGAGGCTTATGCCTAAATTGCAGCCCCTGTACTTTTCCGGTATGCAGTTTTGGCAAAGGGGTATAAGCAATGTGCAAAATATAACTCGGGCAGGCTATGCGCAGGCCGGCACGAAGTATATAAAAAATGATATTGGAGGATGTTTATGAAAAAAAGCATTACGTTGGTAATAGCACTTGTGCTGGTTGCCGCA
>JBKEAM010000088.1:0-8549 GCA_047972265.1 Oscillospiraceae bacterium | reverse complement strand
AGCGGTTCTCCCCTCCTCTATTAGGCCATAGCTGCTTTCAACTTCTTCAAAAAATGGGTTTGCCGTTTTAATGGTTATCCGCTCTCCCCCCAGCGCCTGCAAAAAGCAATCCACACTGCCTTCGCCGCCATCGGCTACCGGGATAGAAATAACCTGTGCTTTGGGATAATGCTGCAATATGCGCTCCTTCATAAGGCCGCATATTTGTGTAGAACTCATTGTTCCTTTAAAAGAATCGGGTATTAACACAAATTTTTCCATACATCTTTCCCCTTTTATTCAGCCATGCGGGCGGCTTTAATACACAATAAGCATATGGTTTTATCTATATATTTTAAGGTCGGAAAAATATTAACACCGACGCATTATTTGTTTTTTGTAGATGTATGTATACAAAACAGAAAAATACAATGTAAGGTTAAATTTTTGAAAAATAAGGGCAAATTACTCCACTTACTGCATCAGCTAAATAGGGCATTTAAAAGGGATAAACCGTGCATTTATTATAACAAGTATATCGTTAAGTCTCAATGGTAAAAACCACCAAAAAAATAAGCCATCACCCACTATTACGGGGCGATGGCTTATCTGTTTTTTACTATTCTTAGTACAAAAGGGTACGGGTATTTTGCACATGCAGCATATCACGTATAATCTCGCGTACTTTTTTATACACTGCCAACTGTGCTGCTTCTACATCACCGGTAGATTCCCACACGCTTAAATATGCCTGACGTATTTCGGTGCCTACATTTATTTTGGCTATACCGGCCTCAATTCCCTGCCGTATATAGTCTACATTAATGCCAGAGCCGCCATGCAGCACCAGTGGTATTCCGGTGGCTTCTGCCAAGTTTTTAATATGCTGTACATCCAGCCGCGCTTCCGGCTTTTTTTGAAATTTAAGGTTTTCGGCCACTGCTCCATGTATGCTGCCCACCGCAACCGATAGCCAATCGCAGCCGCTTTTTTGTACCATTTCTTTGGCTTCTTCCAAATCGGTAAATCCTTTTTTGGTTGCAAAAATTTCTTCGTAAGGCGTAATTGGGCCGCTTTCGTGCCCCATTACCGCGCCCAGCTCTGCCTCTACCGGTATGCCTGCTTTATGCGCAGCTTCTGCCACCTGCCTTGTTGCTTCAATGTTCTCCTGCAAATCAAGACGAGAGCCATCAATCATTACCGATTGATAGTTTTTAGATATTGCCCGCTCAATAATTGGCATAAATTCTACACGCTTCATATCTTCATCAATTACAGGCACATGGTCTAAATGCAGCAGGGTATGTTTTGGGTTGCAGTATTTTTGGTATTCTTCGGCAACTGCCTCCAAACTTTCGGAGCCAAATTTTTCCCACTCCACACGTGCAACCTGAATCATTGCGATAGAGTTTTCGTCTACCACGGCCTGTATGGTGGGTTTTACCATTGGCAGATAGGGGATGTTGTATGCAGGGATTACCGTTTTGTGCTGCTTTGCAAGCAGTACCGCCTCTTTTGCGTTGATCATGGGTATACCTCCTTCATAGCCTTATAAATTGCCTTGTATTTTGCGTAATAGCGGTTGTACTCACCTGTGTTGTTCTTTTGCGGGATAAATTGCTTTGTGGTTTGCACACAGGCTTTTTGCGCCTCGTAAACATTGCTGTACAGGCCTATATTAGTATAGCACAGCATAGCGCTTGCCAGGGTACCTGCCTCGTTATTTTTAAGGATATGTACCTCTTTGTCAAAAATATCTGCGCGCAACTGCATCCATAAAGGAGATTTGGCTCCGCCGCCCACAGTGGATATCTTTTGTGCCTGCAGGCCTGCCTCTTCCAAGCACTCCAGGCTTAGGCGCATTTCGTAAGATTCACCCTCCAAAAAAGCCCGATACAGCTCTCCCCTTGTGGTGTTTAACCGCATACCGGCCATCACCGCCGGTAGGTCGTTATCCATATAGGGGGTGCCGCCACCCGCAAAATAAGGGATTACAAACAACCCTGTGGGTTTTTGCGCCGCTTCCCGGTCCAGCAGTTTATATGCGTCTGGCTTTTGGGCCATATCCAGTGCCAAAACATCCCTAAACCATTTAACAGTGCACCCGCCAGACATGTTAAATGCATAGGTGACATATTTTCCATCCGCCAAAAAAGGCACCATGGGCAGCTTATACTTTAGCAGCGTTTCTTTGCGCACAGTGTCTGCATCCAAAACCACCGTCATACAATCTACCGTGCCCATTCCGTTCGCAATGTCTCCGGGCTGGCTTGTACCGCTGCCCACCGCCGCCAAAATTTGGTCGTGCCCGCCCACTATCAGCTTTACATCGTCATTCATGCCCAGGTTTTGGGCTGCCGCCTTGCTTAAAGTGCCTACCACACTGCCCCCGGGTACCGGCTTTGGCAGCATCTCGCTGTTTACACCCGCAAAATTTAAAGCTGCATGCCACCATGTTTTTTGCTCTAAGTTAAACATGCCGCTGCGGGCTGCCAAAGAGTAATCGCAGCAATGTTCTGCCCCAAGACGGTGGGTAATAAAATCTGTAATAAACGATATTTTTTTGGTTCGCTCCAGCAATGCCGGGTTGTTTTTTTGAATCCACCGCAGCTTGCACACCGCAAACATGGGGTCTACAAACTGGCCGCTGATGTTGTAAATTTCTTCTTGGCTGCACACGCTTAAAAATTCTTCGCATTCCAACGTTCCACGTTTGTCCATGTAAATCATGGTGTTGGACAAAACGTTTCCGCCGGCATCCATGCAAACAAAAGATTCTCCAAACGAGGTAACGCAAATAGCACGTACCTGCTTTGCATCCCACCCCGCTACCGATTCTTGTATAACCTCAACTGCTTTTTGCAACAGCAGGTTTGGGTCAAGCTCAAACATTCCATCCTGCTCATATATCAAGTTATACTCGCGGTACGCATGAGCCAAAACATTGGTTTCATCATCAAACAACGTGCTTTTTACGCCGGATGTTCCTACGTCCAGCCCTATTACAAACATGCCGCATCAAGCTCCGCTCTTATAAAATTTTACGCCTGCTTTTACGGCATATTGGGATACTCGCTAAACAGCGGGTATAAAATAGGCTCGTCTTCTTCTATTGTGGGGAAACGCCCCAGCTTATCGTAAAAGCGGTTATCCACATTATCATCGTTGGTGCGGGAAACTTCTCCTATCAGGCACTTGCCACCCTCTGCCCAAAAAGTATGGTACTGGCCAGTGGGCAGCGTAATGCTTTCGCCCACATGTACCTCAATGCGTTCGCCCGCAGGCACCACAAATTTGCGGCCGTCCATATATACGGTTACAGGGGTATCCAGCTTTTCGCCCTTTTCGCCCGAGTTATAGCACCTTAGCACAAGGGTGCCACCGCCACGGTTAATAATGTCTTCCATTTTTTGCCAGTGAAAGTGATAGGGTGTAACCTGCCCCTCTTCGCTAATCAGTAGCTTTTCTGCATAGGATTTTTTATACTTGGTATCATGCAGGTTGCCGTTGCGCAGGGTAATCATCAAAAGGCCCTCTTTATTAAAATCCCCGCTGCCAAAATCGGTAATATCCCAGCCCAGCATATTTTCTTTTATTTCGTCGTATTCTTCATTCTTTGTTTCCCATTCCTGCATAGTCCAGGTAACAAAGGGGGGCATGGCAAAATTGTGCTGTTTTATAAACTCTACCGCATCGCGCATTATTTTATTCAGTTCCGATCTTTTCATACTAAGGTCCTCCCTGTTTTCGTTATCCCACTACTGCTTTTCTTTTTTGAGATTTTGCAAACATATCAAAGGCTACCGCTGCAATTAGCACAAGCCCTTTTATAAACTGCTGGGTATACTCGTACACGCTTAGCATGGTCATACCATTTGTAAGGATGCCCATAATTAAAACGCCTACAATTACCTTACCTATTTTGCCTTGGCCGCCTGTCATACTTACACCGCCAAGTACCACGGCGGTAATAACGTCCATCTCGTACCCTTGGCCTGCGTTGGGCTGCCCAGAGTTTGTGCGAGACAATAGCACTACCCCTGCCAAAGCGCTCATTACACCGGCTACCGCATATACAAGGTATTTAATGCGTTTTACATGTACGCCCGAAAGGCGGGAGGCTTCTTCGTTGCCGCCCACGCCGTAAATGTGGCGTCCGGCCCTTGTTTTAGAAAGATAAACCGCACCAAACAAAAACGCCACCAGCATAATAATTACCGGTATTGGAATAACACCAAGGTAGCCCTGCCCCAGCTTTGTAAAAGTAGGGTCAAAACCAAATACAGGCAAACCGCCAGTAATAATGTAAGCAATACCGCGCACCGAGGTCATCATACCAAGGGTAGCAATTAGGGGCGGTATACCAAGCTGTGCAATAAAAAAACCGTTTGCTATGCCAATAACAAGGCCGCACAGGCACATAATAAGCGCCGCTGCCACCGGGGGCAGGTTGTATTTGGTCATAAGCAGGGCCGCGCCTACGCTGGCCACGCCCACTACCGCGCCGCAAGATAAATCGATACCGCCGGTAAGCATAACAAAGGTCATACCCACCGATATAATGCCCACAATAGACACCTGACGCAGGATATTAAATACGTTGTCCAACTTTAAAAAGCGGGGTGACAGTACAGAGAAAACAACGATGAGCATGATAAGTACCAAGATAATGCCATGACTGCTAAGCAGCCCCTTAAATTTTTTGCCTTGCACATTGCCCTCCATACAATCAACCTCCTATTAATCCCGAAGCATATTCTAAAATCAACTCTTGAGAAAATTGCTCTCTTGGCAGCTCTCCCACTATTGTGCCTTTGCGCATTACAAGAATACGGTCGCTCATTCCAATAAGCTCGGGCATTTCGGAAGAAACCATTATGATACTTTTGCCCTCTTCTTCCACAAGGCGCCGCATCAAATTGTAAATTTCTTGTTTGGCACCCACGTCTATTCCCCTTGTGGGTTCATCAAAAATAATAATGTCGCACTGTGTGGCCATCATTTTTGCCAAAACCACTTTTTGCTGGTTGCCGCCCGAAAGATTGCGTACCAACTGGCGAATGCTTGGTGTGCGGATGCGCAACTTTTTGGTGTATTCATCCGCTATTGCCGAGTCCTTTTTTTCGTTGATAAAGGGGCCGTTCATGGCTTGTTTTAACGAGCTGAAGGTCACGTTTTCTTTAATAGAAAGCCCCAACAATACCCCTTGGTTTTTACGGTCTTCGGGTATTAGGCCAATACCTGCATCCAGCGCCTTAGCCGGGTCTTTCAGGTTTACCTTTTCTCCGTTTAGGGTTATTTCGCCGCCTTGTACTTTATCTGCGCCAAAAATCGCCTGCATCACTTCGGTACGGCCCGCGCCCACTAGGCCGCCAAAGCCCAATATCTCGCCCTTTTTAAGATCAAAACTTACATTTTTAATCTTATCGTTTGTAAGGCCTTTAACGGCAAGCACGGTATCTCCCACCGGCTTTTGCCTCTCCGGAAAATCCTCACCCAAGGGGCGGCCCACCATGTGTGCAATCAGCTCTTTTTGGGTAATATCCTTGGTATTTTTTGTAATTACATATTTGCCGTCCCGCATTACAGTTACCCTATCGCAAATATCAAATATTTCTTCCATGCGGTGCGATATGTAAATAATGGTTACCTTATCCTGTTTTAGCTTATGGATAATATCAAACAAAACCTTGGTTTCGTTATTGGTAAGCGGTGCGGTTGGCTCGTCCATAATCAAAATGCGCGATTTGGCCGAAACCGCCTTTACTATTTCTATAATTTGCTGGTAGGCAACCCCCAAATCGCACACCAGTGCATTTGGGTTTAGCTGTATGCCCATTTCGTCTAAAGATTTTTGTACCTCTTTATTCATAGCGCGGCGGTCTACCATACCGCCCTTCATCAGTTCTTTGCCGTAAAAAACATTTTCGGCCACACTTAGGTAAGGTATCAGGTTAAACTCCTGATAAATAGCCGAAATTCCTCTTTTGATTGCGTCCATAGGGTCTAGCTTGCTAAGGCTTTCGCCTCTCAGCACAATTTCGCCGCTGGTTGGCTCTATGGCGCCGGTAAGCGCCTTTATCAAAGTGGATTTGCCCGCGCCGTTTTCGCCGGCCAGTGCGTGTATCTCGCCCTCTTGCAGCTCAAACGAAACATCGTCCAGTGCTCTTACGGCGGCGTAATATTTGCTAAGGTGCTTTACTTCAAGTATTGGTTGTTGCATGTGCCCCTCCGCCTTTTGTATAAAGATATTTTGAAGTTCGCGGCAATTCCTTTATTTACAAAGGAACTGCCGCGAAAGCCTTACATGCAAATGGGTTACATAACCCCTGCGGCAATTAGCCCTTAGGCTGCCAGCCTGCCAAAACTTCTTCCTGCCAAACAGGAGTTAAGGGGAAATAGCTAACCGGTGCTTCATCCGGAATGCCGTTTGTTAAAAAGTCTTGAATGGTGGTTACTGCGTCCAAACCGGTTTGATAAGGCTCGATATCAACGGTTGCACGGTATACGCTTCCATCTTCCTGCATTTTTGCAATGGCCTCAGGGGTAGCGTCACCGCCGCCAATGTAAAAGTCTTCGGTGTTTTTGCCCATGGCTTTTACGGCTTCGTAAGCGCCCAAGGGGCCAGAATCGTTATTGCCGGTAATAACCTTTACGTTGGGGTACTGCTGCAAAACGTCCTCTGCAATCTGCATGCCTTTTTCGGGGTTATCGCCCGCCTGACGTGCAACTATCTTCGATTCGGGGCACAGCTTTTCGATGGTATCCTGTATGCCGTTGCCGCGCTGTACAACTGCTTCAACGTTATCCTGGGATATAATTAGTACTTCGGCTTTGCCGTCCAGTTTTTCATTAATCCATTTGGCGGCATTTTCGCCAATGGCTACACCATAGGTGTATTCATCTAAAGTAAGGATGGCGTTTGCGTTTTCGATGACCTGTGCAAAAGAAATAACAATTACGCCGTCTGCCTTTAGCTTATCTACAACAGATACAAGCGCGTTCGAGTCGATTGGGCAGGCAATAACAGCGTTAACGCCCTGGTTGCCAAAGTTTTCAAAGTCCGAAATTTGCTTTGCTACGTCGTAGCCGGCATCTACTACGGTTAATTCCCAGCCAAGCTCGTCGCATTTTGCTTTAACACCGTTCATAACCGATACAAAATAGGGATTTGCCATTTGAGGAATAGACATACCAACTTTAATCTTTTCGCCTGTTGCGCCAGAGGTTTGGGCCGCACCGGACGATGCGGGAGCCGCACCGGACGAAGCTGCGGGAGCGCACCCTGTAAGTACCAGCATTGCCACTACTGCCAGAGCCAAAATTGCCTTTACAATACGTTTCATCTTTTTTTCCTCCTATTGTAGTTTTATCTCAACACGCCTTTGCGTGTAGACAATGTTTTTGCTCCGCAGCTGTTTGCAGGTGTCTTTTAGCCCGTGGTTTCTCTTATAACCAGTTCTGCCGGGATAAAGTGGATTTTATCTTCCCTTGCTTTGTCGTGCGGATTGTTTATTTTCTCCTGCAAAAGCTCCATGCTTTTGCCGCATATCTCCCAAAGGGGTTGTTTTACCGTGGTAATTGGCACTTGCGCCAACGCGGCAAACATCATATCGTCAAAACCTGCCACCCATATATCTTCGGGCACTCGTATCTTTAATTCCGACAGGCGTTTTATAATACCCATCGCCATAATATCGTTAATGGAAACAATGGCGCGCGGCTCTCGCTTTAACATCTGGTCGGTTATTTCGTACGCATCCTGAAAGCTGGGTGTGTTTAAATAAAACAGGTTGTTTTTATCTATCTCAAGTCCCTTTTCTTCAAAAGCCTTTATCAGGCCTTTCATACGCAGGGTGGTAAAGTGCGTTTTGTAGTCTATTGTTAAAAAGCAAAAATCTTTAATATCTTTCTCCAGCAGGTACCGCACCATTTCGTACTCGCCCTGCTCAAAATCACACATAACAGCCGCTTCTTTGCAGTTTGGGTACCGTTCGGTACAAAAAACAAAGGGTATTTTGGCAGCCCGCAGCATTTCCAAATGGTTTGTATCTGGGTTATCTACAAGCATGGGCACAATAATAACGCCCAGTACCTGCCGTATGGCAAACATTTGCAGGTATTCTTTTTCTACTCTGCTTTTGCTGTTGGAGATGCCCAGCAGCAGCGTAAGCCCGGCTTTTTCTGTAAGCTTGGTCATAATATCCACAATAGAGCTGTAGTAGGGGTTTACTATTTCGGGCACTATCAACCCTATACAATCGCTTTTGTTGGTAACCAAACTTCTGGCCGAAAGATTGGGCATATAATTAAGACGTTTTGCTACTTCCTCCACATGTTTACGTGTTTTTTCATTCACACCTTTTTTGTTGTTCAGCGCCATAGAGGCGGTTGCCACCGACACGCTTGCCGCTTTGGCAACGTCTTTAATGGTTGCTCGCATGTATATTTCCTCATTTCGATATATTCTTATAGGCATTTAATACGTTTCAATCTAAATTTTAGTATATCATGTCCTTAAGAAAACGAGGCAAATAATTGTACTTTCATTCTTTTTTACAAAATATCAT
>JBKEAM010000072.1:0-29649 GCA_047972265.1 Oscillospiraceae bacterium | reverse complement strand
GCCAAGGTGGCGCACGTTGCGCCCAACACCTCTTCCCGTATTTCTACCAAAAGTATCTCCAAGGGCGGCGGACGTTCTACCTTCCGCAGTGCCGTAACGGTTGGCGCAAACGCCAGCGGCTGTAAAAGCGCCGTATCGTGCGAATCTTTGATGTTGGACAGCCTTTCTCGTGCAGATACTGTGCCGGTAATGGATATTCGCAATGACGATGTAGACATTGGGCACGAGGCTAAAATTGGCCGCGTAAGCGAGGACGCCATTTTTTACCTGATGAGCAGGGGGCTTAGTGAAGACGATGCCCGTGCAATGATTGTAAGCGGCTTTGCAGAGCCTATCTCTAAAGAGCTGCCGCTGGAATACGCCGTAGAGATGAACAACCTCATCCGCTTGGAAATGAGCGGAATCATCGGGTGAGGAAAGGAAAAATATGAAAGTAACAATGCAAAAGGTAAACGCCCTGCCCATGCGCACTTGGCGCTGGCTTGGGGTAAACGATGTGGATATAGAGCGCGAAATACCCGAGTTTTTGCCCCTGCAAAATCCGCCCAAAGTGCAGCTGCCCGCAGGGGTGGCCGCTTTGCAGGATGCCAAAGAGGCAGAGGACATTATTACCGGTATGGGCGAGGCCGTGCCCCTGTTTGTAAACGAGTGGGCCAACCACCGCGCTTACATTCAGGTACAACAGGGTCAAACAGCGGGGCCAATTGTGTACCATTACGATTTGGATAAAGAACAAACCCCGGTAGCGGATGACCATGTAATTATTGCAGAGCCGAACAGCGATATTACGGTACTGCAAATATATACCGGCAGCAACGCAGGGGCTTTTCATGCCGGGTGTACCCGCATTGTGGCAAAAGCCGGTGCCAAGGTAAAACTGCTGCAACTGCAAATGCTGCCCGAGGGCAGTACCCATCTTAATGATATTGGGGTAAACATGCAGGACAAAGCAGAGGTAAGCGTAACAAACCTGGAACTGGGCAAGGCCGATATATACGCAGGCGGCCGCTTTCGGCTTTTGGGCCGTGCCTCTGTGCTAAACTGTAACACGGTGTATTTTGGCGACGACGCCCGAACACTGGACTTTAACTATTTTGCAGAGCATGTTGCGCCCGAAACCACCAGCGATATTATTGCGGGCGGCGCATTGTTTGATGAATGCCAAAAGCTGTACCGCGGCACCATTGATTTTGTAAGCGGAGCAGCCCGCAGCGTAGGCCACGAGCAAGAAAACACCCTGCTGCTAAGCAACAAGGTGCGCAACCGCACGGCTCCCCTTATTTTGTGCGGAGAAGAAAACGTAGAGGGCCAGCACGCTGCCACCATTGGCAAGCTGGATGCAGATATGCTGTTTTACCTTGCCTCGCGTGGGCTAAGCGAAGAACAAGCCAAGCTGATGATGGTGCACGCGCAGTTTGGTCCGGCGATAGCAAAGCTGCCGGAAGAGTGGAAAGAAAGGGCCGAAAAGTACCTGACGGAAAGGATGGAAAGCAAGTGAGGGATATCCGCAGTGAATTTCCGGCCATAAACCAGCAGGTGCACGGGCACTCGCTGGCCTATCTTGACAGCGCGGCAACCTCCCACAGGCCGCAGTCTGTACTGCGCGCCGTAACCGATTTTTACAGCACCGCCGGGGCCAACCCCCACCGCGGCCTGTACGCCATGGCAGAAATTTCTACCCGCGCCTACGAGGGCGCAAGAGAAACGGTTGCCGAGTTTGTAGGTGCTATGGACCCCGCCGAAATTATTTTTACCCGCAATGCGTCCGAGGCAATTAACCTTGTGGCGTTTTGCTATGCCGCCGTGGTGCTTAAACCGGGCGACGAAGTAGCCATTACCATTGCCGAGCATCACTCTAACCTGGTGCCGTGGCAGCGTGCCGCGCAGGCGGCGGGTGCCAAGCTGGTATATATGTATGTAGACGAAAACGGCAACCTGCCGGATGAAGAGATAGAAACCAAAATTGGCGCCAATACCCGCATTGTTGCGTTTACGCAGGTATCCAATGTACTGGGCGTAAAAATGCCGCTGGCAAAGTTGGTGGCGCGCGCCAAACGCGTAGATGCCGTAACCGTACTGGATTGCGCACAGGCTGTGCCGCATTTTAAGGTAGACCTGCACGCGTTGGATGTGGATTTTGCGGCATTTTCGGGCCACAAAATGTATGCTCCCATGGGCATTGGCGTTTTGTACGGACGCAAAAAACTGCTGGATGCCATGCCTCCCTTTTTGGCGGGCGGTGATATGATAGAGTATGTAGAAGAACAAACCACTACCTTTGCGCCTCTGCCCCAAAAGTTTGAAGCGGGAACCCAAAACGCGGGCGGCGCGGTAGGGCTGGCAGCGGCCATACGGTTTATACAAACCATTGGCTGGGAAGAAATAGAAAAAACCGAAGCCGAACTGATGCATTACCTTGTACAGGGGCTGTTGTCGGTTCCGCATATTTCTATTATAGGCAGCCAGGATGTAAGGGCCGAGCGGTTTGGCGTGGTTTCGTTTAATGTAGAGGATGTACATCCGCACGATGTGGCCTCTATTGTAGACGGTGAGGGTGTGGCAATACGCGCGGGGCATCATTGTGCGCAGCCTTTAATGAAATACCTTGGCATTAACGCCTGCTGCCGTGCAAGCCTTGGCGTATACAATAACAAGCAGGATATAGACGCACTGGTGGCGGCCCTGCCCAAAACCAGGAGGTGGCTGGGATATGCCGATTAATGACCTTTATACAGAAGTGGTTGCCGAGCATAGCCGCTCGCCGCGCCATCGCCATAAGCTGGAGGGAGCCACCGCTGTAATGCGGGGGGTAAACCCAAGCTGTGGAGACGATATTACACTGGAACTGCGGGAAGAAAACGGTATTATACAAGATGCCGCCTTTACCGGGGTGGGCTGTGCCATCTCGCAGGCGTCGGCCGATATGATGATAGACGTTATAAAGGGCAAAACCGCCAATGAGGCCATGCAGCTTGCGCAGTTGTTTTTTGATATGATAAAGGGCGAAGCCACTACCGAAGAACAATTGGAACCGCTGGAAGACGCCATGGCATTGCAGGGGGTTTCTCATATGCCTGCCCGCGTAAAGTGTGCTGTGCTTGCATGGCATACCCTAAAAGATATTTGCGATAAAGAAGAGTAAGTTGTGCAAATAATAAACCCAAAGCTGCCGTTGTATACGGCGGCTTTTTTGTATTACAAAAAGATACAACGGCCTGTAAAAAAATGCAGGTGAGGTTAGGCTATAAATACATACAAATAATTTAAAAGCGCCGGTGTATCGGCGCTTTTATTTGCTTTTGAATAAGCCAAAGAGCAGGGCGGTGGTAAGGGCAGGCGGCATATAAATTGACGCAGATAAAAGACAAGAAAATTAAGAGTTTGCCCGATATCCCTAATGCCAAATACATCGTAGTAGTGTGTATCTATCGATGACAACCTGTGCGACATACGCGCTTGCTAAAAAAGATGGGAAAAAACCGGAATGGCCTGTTTTATAGGTGCAGCTACCTCATATATATGTGGGTACCTGCGTTTACGCTTGCAGTAAAAGTGCCTATAAAAGGCCAAAACAGTGCGTTTTACAATATGTAAATGTCGTTTACGAAAAAAAAGAGCCGTTCACGTTGTAGATAAGGGTAATGTATTTTTTATATGGTACAGTATGCATAGTGGATTAGGAAGAAGCGATTGTGTTTTTTATTGCAGGGCAAAAAAGCAAATATTTTTTAAGCCAAACCACCGCAAATCTGCCTTATAAAATAAAATGCGATAAAGCTTTGAATTTGACAAGAGAAAGCGCAAAGAAAATCTTAAAAAAAGTTTTTAAACAACTTTTTTTAACTGGAACGTACAAAAGTTGATATAACATACACAAATTAAAACTTTTTTAATGTGTAATGTGACTAAATATAAGTGTAAAAATGTATATCTTAAACATTTAATATCTATATGGATGATATAATTTAATATATATGAGAAGAAAGCGTGTCATTTTTCTCTACAAACATTGTTTAACATAGACCTGTTGCAAAAGGGTCGTTAAAAATATAAACGAATACCAAAATGGTTATAAGTGCTTAAGGAGGATTATAGTAGTGAACCGTGAAAGAACTGGGGGAACGGTTGCAGGAAGGAAAAAAGGACGTATACTTCTTGCAGTATTTTCTGTAATGCTGGTATTTACCTTAATTATGGGTGGCGTTGTTAGCGCAGGGGCAGTTGATTCTGCCGCAAGCAGCTTAGCGTCTTCGGTGCCGGTAGAAAGTGTTACACCCACACCAGAAGAAACAGTAACGTCCGAAGTATCGGTAGATCCTGAGGAACAACCCGACTTAGACGAGGAGAACAATACGGTGACACCCCCTGTAGAGGGAGAGGATGACGCTTTGCCAGAAGGTGCTGCACCGCAGCCGGCAATGCTCTCTTTGATTACAGGCGCTGCTTTTGATGCAAAAAACAGTGGCATTAAAGTAAACATTTCTTCTTTAAAACTGGGCGGCGATGCCGCGGACGAAAACACAGACACTGCGTTTCGTACCGGCAACACTGTACCAACCATTGTAACTTTTGGCACAGCCTCTCAAGGCACAGAACCGGTAGGCGATGACCTCCTAGTGGTTTTTCGTGTTGATGTTTTAGAGGGCACCAGCGTACTTAGCGCCGTAAACAACTACTATACAGTTGTGCGCGGCGATGTTAACGGCCCCATTGCAGATGGCGCCGATGACGGCGATGCAGCCAAAGACCACTACTGGGTAATATGGAAAGGCAACACCATTGGTGCTACCGCCAGCTTCTCGGTTATTGTAACACCTGCATCCAACAAAACCACCGACGACGGGGCTAAGTTCCCCATTAGTGTTACACCGTACCTGGCCGCTGTTACCTACGCCGAGGGCGGAGAACTGGAAACAGTTACACCCGATGCTACCAGCGCCATTGGTACCGCGCGTACACAAAATTATGTTGCATTGGCAGATCAGTTTAGGTGGAATGTAGCCGCAATGAACCCGGCAAACCCCACCTACTATAACACCAACAACAATATATTAAACAATACCAATTTTAATTTTTATACCAATAACGCGGTAAATGCAGATACCGCAGGCTATGTATATGCAGGCTCGGCCCATATCGAGTACACCATGCAAATGCCCTTTGCTTCTTATGACGAGGACACAGGTGCAGGCATTGGCGAGCCCCTTATTTTGGTTGAGGCAGATGGCATTGCAGCCATTAACGGCGCAACCATTACACCGGTACCGGGTAAAACATTTGTAAAGGACGGCAAAACTTATATTACAGAGTTTACCGTATCCCGCGATATTACCTCTACCGATATAACCAAAGAGCTTACAGACGCGCAGGCGGGCTTTAAGTTTACATCTGCAATTTTTAACAAAGCTTATATCATTAACAATCTTAAAAGCAACAATGAGCCAAGCTCAACATCGGTTGGCAACAACAAATACAGCGAAAAGTTTTATGTAAAAGCTATTGCAAGCAATAGCTATGTTACCTCTGCCTATAACGTAAAAGATGGTACTGTTGCTGGCAATAACGGCGGCAAAAAAATGCAGTTGGATGTTACGCAGGCTGCAATGCCCATAATTGCTTATCACTACTACAATAACGTAGAAATTACCGATACAACAGTTAACTCTTTCCAAGCAAAAAAAGCCATTCTTTCTATTGGTGCCAACAATACCAACCAAACGCAGAACGATACTCTTTCTGCCTTTACCAACAGCTTGGTAACCTACAGCATTGGCTTTACTTCTACTTTCCAAAACAAGCAGGCTGGGCCTATCGATCTTGCTATTAAAGATACATTTGACAAAACACATTTTCAGCCTGTAATGTACACACTGGGTGTATATGGCGGAAACCTTTCGGGTGCAACTGTAGCACTTAAAGTAACCTACGAAGATGACAGCGTAACCACAACCACACCGGTTGCTTTGCCAACAGCAGCGGGCGGCACTTTAAACGTACCGCAAAAATCGGGTCAATTAATCACCGGTATAGAGTTTATTTATGCGAGCTTCCCCAGTAATGCACAAATTACCACTGCGCCCACCCTTTCGGTACTGGTAAGCCAGCAGCCGGACAGCATGGTTGGCGAAAAGATGCCCAACAAGATGGATTATTCTTATACCTATAACCATCCCGATTTTGGCATGCAAAACTCTACCAGTGGCACAAGAACTACCAGCACCGCCAACTTTGTGTATTTCTTCGAGCCTTCGGGCCTTGAGGGTGCACGTTTAAGCAATGGCAAAAGTGCCAACAATATTACCCGCCCGGGCATTTTCCCGGTAGCCGGGGATGTGCTGGAGTATACCATCACCATAGAAAACAAAGGTGTGGTTGCCACAGCCCTAAATGAGTATGATTTAAACGATACATATGACAAAAACCAGGTTGTTTTTAACAACGCTACCAGTACCGCAGGTAACGCCGAAAATATGGAAATTTGGTACACAGCCTCTGGCGGAAGCCGGGTTAAGGTAACCAACTTTACCACAGAAGTTATCGGCGGCAAGCTGATAGTACATTTTGGAGCAGGAACAGACCTGCCCCTAAATACAAATGACAAGTACGAACTTGTTTATACCATGCAGGTAAAAACAGGCGCCACAAGTTACCATAACGAATTTGCCATACCGGATAAATTTAATGTTAACAACGGCGATGATTTGTTCTGGGGAGAATTTACCTGGATACAGCCCGTGCCGGTACCCGGCAGCGGCAGCAACAAAACTGTTAAAAACGTTTCGGATACAATTGAAGCCGGTGCCTACACCACACCCGTAGTGGAAGGGGACACCGTAGAGTACATCATTAATGTTACCAACCCCATAAAAGAGGATACCGATTGGAACTCGTTTAGCGTAAACGATACCTTCTCTGTAGGGGCAACCGGTGCACATTTAGAGCCGCTTAGTGGTGCCAATGTTGAGTTTACCCTGCAGTGGCCGGCCGATACCGACTATGACTCTCATCCCACAACCATGTCTGCTCCGCTTAGCGGCACAGCCAAAAATCAGTTTACCTTAAACTTTAGCAACCTGCTTAAAAAGGGCGATACCCTTACCATCACCTATAAAATGAAGGTGACCGGCAATATAGCAGGCGATACCTACCTGATAAATACAGATTATGTTTTGGCTGGCGGCTCTATAAAAGGAACCGGCGAAGCCAAAATAGGAATTGACCAGTACGGCAACCGCCAGGGCCATGTTGGCGTTATTAAAAGTGCTAATGCCGTGGGCGATGCCGATACCAAAAACATGCTGGAAGGCGACAAGATTAACTACACAGTTGACGTTGCCAACTACCAAACACGTACCGGCCGCAAGGTGCATACCCAGGCCATGGTAGACGTACTGCCCGAGCAGTTAAAGTATGTAGACGGCACCATGAAGGTAGAACTGGTAGAAATTGTAGACGCCAACCGCGCCAACGATGTTTATACCGAAATTACCGGTGCTGTGGTTGCTTACGATGAAGACACCAATACCATTAAAGTAACCCTGCCCAGCGCCCAGGTACTTACCAGCGAGGGCATTAAGATTAACAACGCGATGGAAGCTAAATACCATGTGCGTTACAGCTACACCGCAATTGTTGATTACACCGACGATTTTGCGCCCACCGGCACTGCCAATATTGAGCAGAAAAACATGGCTTACGCATTTTTTGTAGAGCCAAACACTCAGATTGTTATTAAAGACGGTAACAACCTGAAGGGTGACGCAATAGAAGATACCACCAACATGGATGGTGTGGCAGCAACACAAAGTTACATTACCAACAGTGCCAGCATTAGCCTTTACAACCCGGGCAACCTTACCGGTGGTATTACCAAAAAGGTTTTGGCAAACGGCACCGTTAATGTACCTGCGGCAGCAGGCGATGAAGCTACCCGTAAATACGAAGTAGATATTTTTAACAAGAGCCTTACCGCTTTGCAGCTTGCCAAAGTAATGGACCGTCTGCCCCTGTACGAATCTTATAAAAATGGCAGTATGGTAATTACCGAGTATGTGTGGAACAGCGGTACCAGCAGCTACGACGCAACTCCGTACACCAGCTTTAAGGTATCGCAGGCAGAAGCCGAGATTTCTCCGACTCTTAAGCTGAACCAGATGACCATTACACACACAGACCCCGCCGAGGCGCTTACCCTTTCTAAGGCGCGCACAGTAACCACCAAGGGATCTGACGGAAAAGACCAAACCACTTACAAACTTTCGTACTTTACCATTGTGTACGAAACCACAATTGACGAAACAGCAGCGCTGGAGTACTTTAAAACCAACAGCATTGTTGACAAAAACGATTATAACTACGCTTCTTTGTATCTGTTTGATGCAACCCGTACGATGAACATTATTGATAACAATGTCAACACGTATGGTTCTGCCAAAGCAGATAACGGCGCCGATGATTGGGACAGTGACACCGATACAGTTCGACGTTACCAAAACCACGTTGCAACCAAAATACACACGCTTTCTCCCTCGCCGTTCCTTGGCATAAAAGCGTACCAAGTATTAGAAAGCGGCGTTAGCGAAACTTATTTTGCCTACAACATCAGTTCTACCAAAATTAACCCCGGCGATTATGTTGCGTGGGAGTTTATTGTGGGCAACGCCAACAATGGCGACGCAGCCATTACAGACAAAGCCCAATTGGCGGTTATTTTGCCAAAGGGCCTAGCCTATGCAGGACTTTCTAAAGATGCCTCGGGCAACCCGGTGGTTCCTGCCGGATTTGCCAACAGCGGCACACCGGCCAGCCAAACAACCCTGCCAAACGGTTCTACTCTAATGGTTTGGGATTTGGACGAAAACGTTAGCTTAAATGCCAACGGGCAGCTTTCCATCCGTATAAGAACCTCTACAGCAACAGGCGAGTATACCTCTTACACCCCCATTGCTTACTGGATTCCGGACGGAAACGACCTGGGCCAAACCTTCTATACCAGCGTAGTAAACGCTGCAACCCAAAAGGGTACCTATGGTTATGTGGAGTTTTTGGGTGACCTTACCGATTACGGTTTTGAAGAAGAAACACATGCAGTGTTAAAAGACGCTACCGTTTACGCCATGGGCTCCTTGGGCCTGATGGGTAAAATGACCCTTACAGACGGCAGCAAAACCGTAACAAGCGATGGCCCGCTGTACGATTTAAGCACGGCCAGCCGCGATAACGCTTTAACCTATACAATGATGGTAACCACCAACGATACCCAAAAGGGCTTGTCGGACGCTGTAATTATCAGCCGTCTGCCCAGCACAGAGGACAAATTTGTTTCGGATGACGCCGGCCGCGGAAGCGAAGCTGACGCAAGGCTTACCGATGGCGTTGTAACGGTACAGTCTCTTAAAAAGGGAACTACAACCGCCGATACCAATTTTGACGCAACCAAATATGTTGTAGAATACTACACCGGCGCGGCAGATGCTGTGTTTACAGATGCCGACTGGAAAAACGCCGATAACGCCAACTGGAAGGATGCCGCAGCAATTGGCACCGCATGGGATACCGTAACAGCCGTGCGTGTACGCCTGATTAACGGCTACAAACTGCCAGACCAGCACGACTTAAAAATTAGTTATCAGGCAAAATTGTTTAACTACCACACCGGCGAAAAGCTGGCGTATGCCTCCTTTGGATACAGCGGTAATGTAAACGGTACTTCGGTACTGGCCGAGCCCACCAAAATTGGTGTAAAGGCCCCCGTTAAGTTTGACCGTGTAACTGTTGTAAAGGTACTAAACGATACAGCAAGCACGCCTAAAATGACCACCTTTGAAATGGATTTATCCATTTTTGACAGCAGTGGAAACCAGGTTGGAGCACCTGTACCTGTACAGGTAACCGTTTCTAAATCTGGCGATACATGGAAGGGCAGCGCTGTTGTACCTGATTTGGCAATGGGCCAGACCTACACCCTTGCCGAAACTGCACCGCAAGACTTTTTGGCTCCGCAAATCTCCATTCCGTCTGTAAAATCCAACAAAGACGGAACCAAAGACTGGACCTTTACCGTAACCAACACACCCGTTAAGCATAAGGTTGTTTACGATGCAAACGGTGGCTCCGGTAGCCAGGCAGATGCCAACTCTCCTTACTACCCGAACGATACGGTAGTGGTGCTAAACCAGGGCGGTATTACACGCTCGGGCTACACCTTTAAAGGATGGAATACTTCTGGAGACGGAAGCGGTACATCGTATGCTCCGGGCGCAAATGTAACCATTACAGCAGATATCTATCTGTATGCACAGTGGGAACAGGATCCTGTTCCTCCCGGGCCTTCCAGTTCTTCTGCAACCAGCAGACCCACCAGCAGCACACCGCCCACCACCAGCACACCTTCAGACAGCAGTTCTTCTGCAACCGTACCGGTTGTTGCTTCCTCTTCCGCCACTTCTCGTCCCACAGGCGGCGGCACCACAGGCGGCAGTGGCAGCGGCCCCACAGACCTTACCATCCTTGGCATTCCTGCCATATCTTTGGATGGCAGCGCATGGGCCCTGTTAAACCTGATACTTACCATTGCAGGTATTGTTGTTGCCATAGTGCTTATCATTGGTATCTTTACACGCGGCAAACGCCAGGAAGAAGACGATGAGTACGAGGACAGCGGTATGCATAGCTCTTACGAGAGCGAATATGCCGAAGAGTATAACCGCCGTGGCAGCCGTGGCATCCTATGGAGGCTATTGGCAACCGCAACAGCTATTATTTCGCTGGTTGTGTTCCTGCTTACCGAAAACCTTAGCCTGCCCATGGTATGGGTAGACAGCTGGACACTGCTTATGGCATTGCTGGCAATTGTTGAGACCATCTTTGTGATTGTGCTGATTAAAACACGCAAACCAAAAGATGACGACGAAGAGTACGAAGACGATGAATATGAAATAAATGATTCGTCTACCGGCGGCTCTCAATACCCCGCACATGCCCAGCGCTATCATGACCAAGACTAAGCAGTAAGTTGCTTTAACAAGTACAAAACAAACCGCCGTTAACCCGGCGGTTTGTTTTTATAATTAAATAAAATTAGCTTGTTAATGTGTAAAAATCATATTATACTATATAGGTAAGCACAGTATGGGAGGCAATATGAAAAAAGCGCTGGGCGGTTTATATTTAGCGTTGGCTATAGTGGCGGTGTTTTGCTTTTTGGTGCCGGTGCTTATGTTTTTACAGGTGCCGCCTTTTTACGCGTTTTACAGTTATTGTGTGCAGCATGCATACTGGTTGCTGGTGGTGTTTGTGCTGGCGCAGTTGGGTGTATGCGGGGCAGCTGTGGTTTTGGGGCTTGCTCGGCTGCAAAAAAATGCTAAGCCAGCTGTGTATATGCTTGCAAAAGAAAAGGGCGGCATTGGCCTTTCTGCCCGCAGCATTGCTTCGGCAGCGCGCCTTGCGGCATGCGAAAATGCTGAGGTAACACAGGCAGAAGCAGAGGTGCAAAGTGCCGCAGCATATACAAGCATAAATCTGTGCTGCCGTATACAAATACAAGACCCTGCCTGCTGGGCAGAGGTAGCCTTAGATGTAAAGCAGCAGGTGCAAAACCAGCTTGCAAGCCTGCTTTTGCTGGAGTGTGACCGTGTGGAAGTGGTAGTGGATGAATTGCAGCCACCCAAAACCAGCCAAGGGCGCAACCTGGCGTAGGAGTATATATGAAAAAACAATTTTTAGAGTTTTGCCAGCGCAACCTAAATACCATAGTATGCACCTTTTTGGGTCTGCTGGCGGCTGTGCTTATGCTTACCATTGGTTTTTGGAAAACATTGTTGCTTTACCTTTTGGCGCTTATAGGGTATTTTATAGGCTGCTGGAAGGATGGAAAGATAGATTTTGCGAAATGGTACAACCGGTTTCGCCGCTAGTTTACCTGTAACAGGGTAAAATGGAAAAAAATTTTAGATACGAAAGGCAGGTTTGTACAATGGCAAACGAAAAAGCAATTGAGACAAAAAACATTAAAAAAAGCCTAAATTACGAGGATAAGGTAATTAAAAAGATAGCAGGTATTGCCGCCAGCGAGGTACCGGGTATTTTTACCATGACAGGCGGTTTTATTGGCAATATTACAGATAAGTTTCGCGATAGTGAGGATAAAACCAAGGGGATAAATGTAGAGGTGGGCCAAACACAGGTAGCGCTGGATATGAACGCGGTGTGTGAATACGGCCGCAATGTGCCCGACCTGTTTGACCAGGTTACAGAAAAAATAGCCGAATCTCTTAAACTGATGACAGGGCTGGAATTGGTTGAGATTAACCTGCATGTAGAGGATGTAATGACCAAAGAAGAATTTGAAAAACAAAAGTATGGCCTGCAAAGCCGGCCGGCCAATAAAGAAGAACTGCCCTCGGCAGGCAAAACCACCCGTGTAGAATAAGCACGGGCGAACTTTAAGGGCGCTTACTAAAATTAGTTAAATACAGGGATAACAATAAAATAATCCCACCGCATATTGCGGTGGGATTATTTTGCCTTTTAGTATAATGGTTATTATCGTACACAAATGGTAAAAAATATTAAGCAGGCAAGCGCTCGTTTTTACTATCGGCAAAAAGGTTTTTGGCAAAGCGCGCGCAGCTTTGGTATACGGCCTCGTACCCTTTTGCGGTTAAGTGAATGCCATCCAGCCCAATCAGAGCGGCAAGGTCGTGCCGGGCCAGCAGGTCAGACCGTATATCGGCCACCGCAACATTATTTTTAAAGGCGGTTTTCATTGCGGCGGCAGAGTACATCTCGTGAAAGCGGTATATCATATCTTCGTCGCCAAGCCACTGTAAAATAGCCTTGCGCCCCGCCTGTGTTTTAGAAACATGGGTGAGGTAACGGGCCGAATCTATGGGGGGCAGGGTCATAACAATGGGCACCCTGCCGTGCAGGCGCACGGTGTTAATCATAGATTGCAGAATAAAGGTGTATTTTTGAACGGGAGTAAAGGGAGCGTGCTCCTCTTGGGGGGCTGCAGCTACGGCATCCCAGTTAAAATTACAATCGTTGCCGCCAAAAGAGATAAACACATAGTTTGGGGTACTGCCTGCGGCAAAATCTTTTTCCAGCTGGCGGCTGCCCTTTTCTATTGTATAGCCAAAGTGGGCACGGTTGGTAATTTGGGCGTTAAAGGTTTGCTCAAAATGTTGTATGTTTTTTTCTACGGTAGAGTGGTACCGATTGTTAGAATCGATTACGGTGCCGCGTAAAATAGAATCACCGTATAATGTAATATTAATTGTGCCAGACATGGCTAACCTCCTTTGAATATAAACTCTAGCAGATGATGTAGTATTGATTACTAGATATATAAGATTATAATACCGTATAATGTAACTGTCAATGCTTTGTTAAAAAACATCGAAAAAACTTATCTGGTATGGTATACTGTAAAAGCAGAATATTTATTTGACAAGCTGTAATATGCATGCAGGCAACCTAGCCCGCAGGTAAAGTACAAGGGGTATATTATGGAGAGTAAAGAACAAATTGTATACGATTTTCACTGCCCAAGATGGACCGAGCTGCCAACTCTGCTATTGTATATGGACCAGGTGGTTGTAATTATAGATGAGGCCTTGCAGGCTTTTCCGATGCAGGGAGAAAAAACCATAACCCCTGCTATGATTAATAACTACGTAAAGGCGGGTTTAATTACACCCCCCGTAAAAAAGAAGTACGACCGCGGGCATGTTGCGGCGTTGATTGTGATAAGCCTTTTAAAACGGGTGCTTTCGATGAACGAAGTAGCCGGGGTGCTGCGTGTTTTGCGCGGTGAGTGCGAGCAAGAAGAGGGGTATAACCTGTTTTGCGAAAAAGCCGAAAAGGCAATAGACGCAAAAAACCACCCGTTTCTGGAAGAAAAGGGTGGTTTAAAACCGGCCGAAAACTTATTAAATGCGGTAATGCTTGCGCTGCACGGCAAGGTGCAGGTGCAATATTTGTTGGAAGAAAAAGAACCGGGGAAAAAGGCGACCGAGAAAAAACCTGCTAAAGAAAAACAGCCTAAGGCGTAATGCGCTTTGCGCTGGCAAGGTTGTTGAGGGCGGCTACTACACAGTTGCGGCCCTGCTGCTTTGCCTGTAGCATGCAAGAATCTGCCTTTACCAGTATTTCGGTAAAGTTTAGGGCGGGCACGGGCGAGTCGGTATACACGCCTATACTCACGCTCATAAGGGGAGAGGCCGTGCTAAGCGGCGGCTGTATGCGCAGGGCAAATACCTGTTTGCGTATGGCCTCGGCCATTTGGGTTACCCGTGCATGGGGGTGCCCGTACACCAGTACCGAAAATTCTTCGCCGCCATGCCGCGCAAAAACATAGTCAGAATCTGGCAGGGAGTTGTGCAGCACACTGCGAATGCAGTTTACCATCTCTACTAAAAAAACATCTGCGTTGGTGGGGCCAAACCAATCGTTTACTGCGCTAAAAAAATCGATGTCTATTACAATGGCAGAGCCAGTATCGGCCTGCCGCTTTTTACTGTCTGTCTGCTCTGCCTGCAAAATGGCAGTTTGCAGCCCGTTTTGGTTTAACAGGCCGGTAAGTTCATCGTATTGGTTTATATTGCGCAACTTTTGTTGGCTGTGCAAAAGCTTTTGCTCGGCTTCTTCCATTTTTTTTGTGGCGGCAAAGCTGTTGGCACAGCAAGAATAAGAGATGCAGGCAACAACCCAGCAAAACAGCATAGAAAAAATAGCAACGTCTGCTATTAGGCTGTTTATACGTATAATATAATTTTGGGTGCCTATAAGCATTAAATAAACAAAAGAGCAAATGTACAGCAGCCCGCATAGCACGGTGGCGGATACCCGCTTTAGCACCAAAACAGAACACAAAATAAGGGGAACGGCAAACAGGCGTATAAGCGGCCCCAGTGTTTGGCTGCTTTGTGTAAAAAACAAAAGTTCTTGCCCGGCAAACAATACAAAAAACAAAATATCAAGGTTTTTGTGCAGCGGGTTGCGCGGGTTATATTTTGCGGCGCTTTTAGAGGTTACATATAAAAAGCAGGCAACAAAAAACAAAAGTTTTAAAAATAAAGTTTCGGAGTACAAAGCAAGGGTATGCCCCTGGGCCACATCCAGCGCCAAGTACAAAACAAGGCGTACAAAATCTACCAGCAGCATACAAACGCACAACAGCGCCATGCGCCTGCGGTTAATTTTGTAGCGGGTTGCCTCAAATTGAGGCAGGTCTGCCTGGGCAGGCGAAGCAAAAAGCTGCGCAGCCAAGTTTTGTTTTAACATTTGCAACGGGGACATGGTTACCGCAGCCTTTCTTTTTAAAATAATGCAAGAAAAAAAGAGCACCCCAAAAAGCACAGTTATGTTAGCATAATTTAAACCCGAATACCAGTTGAAACAGCAATAAATTTAACACTGCCGCAAAAGTTGTACGGTGGTATGTAAAAGCAAATTGGCTTTATTTTTACAGGTGGGTGCACTATACTGGTAAGTAGCCGAATAAGGAGGGAAGCCGTGTGGAAATAAACCAAGAGCAGTTGATTGAAAATGCCATAAACGGCAATATGGAAGCGTTTTCGGCTTTGTGCAGGCAAAACGAGAGTAAAGTACACTACCTATGTGTGGGCATAATGGGCAACGAGCCCGATGGGCAGGACGCCATGCAGGAGGTATATATAAAAATGCAAAAGGGCATAAGCGCCCTGCGCAGCCCGGCGGCTTTTACGGTGTGGCTGCACCGCATAGTGGTAAGCGTATGTACAGACCTGCGCCGTAAGCAAACCCGCCAGCCGCCCCAATCCTCTTTAGAAACAATAGAAACCACCATGCCGGAAGAAAATGCCGATTACATCCCGCACGAGCATGTGGACAATAACGAAAAAAAACGCCAGTTGTTAGAGCTGGTAACAAAGCTGCCCTACCGCCAGCGCGTAAGCATGCTGTTGTATTATTACGAGGGTATGAGCTATGCCAATATTGCCAGCGTGCTGCACACCAGTGTGCGCGCGGTAGAAAATTACCTGCGGCGGGGTAAGCAAACCATAAAGGGCAAAATTACGGGTGTTAAGGCAGTTGTAAAAAAAGAGCAGCCTTATCCATAAAAGGCAGCATATAAAGCAAACCCCGGCTTTTCTGATGCATCAGAAAAACCGGGGTCTTTGCGTAAATAAATATATTGGTAAAAGGTGTGGGTAAACCGGTACGGCCACACTACAACGGCAAAGGCCGGGCGCACCTAGCCTTTGAGGTGTTGTGGGTTTGCAAATAGATTAAAGAGAATTGCACAAAGCCTCTACAATTGCCTCAAGCTCCGGCTCTTGCTCTGGCTTAAAGGCAGAGCGGATTACCATAGGCTCTGCCACAAGCTCTACATTTTTAAGTTTTTCCAGCCCGGCAGACATAATGTTATGTGCGGCAGGGGCCCAGCTTCCGTTGGCGATAACGGCGGCCTTGCGGTTTTGGATGTTTAGTACAGACATATCGTGCAGCAGGCCGCCCATGGGCAGGTACAAATCCATATTATAGGTGGGGGCTGCCAGTACCAAGTGGCTGTAACGGAAGAAATCGGCAATAATGTACGAGGCATGCGTGTTAGAAACATCGTACATGCGTATAGAGGGGAAGCTGCGTTCTGCAAGGCGGGTTGCCAGCAGGTTGGCCACATGCTCGGTATTGCCATACATAGAGCCATACGCAATTACAATGCCCTTTTCTTCGGGCTCGTAGCGGCTCCAGTGGTCGTATTTATCAATGTAAAATTCAATGTTTTTGCGCCAAATGGGGCCGTGCAGGGCGCAAATCATTTCTATGGGCAGGTCGGCCACTTTTTTAAGGGCAGCCTGCACCTGCGGGCCATATTTGCCAACAATGTTGGTGTAATAACGGCGTGCTTCGGCAAGGTACTGTTCTTCAAAATCAACCTCGTCTGCATACAAATGGCCCGAAAAAGCCCCAAAGCTGCCAAAAGCATCGGCAGAATAAAGCACTTTGTTAAAGCTTTCGTAGCAAAACATAACCTCGGGCCAGTGTACCATGGGCGCCATAATAAAGCGCAGGTTTTGCTTGCCAAGGCTTAGCTCGTCGTTTTCTTTTACAATAATAAAACGGTCTCCCAAATCCAGCGAGAAAAACTGGTTAAAAAATTGCAGGGTTTTTTGGTTGCCCACAATTTTCATGTTGGGGTACTGCTGGCACAGGCGTTCCATATCGGCGCAATGGTCTGGCTCCATGTGCAAAATAATAAGGTAATCCAAAGCGCGGCCGTTCAGTGCTGCCTCCAGGTTTTTGGTAAACTGGTCGGCCACAGTAACGTCTACCGTATCAATCAGGGCAGTTTTTTCGTCTGCCAGCAGGTAAGAGTTATAGGTAATGCCGTTTGGCAGGGGATGCATATTTTCAAATCTGGAAAGGCGGCGGTCGTTACCGCCAACCCAGTACAGGTTGGGCAAAATTTGCTGAATCGGTTGCATAATTGGTGGAACATCCTTTCTGTATAGGGGGATAGCCGCAAATATGGGCCGATAAATCGGCCCATATGCAGGCGGTGCTTATGGGGTTGTGGTAGGAGCGGCATATACACGTGCGGCCAGCTCTTGGTCTAACAGGTACAGGCTTTTGGCATCGCCGCCAAATAGCTCGTATTTGCGTATTAAGTCAGTAGCGGTGGCTTCTTCTTCGCCCTGCTCTTTAATAAACCAGTTTAAAAACTGCATTACCAAAAAGTTGTTCTCTTTGGCGGCGGTGGCGTAAATGGTGTTGATAGAATCGGTGATAAACTGCTCGTGCTTTAGGGTTTGCTGCAGTATATCCATGGTATCTTTATACCCGCCTGCCGGTGCTTTAATGTCTTCTAGCTTAACCTCAACATCCTGCTCCAGCATAAAGGTGCGGAAAAACATTGCATGGTCGCGTTCTTCCTGCGTTTGTACAAAAAACCAGCTTGCAAAGCCGTCTAGCCCAAGGTCGCTAAAATAGTCGGCCATATCCATATATAGATATGCCGAATGGAGCTCTTTGTTCAACTGGGAATTAAGCAGATCTGAAATTTGCTGCGAAATCATAAACTACACACCTTTCTTACAAAATATATTTATTTTACGAAAGTTTAATACCCGGTAGGGTACTAATTTGCATGCATTTAGTATAATACAAAAGCTTAACAGATGCAAAGAAAAATTAGAAGTCAAAAACCGCGTATGAAAGTCGCAAAAAGAGAGAGAATCGCCTTAAAACCATCTGCTGCGCGGCATACAAAAGGCATGGTTTGGGCAAAATGATAGTTATTTATTTGGCAAGCAAAAAAACGTTGTATACCACTAAATGTTGTGGTATACTTCTGCACGTATACTAAATAAGTATAAAAAGACTCCCGGGAGGAATCGTTTTTATGGATATTATAAAAAGAGACGGAAGAAGTGAAAACTATCATCCGCAAAAAATAACCGAGGCCATTCGCAAAGCCTTTTTAAGTGTAAGTGATATGGTGGACGAGACTGTGTTGGAGGGCATTACTACCGCTGTAGAAGATAAAATGCAGCAATTGCCCCCGCCGGTATCGGTAGAAACCATACAAGACCTTGTAGAGCAAACCCTGATGGAAAAGGGCTTTTACCAGCAAAGCAAAAGCTACATATTGTACCGCAGCGAGCGCACCCGCCTGCGCAGTGTGCGCCGCCGCATTGCCGAGGCCTTTGGCGACAGGTACGATGAAGTAAACGAGGTGCTGGGCAAGGTACAAAAAGAGTTTGGCCCCGGCGCTTATTCTTTAGATAGACTAGAAGAGCGCTTTTTGGCCTTTGCTAAAGACGAGATGAACCAGGACGAAAAGCTGGAAATGCTGATAAAAGGCTCGGTAGAGCTTACCACCCAGCAAGCCCCCAAGTGGGAGTTTGTTGCGGCCCGGCTGCTGATGCTGCAATTTAGGCAAAGCCTGCACCCTGTTTTGCAGGAGTACGGCCTAACTACCTTTTATGAGAAGGTAAAGTTTTTAACCGAAAAAGGCCTGTATGGCGAGTATATTTTGCAAAACTATACCCAGCAGGAGATAAACAGCGCGGCAGAATTGCTGGATGACAGCCGTGACGATTTGCTCAATTACTCCGGGCTGGATTTACTGCTGAAGCGCTATGTAATCCGCAGCCACAAAAACCAACCGTTAGAAACTCCGCAGGAAATGTACCTTGGCATTGCGCTGCATTTGGCAATGCCGGAGAAAAACGACCGCCTAATGTGGGTAAGCCGTTTTTACGATATGCTAAGCAAACTGCAGGTTACCATGGCTACTCCCACCCTTGCCAATGCGCGCAAGCCGTTCCACCAGCTTTCTTCCTGCTTTATAGATACTGTGCCCGACAGCCTAAACGGCATTTACCGCAGCATAGATAACTTTGCGCAGGTAAGCAAATACGGCGGCGGCATGGGCCTGTATTTTGGCAAGGTACGCGCCAAGGGCAGTTCTATTCGTGGTTTTGAGGGCGCAGCGGGCGGTATTATCCGCTGGATACGCCTTGCCAACGATACCGCCGTAGCGGTAGACCAGTTGGGCGTACGTCAGGGTGCGGTTGCCGTATATTTAGATGCATGGCATAAAGACTTGCCCGAGTTTTTGGCATTGCGCACCAACAACGGTGACGACCGCATGAAGGCACATGACGTATTCCCCGCGGTATGTTACCCCGATTTGTTTTGGAAGATTGCGCGGGAAGACTTGGAGGCAAGCTGGTATTTAATGTGCCCCCACGACATTAAAAAGGCACGCGGATATTCTTTGGAGGATTACTGGGGCGAAGAGTGGGAAACCCGCTACCGCGAATGTGTAGAAGACCCCAGCATAGAAAAACGCGTGGTGCCCATTAAAGATATTGTGCGCCTTGTTATTAAAAGCGCGGTAGAAACCGGCACCCCCTTTATGTTTAACCGCGACATTGTAAACCGCATGAACCCCAACAGCGATAAGGGGATTATCTATTGCTCTAACCTGTGCACAGAGATTGCCCAAAATATGAGTGAAATAACGGATGTAGAGCAAAGCATACAAACGGTAGACGGCGAAACAGTGGTTGTAACCGTTACCAAACCCGGCGATTTTGTTGTGTGCAACCTTGCCAGCCTTTCTTTGGGCAACATTAATGTGCACGACGATGCCGAAATTAACAGCATTACCCGCAGCGTAGTACGCGCGCTGGATAATGTAATTGATTTAAACTTTTTCCCGGTGCCCTATGCAAAAATAAACAATATGCGTTACCGCCCCATTGGTCTTGGCGTAAGCGGGTATCATCATCTGCTTGCCAAAAACCACATTGCGTGGGAAAGTGAAGAACACCTGCAATTTGCAGATGAAATATTTGACAAAATAAACTATGCGGCAGTGGCGGCCAGCCACGAGCTTGCAGCCGAAAAAGGCCGCTTTGAATTGTTTGAAGGCAGCGACTGGCAAACAGGCGCTTACTTTACAAAGCGTAACTATACCAGCAAAAAATGGCAAGACCTGCAAAAGCAGGTGGCGCAGGACGGTGTGCGCAACGCATGGCTGCTAGCCATAGCACCCACCAGCAGCACCAGTATTATTGCCGGTACCACCGCCGGGGTAGACCCCATTATGAGCCGCTATTTTATGGAAGAAAAGAAAAATGGCTTAATGCCCCGGGTTGCACCCGATTTGTCGGAAGATGTATACTGGTATTATAAAAACGCCCATACGATTGACCAAACATGGTCTATCCGGGCGGCGGGTATACGCCAGCGCCATATAGACCAATCGCAAAGCGTAAACCTGTACGTTACCAACGAGTACTCTTTCCGCCAGATATTGGGGCTGTACATCCTTGCGTTTGAACAAGGCGTTAAAACGTTGTACTATGTACGCAGCAAAAGCCTTGAGGTAGAAGATTGCGAGGCTTGCAGCTCTTAATAGGGCAAAAGAGGCCGCCACGGGGCAAACAAAAAAAATATGCATAGTAAGCGAAAGGGAGAGCAGACAGAATTATGAGTGAATTGAAACGCAAGCCGCTGTTTAACCCAAACGGAGACATTGAACTGGCAAGCCGCCGTATGTTGGGCGGAGACACCACCAACCTAAACGATTTTAACAACATGAAATACACCTGGGCCAGCGACTGGTACCGGCAGGCAATGAACAACTTTTGGATACCAGAAGAGGTAAACCTTTCTACCGATGTAAAAGATTACCCCAATATGCCCGCTGCCGAGCACCGCGCGTACGACAAAATTTTATCTTTCCTCATTTTTTTGGATAGCATCCAAACCGCTAACCTGCCCTATGTGGGCGAGTATGTGACCGCCAACGAGGTAAACCTGTGCCTTTCTATTCAAACTTATCAAGAGGCGGTGCACAGCCAAAGCTACAGCTATATGCTGGATACCATTTGCGAGCCGCAAAAGCGCAACGAGGTGCTGTACCAATGGAAAGACGACCAGCATCTGCTGGCGCGCAACACCTTTATTGGCGAGCAATACAATGCATTTTTTAACGACCGTACCGAAGAAAACTTTATGCGTACCGTTGTAGCCAACTATATTTTAGAGGGTATTTATTTTTACAGCGGCTTTACGTTCTTTTACAATTTGGGCCGCAACAATCGTATGCCCGGCTCGGTGCAAATCATCCGCTATATCAACCGGGACGAAAACACCCACCTGTGGTTGTTCCGCAGTATTTTAATGGAGCTGCGCAAAGAAAAGCCCGAACTGTTTACCCCCGAAAAAGAAGAAATGTACCGTGATATGCTGCGTACCGGCTGCGAGCAGGAAATTGCCTGGGGCCATTACGCCATTGGCGATGAGGTGCAGGGCCTTACCAAAGGTATGATTACCGATTATGTGCAGTACCTTGGCAACCTGCGTGCCGCCGGCCTTGGGCTGGCCCCCATTTACGAGGGTCATAAAGAAGAGCCCGAAAGCATGCAGTGGGTAAGCCAGTACTCTAACGCAAACGCCATTAAAACCGACTTTTTTGAGGCCCGCAGCACCGCCTATGCCAAAAGCGGCGCCTTGGACGACGACCTGTAATAGCTAAATGAAAATTATTTAGTACATATAAAACCCGCCGCAGAATATTCTGTGGCGGGTTTTGCATAATAAATTTTAAATATGGTGTTATTTAGATGCGGGCTCATCCTTTACAGCGCTGGCCTCTTTTTTAGGGTGAGCGGGCAGCAGTTCTTCTATAGCGGCAGCCTTGCCGGTTTCGGCTTTGGCGGGGTGGCCTAGTTTTTCTACAATACCAATTATAAAAGAAGAAACGGTAACCGTTATTAAAGAGTAAAAGATGCGCCCAAAGGGGATATAAGTAAGCGAAAGCGCCAAAACAATAAAATCTGTAAGCAGGTACGCGCGAGAAATACGGCACTTGGTAACGCGGGAGATTATAAGCGCCAGCGCCCTGCCGCACCACCAACCCCACGCCAACACCCACAAACAAACCGCCCAACAATGCTGCCAAAAGGGGAGAGTTATTTAAAGGGGGTAACAAGGGCGGAAATGCCGTGAAAATAGCAAAAAATAAGGCGCAGCAACCGCTTGCAAACAAAGAGCGTTTTAAAAACTCTTTGCCCAAAAATTTAAAACCAAGGGCGTAGCACAGCCCGTCCAACACTACAGACGCAATAGCCTGCGGCAGGCCAAACCAATGGTTCAAAAGCAAAATCAAACCCAAAACGCCGCCCTCGGTAACGGCGCTTTGCTGGTGAATATTATACATGCCAAACGTAAGGATAGCGGTACCTATCAATATAGAAAGGTAAGGCCAAAGGGATTGGCATTTCCCTTTGATGTGGGTAAACATCATAACAACTCCTTTGTACTCTAGTATACCAGAGCGCAAAGGGAGCGGGCAAATCGGATAAAAACCGGCTATGCGCAATAAGTGCAAAGCATACCGCATACGCCAGCGGTTTTACCCAAAGTCCTCCGGTGTCCTCTAATCTGCGGCTATTTCCTCTTATTTTCTTTGCTAAATAGATGAAAAACAGGCGTTTACAGGCGCTGCCGGGGTTGTAAATACAGGGCGCTTTGTGGTATTTTAGGGGGGTATTACAAAAAAGAGGCCGCAACAGGGATGCGGTATGGGAGTGTGCTATGAAAAACAATAAAGTGGCAGATTGGCTGCTGCGTTTTGTAAAGGGTATCTTTATAGGTTCCGGCTTTATTTTGCCGGGTGTAAGCGGTGGCGCGTTGGCCGCGGTGTTTGGCATTTACGAGAAAATGATCTCTTTTGTGGCACATATTACAAAAGAGTTTAAAAAAAACTTTTTGTACTTTTTACCGGTAGGGTTTGGCGGCGTATTTGGGGTATTTATTCTGTCTTTTGCGGTAAGCTTTTTGCTAGAAAATTACGAAGTACCCGTGTTGTGGTTTTTTATCGGCTGCATTTTAGGCACCCTGCCCTCTTTATGGAAAGAAGCGGGCAAAAAAGGCCGCCAGGGCAAGCATTACGGCATAATGGGGGTGGCGCTGGTATTGTCTTTTGCGCTGCTAATGTGGCTGCGCATGGTAGAAACCCAAAACGAGGCTGCCACCGCTGGGCTTACAACTTTCCCGCAGTTCCCCATTTGGGCATGGTTATTGGCAGGCGGTTTAATTGGGCTTGGTGTTATTGTACCGGGGCTTAGCCCGTCTAACTTTTTAATTTTCTTTGGCATGTATGGTTCTATGAGCGACGGCATAAAAAACTTTGATTTGGCAGTGATTATTCCGCTGGGCTTGGGTGTTGTACTTTGTGTACTGGCGCTGTCCCGCGTGATGGAAATGATTTTGAGAAAAGCCTATGCGGGCATCTTCCATGCAATTTTTGGCATTGTAATTTCTTCTACTGTTATGATTGTGCCCCTTAAATACAATTACCTTAGCATTGGCACCCTTGTATGTGTTGTTACCTGTGTGCTGGGTGTTGTACTGGGCTTTTGGATGAGCCGCTTAGAAGAGAAATACGTGCCCGAAAAAGACTGATGATTTTGCTGTAAAACAGCGGCAGAAAGGCGGTATACGCAATGCAAAACGCAGAGCGTTGTGGCTGGGCCAAAGATGAGCTGGATGTTTTGTACCATGATACCGAGTGGGGTCGCCCCACACGGCAGGACGCAAAACTGTTTGAATTTTTGATTTTAGAGGGGATGCAGGCAGGCCTGAGTTGGAACCTGATACTGCACCGCCGCGAGCATATGCGTAAGGTGTTTAGCGGGTTTGATGCCGAAAAAGTAGCGCAGTACGATGATGCCAAAAAGGCCGAACTGTTGCAAGACCCCGGCATTATACGCAACCGCCTAAAGGTAAACGCACTGGTAGAAAACGCAAAAAATTTTTTAAAGGTGCAGCAGGAGTTTGGCAGCTTTAGCAGCTATATTTGGGGTTTTGTGGATGGGAAACCGATACAAAACACATGGGCAACATTGGCTGATGTGCCTGCAACCACGCCAGAATCTGACGCGATGAGCAAGGATTTAAAAAAGCGGGGCTTTAAGTTTGTGGGTTCTACCATCTGCTATGGGTTTATGCAGGCTATGGGCTTGGTAAACGACCATGTTGCAAGCTGCCCCCAGCACAAAGAGTGCGCAAACGAAAAATAAGTAAAAGGCAAGCCTGCTAAAAGCGGCTTGCCTTTTGTTTTGCAACTATGTTAAATAGTAACGGTTGCTAGTAGACGGCGGCAGGGCGGCAAATTATTAGTACCGAGAGGGCATGACAAAACCCCCAGTTGAACTGGTGGTTTTGCATGACTAGTAAAATGCATCAGAGCAAGCCTCGATGGCAATTTAACTTACTGAACGATTTATAGTCGCTTTTTGTGACAAAACTTTTTCACGAGCTTTTTATCAATTATTTGTTAGGATCCCCAATTACAAAAACATTTAACGTATGTTATATTTAAACCACATTTAACATTGAATTCACAACACACCCAGTATGATTGCCACCTATTAGCATATAAATAATTGAGGAGATTTACATGAAAAAGTTACTTACATTTTTCTTCGCTTCTTTGACTATTTTAGTGTTTTCTGCTTGTGTGGGCGATTCTTCTTTATTTTCTAGCACAAGTTCAATATCTAATATTAATGAGTCACAAGCGCAAATCTTGTATCATTCTGATAATACAACACTTTTTTTACTTGAGTTAGATGAAATAGAAGAAAAGCTTACTGCGGAAAATTTAACCGAAGAGGAACGGGCCACATTAGAAATACGAAAAACTGAAATATTAGCACAATTAAATCCTTAATAAGCTTAATCTGTATAACAAACTTTTATTGTCATCATGTAATATTCAAACATTGGCTTTTTATATATACCCTCTCAAAAAAATATGAATCTAGAAACGGGGAGTTGTGTTGAGGAAAATAAAAAATATTCTTCTATCTTTAATCATAATTTCGCTGCTATCAATGGTGTATGCTTGTGGCAATTTTATGTCTGATAGTTCTACTAACGTTTCGCTTTTTTCATCTTCAGAGAGTTTATCCCATTTTTCTTCAAGTATAAACAGCACATCTCTGCCCAGCACAAGTATAAGGCAATATGACTTTTTTCTTGCCGAGCTCATTCAACTGGAAATAGGCGAAACAAAGCAAATTGAGCTTATTTTTGAGGGATATGATAGCCTGCCGCCGGTGACGTATGACGTTGCAAGTGCTGACATTGTAGAAATTTCTGAAGACGGTTTAGCTACTGGCGTTCAGGGTGGAGTTGTGCCTATTTATATAACTGTAGGCGAAGGAGAAAATTTAGTGTCAAAAACTTTCGAAGTTTTTGTGTATCCATAATGCCGTTCAACTCATAGCTGGATGTGCCCGAAATCCACCACTTCATAGTATCAATTTTATTAATATGATTTTGGTTATATTAACAACAAGAAAAGTAATAAAAAGATAGGATCTTTATGCATAGCTTTGGTACTTTGTCTTTTTTCGTTATTGCGTTGGGCTCAACAATGTCTTCTTCAGAATCACCAACAATTTCACCCCGTTTTTACTATGCCGAGGATCTGCACCTGCAATATATTTATGCAATGGATGTTTATTCTTACTATTCTTCACGACGAATGACAGTGAAAGAGTATGCAGACCCTTTCAAAGCTGACAATTAGCACCAGTGCAGGTGACAGGTACTGCCATGAAGCTTGAGACTCCGTTGGTATTATAGAGTTTTGTTTGCATAAGAATCCCCCCGGCTTTGCCGGGGGGATTCTTATGCAACTATTTTAAAAGGCTCTGCCGCAAATAGACGGCGGCAGGGCGGCAAATTACTTTTCTTGAATGGCGCGGATAGAATCGATTACAGCCCCGCGCAGGCCGTGTTCTTCCAGCTTGGCAACGCCCCGTATGGTAAGCCCGCCGGGAGAAGAAACAGCGTCTTTTAATTGGGTGGGCAGTTGATTTTTTTGCAGTAAAATTTGCATGGCACCCAAAATGCCCTGCTGGCTAAGGGTGTATGCCTGTGCGCGGGGCAGGCCGTAATACACGCCCGCGTCGGCCAAGGCCTCGGCAAACAGCGCAACCAAAGCGGGCGTGCAGCCCGATATAACGTTGGAAATACCCAATAAATTTTCTGGCATTTCTTCGTACCTGCCAAGGCAGGTAAAAAGCAGCTGCACGGTGTTTTTGTCATCCTCTGTAACAGCAGGGGCAAAGTGCGCAACCGTCATGCCTTGGCAAACCTCTACCGGTATATTGGGCAGCGCGCGCACATAATGGGCATCTTGTCCCAAAATGGCAAGGGCATCTGCAACGGTAAACGAGGCGGTAAGGCTTATAATAAGATGCTGGGGGGTTAAAGCCGGCTGTATCTCCCGTAATACTTCTGCCGCTTTTACCGCCGGAACAGAAAGAATGAGGATGTTGGATGCTTTTGCCGCTTCGATATTACTGGTGCAATACTGGCAGCCCAGCTTGTTTGCCAACTGCTGTGCCCGGCCGCTGCTACCGCCGCTAATATATACCTGCTGCGGGGTATACTGCCCGGCTACCAGCCAGCCTTGTACAACGGCGCCGCCCATGTGCCCTGCGCCCAAAACACTTACATTGTTTTGCATACCATTCACCTGCTTTATTTTTTATAGAGTCTAGTTTCTATTTTATTATACAATAGCTTGGGGCTTTGTGCACCTGTTAAACAATGCCTGCACGATAAAATACGGCCTGTTGGGGCAGTGTAAATGTACCAAGTGCAACTGTGATGGAGTATTTTAAATAGGATGGTTAAAGAGTAACGAAAATTATCCCCCAAAAGCTATAGGTGCAAAAAAAGGCTGCCGCAAATACTTGCAGCAGCCTTTGGCTTAATACAGTGTAAAAATGGCTTATACCAGTTCCTGTAATTTGCTGTAAACAGCATCGTAATTGGGCTGGTCGCCAATTTCGGGCACATACTCGGCATACACTACTTTTTTGTTTTGGTCTATTACAAACACAGCGCGCGCCAACAGGCCAAGCTCTTTTACATAGGTGCCGGTGGCTTCGCCAAACTCACGCAGGCGATAATCCGAAAGGGTTTGCACGGCTTCTACACCGGCAGCGCCGCACCAGCGGGCCTGTGCAAAGGGCAGGTCCATGCTAATGGCGTAAATATGTACGCCGGGCAGGCTGCCTGCTTTTGCGTTAAAATTGCGCACTTCCATATCGCAAACGCTGGTATCCAGCGAGGGTACGGCTACCAAAACAAGAGGAGCAGCAAGGCTGGAGCTTTTTACCTCTTCCAGGCCATTGTCTACCAATACAAAATCCGGCAGGGTGTCGCCAACTTTCAGCTCTTTTCCCAGCAGGGTAACGGGGCTTCCTTTAAAGGTTACGCTCATATTCTATACCTCCAATATTTTTAAATAAAAGGTGCATTTTCTAAATGTCCTTATGTATTAAACAATAGCACAAAAGTAGAGTTTTGTCACCCGTAAAAGCAGTGTTTTTTGTTTGCAAACCGCCTTTGTACAGGCTACACAAATATGGTAGAATAGAGAAAAAGAAACGGCGCAGCAGCGTGGGGTGTTTTTTGCAATACTCCGGGATGCGCTGCGCCAAAACCTGCCCGTGAAATATAAAAACGAACCGGGAGGCGCAAATGAAAAAAATTACCTATGTAATACGGGATGAACTGGGGCTGCACGCCCGCCCCGCAGGCATGCTGGTTAAAATGGTGCAGCAGATGCAGGACGAAGTAGTGCTGTGTAAAGGCGGGCAAAGGGTAAACGCAGGGGGTATTTTTGCCGTTCTTTCTTTGGGGGCAGCACAAGGGGAAGAATTGGTGTTTGAAATAACCGGAACTGGCGAGGAAGAATCGGCTAAAGCCATTGCCGATTTTTGCGGGCAAAACCTGTAAAATTCTTTGCAAAAAAGCAAAGTGGGCCAAAGTATGCAAAAACCCGGTTTTGCGGGGATATTTGCCCCTAAAAAACACGGCTGCGGCATTGAGCAAAGCACGTATTTGTGGTATACTATTTTCTTGTACAATTTATAAAAACGCTGGATAAAACAGCGGATCTGCAAATAAAAGGAGGGCGTGCAGTGGAAGGCCTGTTATCATTTTTAAGCGAGTTTTGGGAAAACCTGCGCAGCCTGTTTGGTGCCGTAGAGCTAAGAGACTACTTTGATATTATTATAGTGGCCTTTATTATTTACGAAATGATCCTTTTGGTGCGGCATACACGCGCCCAGCAATTGGTGGTGGGCATACTTGTTTTGCTGCTTGCTTACGGCGTAGCCGCGGCGGCGCAAATGCGCACCCTTATATTTTTGCTGGACAATGTAATGAACTTTGGTATTGTGGTTTTGGCGGTTATTTTTCAGCCAGAATTGCGGCGCGCGCTGGAGCAGGTGGGCGGCGTTAACTCTACCTTTGCCCGTTTGTTTAAAACAAGGCCGGAGGGTGGCTTGCGCACCGAATGGGAAAAATCGATTGTAGCGGTGTGCGATGCCTGCGAGCGCATGGCCGAAAGCCGTGTGGGCGCTTTGATTGTACTGGAACGTGCCACCAATTTGAACGAAATTGTGCGTACCGGTACCCGTATGCGCTGCGATGTAAACGTAGAAACACTAAACACTATTTTTTATTTGGGTACGCCCCTGCATGATGGCGCGGTAATTTTGCGCGAGGGGCGGATAGAGGCAGCGGGCTGCTTTTTGCCGCTGTCTAACAATTTAGAGATAGGCAAAGACATGGGCACACGCCACCGCGCCGCACTGGGTATGAGCGAAAACTCGGACGCCATATCGGTGGTGGTAAGCGAAGAAAACGGTGTTGTTTCCCTTGCCAAAAACGGAGTGATGATACGCAGGCTGGACAGGCAGGGTCTGATGAACCTGCTGATAAGCGAAATTGTGCCGCCGCAAACAGAGGAGACCGAGCGCCACTGGTTTACACGGCATAAAAAGGAGGGCAAAAAGGATGGAAAAGCAGAAGAAAAATAAATCCTTGCTGGACAGTAAACGCTTTTTGCTGGTTGCCTCCCTTGTATTTGCCATTTTGGCGTGGGTAATTGTGGCCGGGTTTATCAGCCCCAGCAACAGCAATACCATATCCCGCATCCCTATCGATTATACCGAGGGCGAGGCCAACTACAAAAACCAAGATTTGCAGATTGTAAGCGTTGATTTGCCCGAGTACGCTAGCCTTAAAGTAGAGGGCAACAACAGCGCCATC
>JBKEAM010000065.1:0-2880 GCA_047972265.1 Oscillospiraceae bacterium | reverse complement strand
AATGTACCGCCATCTTATCCGGCTGGGGCTGGATGAACTCATCAAAGAGGAAGCAAAAAACGAGCAAACCAAAACCGCTTAAAACCGAAATCCCCCCATTAAGTTGGAGGAACCTTTTTTTATTACCAAGTATATAAAAGGATAGTAATTTATGGATATGTTTGGCATTTGCCCTGTTACAACGGCACAAAAAGTTCTCTCTGGGAAATGGACGCTGCTTGTTATTTACCTTCTAAGCCAAAAAACCATGCGCTTTAACGAGCTGCAGAAACAACTTGGCAGCCTTACACCGGCCACCCTGGCAAAGCAGTTGCGCACAATGGAAGAAAACCGGTTGATTGTTCGAACAGCCTACAACCAAATTCCCCCAAAGGTGGAGTATACCTTGAGCGAATTTGGCAAACAGCTTGCCCCGGTGCTGGAAGAGCTTGGTATATGGGGTGCCAGGTATATTGAATTTTTGAAAGCCGAGCCCAAAGAATAAAAGCGCAGTTTTTGGAGTAAAGCGCCAAGGGCTTTGGGCCGTTTTTCTTGACAATTGCCCGCCATTCCAGTACAATATTGGCATAATGCAGGGAAGGGAACCAGTAACCCATTGTTTTTGGCACAGAGAGGCCCCGTTTTGGTGCAAGGGGAGGCAAAAATGTGGTGTGAATACATCCCCGAGCAGCAGGTTGAAACGGGTGAAACGCCCCTATTAGGCCCCGCCGTATGGCATACGTTACCATGCCCGAGTGTTTTATGGCGGTAAGCTGAAGCACTCTTGAGGCCATATTCGCGAGAGTATGGTAAACAGAGGTGGTACCGCGAACTTTCGCCCTCTGCCAAATTTTTGGCAGAGGGCTGTTTATATGCCTTCTGCTGTGCAAAATCAGTAGGAAAAACAGAGGGAAAACGGATTGGAGACGCTGGCAAGCCGAGGGCTGGTTGCACAGGCAACCGATGCCGAAGCACTTCGAAAGTTGCTTGGAACAGAGCAGGTAACCTTTTATATTGGGTTTGACGCCACAGCCGACAGCCTGCACGTGGGGCATTTTTTACAGCTTGTGGTAATGCGCCACCTGCAAAAGGCGGGGCACAGGCCCATAGCCCTGCTGGGGGGCGGCACCACCTTAATTGGCGACCCCACCGGCAAAAGCGATATGCGCAAAATGCTGACACCGGAGCAGATTAACTACAACGCGGAATGCTTTAAAAAGCAGATGAGCAAGTTTATAGAGTTTGGCGAAGGCAAGGCCGCCATGGCCAACAATGCCGACTGGCTGCTGGACCTTAAATATGTGGAATTTCTGCGGGATATTGGGGTGCATTTTTCGGTAAATAAAATGCTTTCCACCGAGGCATTTAAAGCGCGTATGGAGCGTGGGCTTTCTTTTATGGAGTTCAACTACATGCTGCTGCAAAGCTACGACTTTTTACATTTGTACCGTACCTACGGCTGCAAAATGCAGTTTGGCGGCAACGACCAATGGGCCAATATTATAAGCGGTGCCGATTTGATTCGCCGCAAAGAAAACGCAGAAGTTTTTGGGCTTACCTTTACCCTGCTTACAACAAGGGAAGGCAAAAAGATGGGGAAAACCGAAAATGGAGCCGTTTGGCTGGACCCAAACAAAACAAGCCCATACGAGTTTTTTCAGTACTGGCGCAACATTGACGATGCCGATGTGCAGAACTGCATGAAGCTGCTTACTGAAATTCCGCTGGAAGAAATTGAAGCGGTGCAGGTGAACGACGGCGCCGCGATAAACCAGGCAAAAGAGCGCCTGGCCTACGAGCTTACCTGTGTGGTACACAGCAAGGAGGCAGCAGAAAATGCGCTGCAAACAGCCCGAAGCCTGTTTTCCGGCGGCGGGAACGATGCAAACATGCCCTCTACCGCCATTGACGCCGCCCAGCTTATCAACGGCGAAATAGGCCTGCTGAATTTGATGGTGGCCTGTGGCCTTACAGCCTCTAAAGGCGAGGCGCGCCGCTTGGTGGAACAGGGAGGTGTTGCCTTAAACGATGAAAAGGTTACCGAAGCCACCAAAACAGTGGCGGCGGCTGAGCTGGAGGCAGGCCTGGTGATTCGAAAGGGCAAAAAGGTTTACCACAAAGCTACCCTTGCATAACAAAGCATACAAAAGGAACCGGCATAAAAATGCCGGTTCCTTTTGTATACCGAAAACCACTCGCTAGGCGAGTGGTTTCTTAAAAGGCTTCTGCCGATAATGAGATCCTTTATGTCCTAAAAAGAAAAGAGATATGCAGAAGGCTGACGAAAGCGATATAGCAGTTGCCAAAGTAGGGTAAAGGTGGGAGAGATGTTTATTTGCATACAATATAAACCAACCAATTTGCGCCCGGCTTTTTTGTGAATTATAAATAATGAAGCATATCTATATCTTATCTGCAAAGCAAAGCCCCCGGTTTTATTACCGGGGGCTTCGCAGCAATGGCATATTGGTTTTTACAGCGAAAAGCCCTGGTGCAACAGTTGCAGGGCCACGTCCTCGTCCTCCCGCCGCAGCAGTAGGGAAATATCCAGGTCTGAGGTGGTAATCATGGCAATTTCAATATTTTGCGCGCTTAAAGCCGAAAGCGCTTTTGCCGCAACCCCCACACTGGTTACCATTTCTGCACCGTATAGGTTTATTTTGGAGTAACCTCCGCTCACCATGGGGGAGGAATGCCCACCGGAAAGGGAACCAATGGTTTTAAGCGCTGTATCGAAATAAGTATACGGTGCGGTGAAGCTAAAGCTGATGCCGCTTCCGTAGGGGGTGGTTTGGCTAATCATATCCACCACAACCCCCTTTTCGGCAAGAGCGGAAAGAACCTCGGCAAAAAAAGCGGGTTCGGCACTTGAAAAGCTGACAAGCATAATATTTTCATCAC
>JBKEAM010000116.1:0-5507 GCA_047972265.1 Oscillospiraceae bacterium | reverse complement strand
TGATGGTAAGTGTAGACAGCACCGTATTGCGAGACATGATGTTTATGCGCTCGTGCACTTGGTCTGTAACGGCAGAGGTCATGGCAAAAATGGGCACGTCACACATGGTATAGGCAACATCGTACAAAAGGTAAGCCACAAAGGCCCAGCCAAACTTCCATCCAATAGAAAGGCTGTTGGGCATAGCAAACAGCAGTATAACGGTTAAGGGCAGCAAAACGTTAGAGATACGCAGCCAGGGCAAAAACTTACCGGCTTTTAGGCTGGTTTTATCTAAAATAGCACCAAAAATAGGGTCGTTTACAGCGTCCCACACGCGGGCAATTATAAACATAACACCCACAGCATAGGCGGTAATGCCAATGTTGGTAAGATGAAGCTGAAAAAAACTGCCCACAAAAGTGTTTATAATGCCTTGCCCCGCCATAAACAGCGCAAAGCCCCAACGCTCTACCCCGCTGGTGCGAAAAACATTTTTTTCCATTTTAAGCTCCTTTTTATGGTTGCATAAGTATTGCTTGTAGGTCTTTTACACTTAGCCTTTGGGGCAGCGGCGTTGCTTGGTTGTAGCGCACACCCTTTACGCTTAACGGCGTAAGCGCGGCAAGCAGTGCCTTGTCCGTAAATATTTCGGTTTCTTTGGCTCTGCCCTCTGCCACTTCTTCACCGCTGTGCTGGGCGTTGCCGGTTTGCAGCATTTCTTGTGTGTACAAAGCGGGGTGGGTTACAAAAAAGTATTGCCCGTTTGGCAGTGCGCGCAAAAAATCAGTTATTCCCGCAATGCTTAACTGCATTTGGGCAAAGTTGGGTGGCATAGCGTAATAATACATGTGGTCTATAAGGCCCTTTTGCCGGGCAAAATCTGCCATGGCTTCATCCAGCCCCTCTACAAACATTTCGGGAAACATATGAGAATCTATGTACTGGATATTAAACCCAAGCTTATGCAGGCGCTCCAGCTGGGCAGCCACCTCCTGCATAATAAGTTCTACCCTCGGTTTTGTTGTGGCAAAAAGAGAAGGGTCGGGCAAAAAATAACCATCTTTGTCCACAAGGCCGCTGCTTTCTTTTAAGGGCAGCACAGGGCCCCATTTTATGTGGTCCCACTCGGCATTTAGTGTGGTGTGCATGCCAAAGCAGATGTCTTTACTGCCTGCCAGTTGCGCTGCGGCGTGCTCTACGTTTGGACCCGGCGCCATTACCGATACATTTTTAATAAACCCGGCATCAACTACCTGCTGTATGGCTTGGTTTGCACTGTTTGAGCTGCCAAGGTCGTCTGCCCGGGTAACAAAGTGGATTCTGCTCAAAAAGATTTCCCCTCTCTTTTATTTATCCGTTATCTTTACCTAAAACTGGTTTTCAAAAAATTCTAAAATAGGCAAAATATTTTGAGGCTCTAAATACTCTGGGCCTGCGCCTGCATGGGGTGCGCCTTCCATTACATCCAGTACAAGGTTTTTGCTTGTGGCGTTTTCGGCTTCGGCCAGTTGCTCGTAAAACCGTATTACATCGCGGTGGTCTATGGCAGGGTCGTTGGTGCCGCTTTGCAGGTAAAAGGGCGGTATGGTTTTTTCAATGTAATTTTCGGCACTCGCCAGTTTTCGTTTTTCTGTCCAGTTTTTTCTTCCAAAATAATTAAGGCATATATAAGGCAGCACCAAGCGGCGGTACAGGGTGCTGTCCTTTTTTTTAATAGAGTCGCGCAGCCAGTCAAAGCTTAAAAACGGGCATAGCGCTGCCACGGCCCGCACGTTATAGGGGGCGTTTTCGTTAACTGCTTTTAGCCCTACAATAGATACAAGGTTGCCGCCCGCAGAGGTGCCGTACAGGCAAATTTTTTCAGGGTCTAAGCCCCATTCTGCGGCATGCTCTTTAATATGTAAAATAGCGTTGGCTACATCTTCTTCACCCTCTGGGTAGCGGTTTTTAGGTGCCAGCCGGTAGTTGATAGAAATAAGGGCAAAGCCCTTTTCAAGGGCAAAAAAGCCGGGGTACATATGCCAATCCCGTTTATCCATATGCATAAAGCCGCCGCCATGCACAATAACAAGCACCGGTAAAGGGGTGCTTGCTTTTTTGGCAGGGTAATATAGGTCGTACCGCTGTAAGGGGTCGTCTCCATAAGGAATATCCAGGCGTTTTTCCTCAATCCAATCAATTTTTGGTACCGGAATTTTTGGGCCCATATCAATCCACTGGGGGTTAAACTTTGTTTTACGAATAGGTGGTGCCACGGTTATTCCTCCTCATGTAATAAAATAATAGCTTCATACGGTGCCAGCATATGACTGGCTGTGTATGTACTGTTTTGGGTATTGGTAAGCAGTGTGCTGGTGTTCGTTTGGGTAAAAATATCGGGTAGAGGCAAAGGGCGGGGCTGGGCGGTAAAGTTGCAGCAAACCAGCAGGGTTTGCCCCTTTAACTGGCGCTGGTATGCAAAAACAAAGGGGTCATCTTGCGCATAGGGTACAAACTTGCCGTACACAATAATAGGATAATCTTTGCGCAGTTGGATAAGCTGGCGGTAGAAAGATAGTACAGAGTCTGTACGCACAAGCTGCTCTTCGGCATATATAGCTGTATGGTTTGGGTTAATGGGCATCCAGGGCTGCCCGCTGGTAAACCCTGCCCCAGCTTCGGCACTCCACTGCATGGGGGTACGGGCGTTGTCACGGCTTTTTAGGCTAATATAGCGAAGCATATCCTCTTTGCCAATTTGATTGTTAGAGGTGTACCGGTTAAATGCGTTAATGCTCTCACTGTCTCGCAGCTGGCTTACATCGCTAAAATGCATGTTTGTCATGCCCAGTTCTTCGCCCTGGTATATAAAGGGGGTGCCCTTCATCATGTGCAGGCAAACAGCCAGCATTTTTGCCGAGGCTTCGCGCCACTCGCCCTCGTCACCCATGCGGGACAACATACGTGGCTGGTCGTGGTTGTTAAAAAACAAAGCATTCCAACCGCTGCCCTCAAGGCCCACCTGCCATTTTTCCATCACACGTTTTAGCGCAGGCAGGGGGATGGTTTCGTCACTCCACTTAAAGGTTTCTCCACCGTCTAAATCCATGTGCTCAAACTGAAAAACCATATCCAGCTCGCCCCGTTCGGGGCCTGTAAAACATCGTGCCGCCTCCAATGTGGTGGCCGAGGCTTCGCCTACGGTCATTACATCGTAGCCCGTTAGCGCCTCGCGGCGCATCTCTTGCAGGTACTGGTGCACTTTGGGGTTAGAGGCAATGCGGCCTCTGGGGTCAAAGTATCCGCTTTGCCCCGCAGGCCCATCGGTAAAATCGTCCGGCTTTGCAATTAGGCTAATTACATCCATCCTAAATCCGTCTACGCCGCGCTCCAGCCAGCGGCGCATCATACTGTAGATATCGTTTCGCAGAGCGGGGTTATCCCAGCTTAAATCGGGCTGATGGGGCGAAAACAGGTGCAGATAATACTGGTCTCCCGGTTGTTTTAAGGTCCAGGCAGAGCCGCCAAATAGGGCACCCCAGTTGTTGGGAAGTTCTTCTTTACCTGCCCCATCCCGCCAAATATAGTAGTCTCGCTTATCAGCATCCGGCCCGCTGCTGCTCTCTATAAACCAAGCGTGTGCATCGGAGGTATGGTTTACCACAAGGTCTATAATCAGCCGCATACCGCGTGCATGTACCTGCGCCAGCAAATTTTCAAAATCTTCCATTGTGCCGTACTGGGCGGTAATGGCCTCATAATCACTTACGTCGTAACCATTGTCGTAGCCGGGGCTGGGGTATACGGGTGATAGCCATAAAACATCTACCCCCAGCCATTGTAAATAATCCAGCTTTTCAATAATACCGGGTATGTCGCCAATGCCGTCTGCGTTGGTATCGCAAAAGCTTTGGGGGTAAATCTGGTATACCACGCTCTCTTTCCACCACGCGCGCTTATCCATCTATATCTCCTTTTGCTGCACTGTAATAAGCACACGGTTGTATTTGGCGCATGTGCGGCCCTTTGTTTTACTGTAGGTGACGGTACCCTCTACAATTTGCTGCGCGCATGTAAGGTAGTCGTCTATATAACTTTTTTCTACCGGGAAACCGTGGTGCCCCGGCCAAATGGTATCAAAGCGGTGTTCTTCTTTTTTTAGCCGCTGCATAGATTGTAAAAATACCTCTGGGGGGCAGCCCTCGCCCTTAAAGTGCAGCAAAATACCCCATTCGCAAACGGTGTCACCGCTAAATAACATGCGCGCCTCGCTGTCTAAAAAACATACCGAGCCGGGTGTATGCCCGGGCGTGGGTATCACCTCTATGTCACGTCCACCCAAATGGAATACATGCTCATCACCAAAATAATGGTAGCTTCCGGCAGAAGAAATACTGCGTTCACTTTTTGTTGCTGCGCCCATCAGGGCACGCAGAGGGGCGGGTAGCCCCTCTGCAAGTAAGTTAAGGGTGTATTCGGGGTTAATATGTAGGGTAAAAATGTCCTTGTCGGCTTGGTGAAACCATATTTCATCAAAAAAATGGTTGCCGCCAATATGGTCTACATGAACGTGTGTGTTTGCCACAATAATGGGCAGGTTGGTAAGGCTTTTTACGGCGGGCAAAAAACCTGTAAGCCCAAAACAGGTATCTATAAGCAGCGCCTTTTCATCGCCAATTAGTAAATAACAAAGGCCTTGGGCACCCTTGTTTTTCTCCTCTAAGGCAAAGGTATTTTTGTTAATGGGATGAACAGTATAATGATTTTGTGCCATGGTTACGCCCCTTTCTGGCAAATATAAACAAGCAGCATCCATTCGCTGTACTTTGGCATAAGTATACGCGAAAGAAGGCTGCCTGTATTTCAAAATTTTAACATTTATATCAAAATTTTAATCTGAACGATTTTTTGGCAATTTGCAAAAAAGCCAAAGGGGTTATTGGCTATTACGCCAAAAGTTGCTGCCTGTATACCACCGGTGTGGTGCCCATAATTTTTTTAAATATGGTAATGTAATAGCTTTGGCTAGAAAACCCGTATAAAGATGCAATTTGAGAAATAGAATAATCTGTATGCCGTACAAAATAGCTGGATTCTTGAATTTTACGCACAGCAATGTAATTTGTAAAAGGATGCCCTGTTTCTTTTTTAAAGCGTGCCGATAGGTAAGAGGGATGCACCCCAGCATAGTTTGCTGCATCGTTTAAAGAAATTTTGGTGTCCAAACGGCTGTCTACATAATGCATTGCCTTAACCACCGGAGCCGAATAAGAGGCCGCCAGCCGCTGGCGTACAAGTGCAATAAATTGCAGCAGTATGGTTTCTTCAAAGGCCAGCACTGCCGAGGGCAAGTTCATTTCTTCTATTTGCTGTGTTTGGGCATCGCTTAGGGCAAAGGCGTCGTTAGCGCTTACGCCTGCCTGAATGGCCGCTCGTGCCAAAAAAGCGATAGAGCCAATCATAGAGTTTTTTACCGAGCGAAGCGGGGTTTTGGCAAGCACTGCCTTTTCGCCTTGGGCGTTTATTTCGCGCAAAAAGGCAAGGGC
>JBKEAM010000061.1:0-32578 GCA_047972265.1 Oscillospiraceae bacterium | reverse complement strand
ATGGGTAAATTCGTTTAAGCCAACCCCGCCAGACATATTTAAAAGTTGCCGAACTGTGATGGCCTTTATTCGTTTTGGGGTAAGCAGAGAATTATGCTCGGGGAAGTAACGAACCACTTCGGCATCCAGCCCCAAAAGCCCTTCCGAAACAGCAATGCCAACGGCAGTGCCGGTAAAGGACTTGCATAAGCTGTGTGTTACATGCCAAACACCTTTGCGATAAGGGGAAAAATAGCCTTCAGAAATAACTTTGCCGTTGCGGATTGCCATTATCGAGTGCACATTTGCGCTTGGAATAGCAGAAATATCGTTGTAAAAAGAATTTAACAGCTTGCTTGCAACACCCTGATCTTCAGGTATACTGCGCGGCAAGGGCACAAAAGCAGAGATTTCCGTCGAGAAATCCGGTTTTGGTGAAGAAGGAAAGGGGATAGCTTGGCGCATATCTCCAAAGACAACTTCTCTAAAAATACGTAGCAATCTGGTTTGAGAACCAAACGACATAAAGCACACCCACCTTTCCTTAAACAATTGCTTCTTTTTATTCTACTGTTACAGATTTTGCAAGGTTGCGCGGCTTGTCAACATCGCAACCACGTAAAACACTTGTGTAATAGGCAAACATTTGTAATGGAACCACCATTAAAAGCGGCATAAACACCCCTTCAAAACAGGGCAGACGATAAATATAATCCGCTGTACCATCGGGCACGATGGCATCCTCTTTACACAGCAGCAGCACCTTGCCGCCACGGCTTTTTACTTCTTGTATGTTCGATATGGTTTTTTCGTAAATATCATCCTGCGCGGCCAAGGCAATTACCGGTATTCCCGGAACAATTAAGCTAATGCTGCCATGCTTTAATTCGCCTGCGGCACAGGCTTCGCTGTGTATATAGCTAATTTCTTTAAGTTTTAGGCTACCTTCCATAGAGAGAGCATAATCAATGCCTCTACCCATAAAAAACAAATCATCCCAGTTCATAAACTCGTTTGCAAAAAATTGAATATCCTGGAAGTTCTCTAAAATTGGCTCCAGCAAATCCGGTACACGAAGCAGTTCATTAATCAAATGCTCCACAATGTCTTTGCACAATGTTTCTCGTGCCAAAGAAAGTTGCATGGCAAACAAGTATAGGCAGCATAGCTGTACAGAATACGCCTTGGTGCTGGCTACGGCAATTTCGGGGCCGGCATAGGTATACATTACCCAATCGGCGGCACGGGCAATGCTACTGCCTACAGCGTTTACAATGGCCAGCGTTTTTGCTCCGCGCTCTTTAGCCATACGCAAAGCCGCTAATGTATCAATGGTTTCTCCGCTTTGGCTTATAATAATAACAAGCGCATCTTTTTCTAAAATAGGGTTGCGATAGCGAAACTCACTGGCAATATCCACCTCTACAGGCAGGCGTGCCATCTTTTCTATAGCCGATTTGCCAACCATACCGGCATGCATTGCTGTACCGCAGGCAACAATGTGAATACGCTGTAAACCGCGCAAATAATCGTCTGTCAGCCCTTCAAGCCCCAATTTGGGCAGGCCGTTTTCGATACGGGGATTAATAGCTGAGCGAATGGCCTGTGGCTGCTCGTGTATTTCTTTAAGCATAAAGTGAGGATATCCGCCTTTTTCGGCGGCCTCAACAGAAAAATCTGCTGTTAATACTTCTTTGGTAACCGGCAATCCAAATTCGTTGTAAAAATCAATGCTTTTGCGGCCAACCACAGCAATTTCACCATTATCCAAAACACTATAGCGTCGGGTATAGCGTAAAATTGCGGGAATATCACTTGCCAAAAAGTTCTCGTCTTCGCCATATGCTACAATTAATGGGCTTTCTTTTCTTACAGCATAAATGTGCTCGGTATCGTCCGCAAACAAAATAGCCAATGCATAACTGCCACGCACCTGCTGCAAAGTTGCACGTATGGCTTCCAGCGGATCTCCATGATAATGGTAGTCTAAAAGTTTTACCAAAACCTCACTGTCAGTTTGGCTTATAAAATCGTACCCTTCATGAATAAGATATTCTTTTAGCTGCGCATAGTTTTCTATAATGCCGTTGTGCACTAAAGAAACCCGGGCAGAAGAGTGGGGATGGCTGTTAACATCACTGGGTGCGCCGTGGGTAGCCCACCGTGTGTGCCCAATACCAATATCGCTTTTAGGTAAATTGGATTCGGCCAATTTTGCTGCCAAATTGGCAAGCCGCCCCTGTGCTTTAAAAACAGAAATTCCCTTAGATTCAAAAAAAGCGAGACCAGCCGAATCGTAACCACGGTATTCCAGGTGTTTTAACCCGTCCATAATTACATCGCGGCTCTCACGCATACCTACATATCCTACAATTCCACACATCGTCATTACCTCCAAAATTATATGTGCGCCTTTTTGTACTTTAAAAGCACAATTTACAGTAGGCGCATAGTAAAATTGGGTTGCTTTGTATAAAAAGCAACCTGATAACACCCCTAAAAGGGGTATATGAGATGTGTTCCCGCCATGCCTGTTTCTGTTACAGCATTACTGCCGCTTTTTATACAGGTATTGTGGCAGCGGGCCTGCCAAAAGAGCTTCCGCCGAATATTTCGATCACTCTTTCCCTCGTCACCCTAAGTAAAAACAATAGGGCCAGGCGCTACTTACACCTGCTATACAAGGTACATCACACCCAGTACAGCATGGCACATTATACGCAGCATAACCTCCTTTTTATAAATAGAGTATTGGAATATATAGTAAACACAATCAACGAAAAAACCGATTGTAGATACGGTAATGGTAAATAATACGTAGCCTATCAATTAGCATATCATACAATATAAACGTAATATTGGCAATAACCGCAAATAACAGCAACAAAATAGGGGTGCTGGATGCAAACTCCTGCTGCACAGCCGGAGATACAAATATATACAGCAAAACAGCATAGGTAGCAACTGCGGCTAAATTAAAACAAACCAACTTTACTATATATCTCAGGATTATAGATTTTATTTTAAAAAATACGGGCTGCAAAATAGGGTAGTAGCCCGCAAGTACAACAAATAACAAAGAAACCTCTCTATCTGGTACAAACAAAAGTGCAAGAGCCGATACTGCAAAATATGCAACAACAGCTATTCTTGTTCCACATTCAATAAAAATCGGTAAAAGCATTAAACCAGCCAAAATAGGTGCCATAAAAGTGGATAATGGAAAAATACCACCTAAAAACAAAACAGCTACGCTGGCGGCAGATAAAACTCCGCCCAAAGCAATTTTTTGTGTTCGATTTTTTTGCTTATTATGCCGTGGCACCCTTACATCCCCCTGCACATGCTGCAGCAGGCGTCCATGCAACACATTAAGGTGCAGGTGTTGCAGGCACAGTCCATCGCAGCAGCGCCAGAATCTTGGTTGGGGTATGGGTTGCCGGGCATTTGCCCATTGGCAGAATTGTTTAGGCTGCGCAATGCCGCTTGATATTCCATATTGGCAGGGTCCATACGGCATGCATTTTGAAAATACAAAAGCGCCTGATCTAACCATCCCTTATAATAATAGGCACTTCCCATCAAAAAATTCCATTCAGCATCATTTGCTCCATTGGGAATAGCTGCAAGGGCAGACAACGCCTCGTCGGCACGCCCCTCGTTTATAAGCTGCCGTATAGAGGCATATCTGCCCTGTTGGCTGCCCTGTGTATTTGTGTAGCTGGTAGGGGGTACAGAGGTTGCAGGCTCAGCGCCACGTGCATCACCCATAGCAACGTCAAAAGCCTCGTTCAGCTCATTCATTTTTTCGCTGTTGCCAGCTTCGCCCATGTTGCTGTACTGCTGCACCAATGTACGGTATGCTTCTTTAATTTGGTCTTCGGTTGCACCGGCAGCAAGCTCCAATATGCTATACGCCTTCAATTTGTCCATGTCCCTGCGTCCTCCCGTTACTACGTTTTATACCCGCGGCATCAATTCCGGCGGGTAGGCCAAGGTAAAAAATATTATCTAAAATAGGCTCTCCCTGTTTCCATTGCAATGTGCGGTAACAGGCAGCAACTTCTCCGGCAGCCATACGACAGCGCCGTTTTACAGCTTCTATGGCTTGCTCTTTTGTATAGTTTAGTTTTACAAAAACATTATAGCGGCCTTTTGCTTTATCCTCGTCAAAATCTTCAGCGGCATCCAGCAGGTAAACTACCTGTCCTGCAAACAAGCCCAAGCGGAACAGTATCTTTTTTTCGTGTTCTTCCAAAGAAGCAGAAGAAAACAGAACAGCACACATTTTAGCGGTGGGGTCACATATTTCATCCACAGACAAACATCCAGCTGCCTCTAAGGCCGATTGCCGCTTCATTTCATCTTCTATACACGCGGCTGCATATGAATTTTGTCGGGCAGCCTTTTTATACATATGCTTTAAAAAGGGGAGAGTAATAGCATAGCCAATTTTTTTTAAAAACTTCTCGTCCTGTAAATTGTCTCGTACTTTATGGTAACTAAGCATCACAAGCCCATCTGCCGCAAGACGAAGCCCGGCGGTTCCGTGGCGCATTGGACGCTTCATGATCGGGTTTATAAAACAACCCTCTGCGCATGTTTCGCCCAGTTCGCCCGATAAGCAATCTGTAGTTACAGCAAGCAGCACTAAATCGTAATTTAATAGCATGCGACTAAAAACGCCGTAAGATGCCTGTAATTGTTTGCATAATCCGCAGTAAAAAGAACGATATATATCGTAATCTTTTATGCGCATCTCGCATTTTTTTGGTAAAACATAACCAAACATAACTTGCCTGTCTCCTTAAATAATAAAAAGGCGAATGTCCCATACATAATACATCATTTTATACATAGCCTGCAACAAAAAAGAAAGTATTGTGTATCGCATTTTGATACACTCCGGCAATTGACAAAGGCCCCTCAACCACCTATCATTGACAATAGTAAAAATATATTTCCTCTAATGAAAAGGAGCTGACCATTTTATGAAATTGCCATTTGTAAAAAAAGAAAAGCTGGAGCAAATTATTAAAAAACATCCAACTCCCTTTCATTTATACAACGAGGCCGGAATTAGAAAAACTGCAAAAGACCTTCAAACAGCGTTTGCATGGAATAAAGGCTTTTGCGAGTATTTTGCTGTAAAAGCCACACCCAACCCGGCTATTTTAAAAATATTGCAAGAAGAAGGCTGCGGTGTAGACTGCTCTAGCAAAACGGAGCTGATTCTGTCGGAGGCCTGTGGATTTAAAGGCCATCAAATAATGTTCTCTTCTAATGACACCCCGGCCGAAGAATTTGAACTTGCCGCTAAACTGGGTGCTATTATTAACCTGGATGATTACAGCCACATTGAGTTTTTAGAAAAACATGGCGGAATCCCCGAAACCATTTGCTGCCGATACAACCCGGGCGGCAACTTTACCATTCATAACCAAATTATGGACAGCCCCAAAGATGCAAAATATGGAATGACCGACGAGCAAATACGCAAAGCTTTTGTAGAATTGCAAAAAAAAGGTGCCAAAAAATTTGGTATTCACGCCTTTTTGGCCAGCAATACCCTAGGCGGAGAATATTACCCGGTACTGGCAAAACAATTGTTTGAAGTTGCCGCGCAAATTAAAAACGAAACCGGAATTGCCGTAAGCTTTATCAACCTTTCTGGCGGGGTTGGCATACCATACCACCCCGAAGACACTGCCAACGATATTTTCGCCATTGGAAAGGGCGTACAAAAAGCCTACGAAGAGGTGCTTGTACCGGCTGGAATGGGCGATGTAGCACTATTTACAGAGCTGGGCCGTTATGTTTTAGGGCCACACGGGCATTTAATTACCACCGCTATACACCATAAAGATATTTACAAAAAATACATTGGTGTAGACGCCTGTGCCGTAAACCTGATGCGCCCCGCCATGTATGGGGCATATCATCATATAACTGTTGCGGGTAAAGAGGAAGCGCCCGCAACCCATATGTACGATGTTACAGGTTCTTTGTGTGAAAATAATGATAAATTTGCAATTGACCGTATGCTGCCCGAAATAGAAACAGGGGATATTCTTGTTTTGCACGATACCGGAGCGCACGGCTTTGCAATGGGGTATAACTATAACGGAAAATTGCGCAGTGCCGAGATACTGCTGCACGAAAATGGAGATTTCTCTCTAATTCGCCGCGCAGAAACTCCTGCCGATTACTTTGCAACATTGGATGTAACCGGAGTATTTGATAAAAAATAAGTACCACAAAATAGCAGGAGGATTGCATGCTGGATATAGCAATACTAACATTGGCTGCCCTTGCCGCCGTTTTGTCTTTGCTTGCGTTGTTAAAGCGCCCGCAGCCAGACCGTTCTTTAGAAGAGACCGAGCGCCGAATTATGGCAGAAATGCGTGCTTCGCGACAGGAAACAAATGCCCAAGTGGCAGAGGAATTGCGTGATGCCACCTCCTCACAAGGCGAGATGCAGCGCCGTGTTGCAGAGGTGCAGGACAAACGCCTGCGGGATTTGACCGAGCAGCTTTCAAAAAGCCAAAGCGTTTTGCAGCGTGTAATAAACGATTTTTCTTTGCAAAGCGAACAAAAACTCGAAAATATTCGTGTATCAATGGAAAAAAGCATTATTACCATGCAGGCTGGCAACGAGAAAAAGCTGGATGAAATGCGCCAAACTGTGGATGAAAAGCTACAGCAAACCTTAGACCAAAGGCTAAAACAAAGTTTTAGCCTTGTAAATGAAAGGCTGGAGCAGGTTTATAAAGGCCTTGGAGAAATGCAAACACTTGCCGCCGGTGTTGGAGATTTAAAAAAGGTATTAAGCAACGTTAAAACTCGTGGCATTTTAGGAGAAATACAACTTGGAGCAATTTTAGAAGAAATTCTCTCTCCAGAACAGTATGCCGCCAATGTTGCCACCGTAAGCGGTTCTGCCGAGCGTGTAGAATTTGCTGTAAAACTGCCGGGGGACGAAGATGGTGCCCCGGTTTGGCTGCCCATAGACGCTAAATTTCCGGCTGATGCGTATGCCAACCTGCTGGAAGCGTATGACGCCGCCGACGCCGCCCAAGTAGAGGCTGCTGGCTCTATACTAGATAAGCGGATACGCCAGTTTGCAAAGGATGTGCACGATAAATACATCCATGTGCCCGAAACCACCGAGTTTGGAATTATCTTTTTGCCGGTAGAAGGCTTATACGCAGAGGTAGTACGCCGTGGGCTTGTAGAGGTTTTGCAAAGAGATTATAAAATAAACATTGCAGGGCCTACCACAATGGCAGCACTGCTTAACAGCTTGCAAATGGGCTTTAAAACGCTTGCCATTCAAAAACGGTCTAGTGAAGTATGGAAAGTGCTAAACCAAGTACGTAGCGAGTTTGCCAGTTTTGAAAAAGTATTAGACCAAACCCAAAAACACCTAACACAGGCCAGCAACGATCTTGAAAAGCTGGTAGGGGTGCGTACACGGCAAATTCAGCGGCGGCTAAAAGGTGTTACCATGCTTACCGCGCCGGATGAATCAGATATGTACGAAGATGCCGCCATAGATGACGAAGAATAAAGTATAATAAAAGCAGCCCTTAAAGGGCTGCTTTTATATTGCATATAAATTAAAAAGATTATGTTTTGCGAGATTGTATAGGAAACTGCACTTCTGTCAGCCATTCTTTCTCATCTTCTTTGTTCCAAATTCCATCAAGATAAGATTCTCTTGGCAAATCGGCCGGCTCATAGCCGTTATTTTCCATCCAAGAAGTAAGCGCCATATATGCCTTTGGCAAATTTGTATAACTGCCTTTGTGGAATAAACACGCCGCTTTTTCAATCTTAGGCATCGTTTTAAAACACAGGCCATTGGCATTTGGCTGCAATTTTGTAACTGCTTCACAAACTTCTACATCAATATCTTTTTCTTTATACTCGCCATCATGGTATAAGTTAAAGCAATATTCAGGCAAAGCGCAAACACAGCCAAGCTCTGCCATAGTTTGCCCCATTTGTGGCATTACATCAAACAAATCTTTGTGCGAAGATAGCACTAACCCTTTAGAAACAACAATCACCTGTGGTATTTCTTTAATCAGCACTTCGTAATCATCATAAAGTTGTTCTTTGCTGTCCGCCAAGTAATACTCAATTTCTGCAAGTTTCTTAGTTTTTTCTGCAATTTCCGCAAGCAAATCCGCCTTCTTTTTCAGCATATAATCATTTTTAGATTTTCCGTCTATAATATTTTTTATAATTTCCAGTGTAAAGCCCATCCGCTTTAATGCATTTATTCTGTGTAATGTATAGCTTTGCCCCAAAGAATAATATCTGTATCCTGTTTCGGGGTCTATTTTATAGGGTTTTAACAGCCCTATTTCATCATAGTGATGTAGTGTTTTTATAGTGACATGATTCATTTTAGAAAATAAGCCTATTTGGTACAAACAAATCACTCCCACTTAAATGTTTTTATGGATATCAATATCGAAACAACACTAATACCAAGCATAACAGCAGTGGCAAACCAGCCATCTAATATATTGCCGCCTAATGCAACTGTTTCCAGCAGGTTTATGCCCTGTGTTAAGGGCATAAACCTGTAGTACTTTAACCATTGTAGCCGGTAAGGCATCCAGCGGGATGATTGTACCAGAGAATATCAACATGGGAAAATACGCTATACTACATAGCAACCCCGCCATGTTTGCATCTTTAGAAACACTGGCAATAATCATTCCAATGCCAAATATGGCAAATGCCACCAACACATAGGCTATAAAATATATTGCAGGGTTACCTGCCATTTTGTAACCAAACAGCACTGTTAAAATGCTCCAAACCATTATGGCAGAAATAAGCGAGAGCGTAAACTTAACCGCAAACTGAACAAATAGAATAAATGCCGGTTTTATGGGAGTTACCTTAAGCTGCTTAAGTATTTTTGCCTCTCGATACCCCGAAAGTGTAAGCGGAAGCCCCATAAGCCCCATTGCTGCAATGCCTATAGAACTTGCCAAAGCAAAGGTTTTGCCCATCATTACTGTATCTGTTTTACCATAAATTAATACCAAAACAATAGCAACCACTACAGGAAACGCAAATGCAAATATGGGTACATCAATTTGGCGTATCCCCAGTTTAAATTCTGTTTTATACATCGCCTTAAATGCTCTCATCTTCTTCCTCCCCAGTATACCACAGGTATGCGTCCTCTAAGGTTTGCTTTCCACTTTGCTTTATCACTTGCTGTATTGTGCCAAGTACAGCAATTTCGCCATCCACAATAATACCTATCCGGTCACACAGGGTCTCTACTTCTTCCATATAATGAGAAGTAAGCAAAACCGTTAATCCCTTTTGTTTCAGCTTTATAAGCTCTTTCCATACCAAGCGCCGTGCAAGGGTATCTAGCCCCGTGGTAAGTTCATCTAAAAATACAATTTTAGGGTTGGGGATAAGGGTAAGCAGCACCGATAACTTTTGCTTTTCTCCTCCCGATAGTTTTTCTACATACATGTTTGCTTTTGTGTTTAATCCAAACGACAGCAAAAGTGTTTTCCAATCTTCGGGTTTTTTATAGTATGAGGCAGTTAAATAACAAAGCTCCGACACTTTTATTTTCTCCTGATAGTGCGATTGCTGAAACTGCACTCCAACATTTTCAAATAAGCTTTTGTTTATCTTTTGGGGTGAAGTACCCAAAATTTCTATTTGGCCCTCATCATAGGTCTTCATACCCAAAATACAGTCTATTGTAGTTGATTTTCCGGTACCATTATGTCCCAATAGTCCAAAAAACTCACCCCTTGTAATATCAAATGATACATTTTTAAGCACTTGTGTCTTTCCATACTGTTTTTTTAGGTTAGATACAGTTAAAACTTCCAATCAGTTTTCCTCCTCAAATTTTATTTGTTTTTAGCCTACAGCCTCCGGTAGGGTAAGGGTCAAGCATATTTTTTACTCAGGTATATTGGTTTTAAAATAAAAAGATTCCGAAAGAAAATTTCTTTCGGAATCTTTTTATTTAACTTTTATATATTTATAAAATTAAAACACCCTCAGCGCATAGCCTAGGGTGTTAATATTGTTATTCGCCCCTATGGTTTTCAGGGTCAATAGCAGGGAATGAGGATGTTTGCGGCCTTACCGCGCCATCGTTGGGGTTGGGCCAGATGTTTTGCTGTGTACGGAATTGTTGCCGCGGCGGATTGGCCGTTGCACTCTGTTGCCGCTGGTATTGATTACCCAGCAAAGAGGTATTGTACGATGCCGTATTGTAAGTGTTTTGCGGGGCATCGTATACGGGGCGTACAGCGGGCTGCGTGTATGCCTGCCTCATTTCCTGTACAGAGTAGCTTCCGGTATGTGCCGTTGGCTGGGGATAAGTCTGCTGGTTAACAGGCGCATGTCCCATTGGCGCTTGAACCTGCTGCGCAGGAACATCGGGGTGAGAAGTGTACTCTGATTGATCGTAAGAATAATAGTCGTTGTTTTGCAAAGGAGCCTGCTGAACATTTTGTACAGTTGCATTACCCGGGTTGTATACTGGGATAGACTGTGTGTTGTAAACAGGCCGCCTAAATGCGCCGGGAGCAGCCTGGCCACCCATACCCATATTGTGTGCAGTATTCCCAGGAACGTGTGGAGATTCATATCCGGCAGGGGTGGCATGCCCATAGCCAGCCGAAGAAGGTGCAACACTTTCTGATAACGGCTTAAAAGAGGGGGTATCGTGGATAACCGGCGTCCGCAGATTTTCGGGCTCTTGCTGTGGAGCAGGGGGTGCTGTAGGCACTACTGGTGGTGTAAAAGACCCTGTGTAATAGGTGCTGCTCTCAATAACCGGAGCCTGAAAGTTGGAATAGTAAGAATCTTCGGTTACTACAGGCGGTGTGTAAGAGGATGGCGGATAACTATACGCCGGCGCTTTGGGGGGTTCTGGGGGTACAGTCGGCGCTGCCGGCGGGGTCTCCTGTACTGGGGGGTATGTCTTTCTTTCGGGCTCGGGGAACGAAAGGTAAGAGGCCTGTGCTTGCGGTGGCGCAGGCGGTGTGTATTGTGGAGGAGCATATGAAGTCGGCTTCACTTCTACCGGAGTTTCCTGCTTGGTTCCTACGGGGGGAATATACGCTTCGTTTGGCTGCGCTGCCGTATCACCGGTTGCATATGTTGCAGGAACATAAAAGGATTGTGTGCTGTGCGCAACAGGTGGTGGGGCTGTCTCGGGTGCCGAAACAGGTTTTAAAATAGAAGAATACTCTATCGGTGCGGCATCTGTTTGGTAAGGTGAAAATGAAAAAGAAGCAGGTGCCTGATAATCGTTTACAGTATCTACCACCGGTGTAGCTGCCGGCGTGTAAGGCGCAGCCTGTATATGTGCATGCTCTGTCTCAGCATTTACAGGAGCAGTGTTCCAATTGGTTACAGGAGCAGAAGGTGAATATGTGTTCTGCTCTGCAGGTGCCGGGGGAAATACAGAAGGATGCTGAGGAGCTATGTATATATCAGCAGAAGCATTGCTGTGCTCTTCATGCTTTATCTCGTGTTCTGCCATTTGGGGTGCTAAAGGGTAATTATTAGGTGCGCTTGTAGAAGCAGGAGCCAATGGTTCCTCTACATTTGCATTTGAAGAGAAAGAACTTTGTGGATGACTATTTACCGCCGAAAAAGAATCTGTTTGGTGCATAGGTGCTTCGTGGATTAAAGGAGAATAGGCAGGGGCAGCTGCATGGGTGTCAACCGCAGGGAAAGCGCCTGTGCCATGCATTGGGGCAGCATCTGTTTGTGCAGCAAAAGATGCCGTGTTATGCATTCTGTAAGATGCATTTTCTTGCGGAAGCGGCGCCACTGTTGCAGGCTGATACAAAGGAGCGGCATTTTGTCCCAAATCGGGATTTTGAGAAGAAAAGTTGCGCTGTGCAGCAAAAGATGCCGTGCTTGCTAAAGAAGGACCTGCGTTTTGTGAAAAAGCCCTGTCTTCTTCATTTGGCACATATGCCATATTACCCGGATGAGAAAGGGGAGCCGGTCGATTGCTGAAATTGGCATTGCCCGTTAAAATATTGCTTTCTAGGCTGGCAACAGGATGGGAAGGAGCAAACAAATTTGGTGGCTGTTGCCCATCCTGCGGTGGCAACTCTTCTTGCAGGTGCATATCCCGTTCGGCTGTTAAATCTGGGCGTAGATTATCCGCTGGGGCAGAATCATTCAACCCTGCAAAAATCTCAGGCTCCTGGGCATCATTTTGGACAAAAGGGTCTGCTTGCTCTGGTTCGTCTGTATCAAACAAAGAAGATGGGGGAGCAGATGGTGCAGCAGCGACATCCTCGTTTGTATTAAATACGTCAGAAAATTCTGCCGAGTCATCCTCAGCCAAAGAATCATCTTCGGATGCAAGCATGCCTCCTACTCCGGCACCAAAAGCAACGGCGCCAAGGTCAACATCGGCCCATGCCGCGTCGTCCAACTTTTCTACCGCATCAAGATCTTCAATATCGGGGTTGTAATCATCGGGCAGTGCAGCTTCTGCGGGCGCGTTCTTTTTTGCAATATTTCCCAAAATAAGGTCGATAATAAAAAGTACATACCCCACAATAAGAAACAAAAGAGTTAAAAGCCCAACATTCATAAGGGCTCTGGTCCACCCGTCGGTAAGCGGGTTTAAAAATGCATAAGGATACAAACTTCCATCCGGGTAAACAATCCCCAGTTGGGCGCGTCCCAAAACATATGCATAAAAGAAATAAGGCAAAAGCAGCCATACAATAGGGTCGCTAAAATGGTAACGTCCTTTACGGTCAAACAGTACATAGTCCAGCAATACCAGGGCTGGCATTGCAAAATACATAATCATCTGGCCAATATCCATGCTGGCCGCAGCCTGCTGCGAAAAGAAGTTTTGGTAAACAAACAGCCCCAGCAACGCAAGCAGAGATACGATTAAGGCACCCTTTAGATGATGCCCAAAAGCGGTTGTACCAATAGCCCCTTTTTTTGATATGTCAACAATGCCCGCAATAATAGCGCACAAATAAAAAACAAGGCAAACCAGGGTTATTTGCGCCGCATAATCATTAAAAAAATGCAGCGTAAACTGGCCCTGCAGCAGCCCGGCAGAAAAAACAAGCCCTACAGCGCACGCTATAAAGATTAAAATTTTATAAATCAGAGAAACAACCCTATTACGTATACACATTATCGCATTCTCCCCGAAAAATTTATGGGCGGCATTACGTTGTTTATGCCATATAACGACCTTTTGTACCTACTTTGATGTATTATAACATATATATCGAGTAAAAAAAACAGAAACAAATTTCTAAATCAACTTACAAAAATGCGGTTTTGTCGTTAATATTAAAAAACATTTGTAATTTTTACTGCCTATGCAGGGTATCTTCGGTGCCCTTTTGTTGTGTTGACAAAAACAGCAACTGGGGGATAATATTAAATGTAACAAGCATTAAATATCAACCGGAAACAGAGGAAAATAGTATGGCAAAAAGATTTTTTACGTCCGAATCGGTAACCGAAGGACATCCCGATAAAATTTGCGACCAAATATCCGATGCTGTTTTGGATGTGATTTTGGATAAAGACCCGGCAGGCCGGGTTGCATGCGAAGTAGCGGTAAATACCGGCCTTGTGTATGTAATGGGAGAAATTTCCACCGCCTGCTACGCAGATATTCCTACCATTGCGCGGGGCGTTATACGTGATATTGGTTATACTCGTGCAAAATATGGTTTTGACTACGAGACCTGTGCTGTAATCACTTCTATTAAAGAGCAAAGCCCAGATATTGCAATGGGAGTAGATGACGGCGGCGCCGGAGACCAGGGCATGATGTTTGGTTACGCCTGCGACGAAACACCAGAGCTGATGCCACTACCCATAAGCTTGGCACATTCTGTAGCCAAGCAGTTAACCAAAATTCGCAAAGATGGTGTACTGCCAAACCTGCGCCCCGACGGGAAAAGCCAAATTACAGTAGAGTATGAGGGAGACACCCCTGTACGTGTAGATACGGTTGTTGTGTCTACCCAGCATGCGCCAGAACAAGATATGGAAGAGTTGCGTGCCGACCTTATTGCTAAGGTCATCAAACCTGTAATCCCTCAAAATTTGCTGGATGATAATACCAAATATTTCATAAACCCAACAGGTCGTTTTGTTGTGGGTGGCCCGCAGGGCGACAGCGGCCTTACCGGACGTAAGATAATTGTAGATACCTACGGTGGGTATGCGCGTCATGGCGGAGGTGCTTTTTCTGGTAAAGACCCCACCAAAGTAGACCGCAGTGCAGCCTATGCCGCACGCTGGGTTGCAAAGCATGTAGTTGCTGCCGGGCTTGCAAAAAAATGCGAAGTTCAACTGGCATATGCCATTGGTGTAGCAGAGCCTGTGAGCGTTTTTGTGGAAACATTTGGCACCTCTGTTGTACCTGAACAAGATATAGAAAAAGCCATTCGCGGCTTGTTTGAACTTACCCCCGCCGCTATTATCCGCGATTTGGACTTAAAGCGGCCCATCTATCGTGGCCTTGCTGCTTATGGCCATATGGGACGTGAGGATTTGGGTGTTTTGTGGGAAGAGACACCGCGGGTTGAACTGCTGCGTGAGCAGGCAGGCCTGCGCTGAAAACCCGGGCGGGCATCTCATCCAAAAAGGAGGTACCGCCATGCAGGACGAAATGATACAACTAAGAGGCACAGTAGAGACTGTAACCTTTGAAAACAAGGAAAACGGCTATGCTGTGCTTTCTGTTTGTGTAGAAGATGGTGATCTTCTTACAGTGGTGGGGCCATTGTCGGGCAGTGTTCCGGGCGAAGAAATAACCGTTGCCGGACGTTTTGTAGACCACAGCAGCTACGGCCGGCAGTTTGAGGCCAGTGCCTGCGTGTACAGAATGCCTGAATCGGAAACCGCCATACAAAAATATCTTTCCAGCGGTGTACTGCCAAATATAGGGCCTGCAACCGCAAAAAAAATCGTTCGACGCTTTAAAAACGAATCGCTTGAAATATTGGCTTCTTCGCCCGAAATGCTGGCCGAAATCCCGGGGATGACATTGGCAAAGGCAAAAAAAGCAAGCGAAGTTTTTTTAGAGATGTTTTCGGTACGGGAGGCTATGCTTGCTTTAGGGCGCTTTGGCCTTTCTGCAACCGAGTGTATGTCTGTTTATCGGCATTTTGGCCCAAATACCATGGAATTGATACAGCAAAACCCATATCTTTTATGTGGTTATCCGTCTTATTTTCCATTTGCCCGTGTAGATGATATTGCCGACAAACTGTCGTTTGAGCGGGACAGCAGCCAAAGGGTGGATGCCGGTATTTTATACACCCTACGCCATAACCTAAACAACGGGCACACTTGTTTGCCTTTGTCTCTTTTATTAAAAACAGCCTCAGGCTTTTTTATGGTAGAAAACGACAGATTAATGCTTCAAGTAGAACGTCTGGAAGAAAACGGTCAGGTAGTGGTTGCTCAATACGATGGCAGCAGCTATGTATATCTGCCGGATTTGTATAGAGCAGAGTTGTATGCTGCAGGCCGCATACGCGAAATGGTACATACCGGCTACGAAGCTGAAAACAAGCAGATAGAAAAAGAAATTGCTGGGCTTGAAAAACTGGAAAACAAAAAATATGCACCGCTGCAAAAAAAAGCAATTGAAGATGCAATACTGCGCAATATACTTGTTGTAACAGGCGGCCCCGGCACGGGCAAAACCACCATTGTAAATGCCATACTTACCTTGTTTGAGCAACAGGCAGACAAGGTTGTTTTGGCTGCTCCTACAGGCCGTGCAGCAAAGCGCCTGTCGGAGCTAACGGGACGCGCTGCATTTACCATCCACCGCTTACTGGAAGGCGGTTTTACTCCTGGCAGTGATGTTCCACGGTTTAACCGCAATGCAAAAAATCCTCTAAAATGCGATGTTGTGGTTGTGGACGAAATGAGTATGGTGGATGCAGTGCTGTTCGAAAGCCTTTTAGACGCGCTGCGTCCCGGATGCAGGTTGGTATTGGTAGGGGACGCCGACCAGTTGCCCAGCGTTGGCCCCGGCAATGTTTTAAAAGGAATTATAGAATCCGGCGTAGTGCCGGTGGTATCTTTAACCGAGATTTTTCGCCAATCTGCGGCAAGCCTTATTGTTTCAAGTGCACATAATATTGTAGAGGGCACGGTTCCTAAATCTGGCGGAAAAGAAGACGACTTCTTTTTTATGAAAGCCTATGGGTCATCATGTCAAAAGCTTGTGTGCGATTTGGTAAGCAGGCGACTGCCCGAAAGCTACGGATATACACCGGTGACAGACATACAGGTTTTATGCCCCGGCCGAAAAGGCCCCCTGGGCACCGAGGCATTAAATGCCCGCTTGCAAGAAATGCTAAACCCGCCCCAGCTGCAAAAACCAGAATTTAGGTTTGGCGGAATGGTGTTTCGCCTTGGCGACAAAGTAATGCAGATAAAAAACAACTATGATATTCCTTATACACGCCTTGATGGCGAAGCGGGGAGCGGCGCTTTTAACGGTGATATTGGTACAGTAGCAGCAATCGACAAGCAAACCTCCTGTATAACAGTGCTATGCGAAGACCGTGAAGTGCTTTACTCTGCCGAAACCCTGCGGGAACTAGAACTGGCATACGCCATAACCATCCATAAAAGCCAGGGCAGCGAGTTTGAAGCCATTGTTATACCTTTGGCAGAAGTTCCGCAAAAACTCAGATACCGTAACCTGTTGTACACAGGCGTAACCCGCGCCAAGAACTTGTGTATTTTAACTGGTGAGGCCGAAATACTTGCCGAAATGACCCATAACGCAAAAAGAAACGGCCGATTTTCTTGTTTTGCCCGATTATTGCAGGACGATACTATATTATGAGTAAAACACAAACCATTCATCATTTTATCCAAAATTCTTTGGATTTTCTCTTTCCTAGACGTTGCCCGTTTTGTGAAAAGGTAATTGGCTTTACACCATGCAAACAATGCGAAAAAGAACTTAAAAGCCTATCTTTTCCTATTGGAGGCATCTCAAAAACATCGCCCGGTAAGGTTTACGAGTATTTGGATGCTGTATATGCGTGTTTTGAATATGAAAACTTAGTAAGAAACGCCATGATTGCCGTAAAGCAAGGTGGCAGAGAAGATTTAATCCATTCACTTGCAAAATATTATATTCAACGCTTTTGTGCAGAGAATTTAGGTAAACAATATGATGTAATTGTTCCGGTGCCCGCCACAAAAAGCAGCATACATGCAAGAGGGTACAACCAAACATTACTTTTGGCAAAACAAATGCAAAAAGCCGGCTGCTTGCCGTTTTATAAAGATTGTTTGTACAAAACCAAAGACACCAAAAGACAGATGACATTGCCGCGAAAAGAACGATTGCAAAACGTTGTGGGTGCTTTTGCGGTTAAAAAGCCAGAGAGTATTAAAAATATTAGGGTACTGCTATTGGATGATGTTACTACTACTGGTTCCTACTATAAACGAGTGTGCAAAAACGTTGCTTAAGTATGGCGCTGCATCCTGCGGTGCCTTATGCTTGGCATCGGTAAGTCGCCCTTCTTTTAATAAAGAACCTCAAGAGTAAAATTTAAACAAAATAACCCCATCGGCACCATTAAGGCCGTTGGGGTAGCTTTTATTTTAGGCTATGCACATTTTAAGCGTGGTTTGGTTTATATGCAAAACAACGTAGTATTACAAATCAATTCCGTAATCCACCATCAACTTAACAAAACTTTTTACACTTTTAAATTGGATCCCTGTAATCCCCACATCAAAGGCCGCTGTGGCATTTACACGGTCATCATCCGTAAAAATGGTTTCTTCCGGCAAAATATTGTATTTTTCCAGCAAGGTTTTATAAATAACCAAGTCCGGTTTATTTGATTTTGCCTCGTATGAGGTAACACCGCCAACAAAAAGCTTAAAAAATTCCCGTTGAGAAACTTCATCAAACGCAAGGGGAGCAATGTTAGACATATAGTAAAGATTAAAGCCCTTCTTTTTAAGCAGGCGCATCAAAACAACCGTTGCTTTGCGGGTGGTTAGCATCTCTGTCCAGTCGTCAATAACCGCCTGCACCTCAAAAGAAAGGTCTTTCTCTTTTGCACGCTTTTTAAATATGGCGCAAGCTTCTATCCAAGAAAGCGCACCTCTATCTAAAAGCAACCATTCTTCACTGCCAAAAACAATATCATATACACGTTTTTCTACCCGCTCGCTAAAAAAGCGGTCTGCCAAATAATCTCTGGGGCTGTAATTTATAACAACGCCGCCCAAATCAAAAACGATATTACGATACAAATGTTCACCTGCTTTTTTAAATACTTTTGCCATATGGCAAAGTACCGGCACAAAATATTTTATATAAACAGAACGTGCCTTTTATTTTTATAACAGAGTACAGTATACACGATTTAACCCACTTTGAAAACCATCCATTTTCTCTCTCATCTCTTTATACAGCTATGCAGATATGATATACTATTTAGGTCTATAATATATAATAATTGTTAAACATAAATCCATAGGGGAGAATACAATGGCGACTTTGTCCGAAGAGTTTATTCAGCTTCGTAAGCAATATATTGAGGGGTATTTTGGCAAACTGAACAGCATGCAGCGTCAGGCTGTTTTGTGTACAAAAGGTCCGTTACTAATACTTGCAGGGGCGGGCAGCGGTAAAACTACCGTACTGGTAAACCGCATTGCAAACCTTATTTTATTTGGAGATGCTCACGACTCTGGGGAGATTTCGGGCGAAGTTACAAGTCAGGCCCTACAAGAACTGCAACAATGCATCCAAACAAAACAAGAACCATCTCCGACTTTATCGCGTTTATTAAAAGTTGCCCCAGTACGCCCTTACAATGTTTTGGCCATAACCTTTACCAACAAAGCGGCCGAACAGCTTAGAAACCGTCTTTCTTCTATTTTAGGAGAAAATATTGGGGGCGATGTAAACGCCTCTACCTTTCACTCTGCTTGTGTGCGTATTTTACGCCAACAGGCAGAGCATATTGGATTTCCCAAAAGATTTACCATCTACGATTCTGATGATCAGCAAAGGGTTTTAAAAGAAATCTATAAGCTGCAAAACATAGATGATAAATTTTTGGCGGTACGTGCCTGCGCTTCTGCCATTGGCCGTTTAAAAGACAAAATGCTTTCTCCGGCAGATGCCGCCGAAAAAGCAGGCGATCCGCGAGCCAAGCTGGTTGCCCAAATATACGAAGCATACGCCCGCCGGTGCCATTCGGCAGGCGCAATGGATTTTGATGACCTTATCTACTACACAGTACGTTTGTTGCAGCAAAACAAAGAAGTTCGGTATTATTATCAATCCCGTTTTCGGTATGTTTTGGTGGACGAATATCAAGACACCAGCGTAGCACAGTTTCGTTTGGTTCAATTATTGTGCGATGAAAATGCCAATATTTGCGTTGTGGGCGATGACGACCAAAGTATTTACCGTTTTCGTGGGGCAACAATCGAAAATATTTTAAGTTTTGAAGAACAGTTCCCCGGAGCAAAAACAATCAGATTAGAGCAAAACTATCGTTCTACAGGCAGTATTTTAGACGCTGCTAACAGTGTTATTAAAAACAATGCAGGCCGTAAGGGCAAAAAATTATGGACTGAGAGTGACTCTGGCGAAAAGGTAGAGCATTATAACGCTGCGGATGAACAGGACGAGGCCTCTCATATTGCAGACGTAATTGGGGCCAACCTGGCCGCTGGCGCCAAGCTAAACGACCATGTTGTTTTATATCGAATGAACGCACAGTCCAGCCCGGTAGAAAACTATTTTACCCGGGCAGGTATCCCACATAAAATAGTGGGGGGGCTGCGCTTTAACGACCGTAAAGAAATTAAAGACATGCACGCTTATATGAGTATTGTTGTTAATCCGCAAGATGATTTGCGTTTGCGTCGTATTATTAATGAGCCCAGCCGCAAAATAGGCATTGCCACGGTAGACGCTATTGCAGAAATTGCCACCGGCCTTGGGGTGCCCATGCTGGAGGTTGTACGCAATGTAGACGAATACCCCGCTTTGTCGCGTGCAAGGCAAGCGCTTTTAAACTTTTATTCTATTTACACACAGCTGGTGCGCACTGCTCAAGAGCTGCCTTTGCCTGCTTTTGCGGCAGAGGTACCCAAAATAAGCGGTTATACTGCAATGTTAGAGGCACTGGGCGATGAAGGCATCACCCGGCTAGAAAACTTAGGGCAGTTAATCTCCAATATGCAAACTTATGTAGACCATAACGGCACCGATGCCACATTAGAAGGCTACCTTGAAGAAATAGCCCTGATTGCAGATATTGATAACTACGATGGCGAAGCCGATTCTGTTGTGTTGATGACCCTACATGCCGCCAAGGGGTTGGAGTTTCCTTATGTATTTATGGTTGGGCTGGAAGAAGGGATTTTCCCAAGTGAAATGAGCCGCTGGTCTCAGGACGATGTGGAAGAAGAACGCCGCCTTTTTTATGTTGGTGTTACGCGTGCAGAAAAACGCCTGTACATTTCAAGTGCTGCCAGCCGGTTGCTGTTTGGCCAAACCCGCGGTTTTATGCCGAGCCGCTTTTTATAAGAAATCGACTCCGATTTATTAGAAGAAAATGAGTCTGCGGTTGCCCCCCCCACCCGCAGCGGAAGCTATGTTTCCCGTGCGGGAGAGTATTCTTCGGGCGGTTATCTCGATTCTTCTTACAATCGTTCACCTCGTCCGTCTACCGGGTATGGTTATCAGCGCCCCGCAGTGGCCGGTGCCGGTGGTGCATCTTCTTTACTTTCTGGCACACAACAATCCTCAGCCGCCAAAAAAGCACAGGGTGAAAATAAATATCAGCCAGGTGATAAGGTAGAGCATAAGGTATTTGGCGTTGGCGTTGTGCAAAAAGTAACCCCTGTGGCGGGAGATTCTATTGTAGAAATACTTTTTAGTGGGGTAGGCCTAAAAAAAACAATGGCCAATTATGCCCCTTTAAAAAAGATATAATTGTTTAGAAAGGGTGTGTTTACAGCTTTTATTCTTTGTTTTTGATATTATTGTATTTACATACACACGATATATTGATTGAGGTTTTTATGGATTTTCATGATATAACACCCGAAGATGGCCGATGGGCACGCCCGTTGCTTTTGCATAGCGGCTCTAATAGTTGCGAATATGCTTTTTTAAACATTTATATGTGGAAAAGGGTATACCACAGTGTAATTGCCCGCTTTGAAGATTTTGTTGTTGCACGCAGTGAGGGGCACCGTCTGCATTATTTGTTTCCGGCAGGAGAGGGAGACCTGCAAAAGGCTCTGGAGGCTATTTTACAGGATGCCGCCGACGCAGGAAAAACCCCTATATTGTTCTCTCTTACCGAAAAAGAAAAAGAATTTTTAGAAAAACTATATCCCGGTAAATTTCGTTACGAGCAGCCCCGTGGTGAAAGCGATTATGTTTATAATGCTTCCGATCTGGCAAATCTGCCGGGCCGGGTTTATCAAAAAAAGCGTAATCATTGTTCTCGATTCGAGCGCAGCTATCCCGATTGGGAATTTCACGAAATAACGGCTGATTCTATTGGTGAAATTGCAGAGTTTAACAACTTGTGGTGTAACCTGTACGATAACCGAAACGATGAGGGCATTGCCGAAGAACACCTTGCGATAGAGCAAGCCCTTCGTCATTACGATGAATTGCAGCTAAAAGGCGGCTATATTACTACCGGAGGCAGAATTGTAGCCTTCTCTTTTGGTAGCCCCCTAAACGATAAAATGTTTGTAACACACGTCGAAAAGGCACTTTACGACGTGCCCGGTGCTTATAATATTATAAACCGAGAAATGGCACGCCGGTTTTGCAGTGGGTATGAGTATATTAATAGGGAAAATGATGTGGATGAAGATGGTCTTCGCACTGCAAAGCTTTCCTATAGTCCCGCATTTTTAGAGCATAAATATACTGCCGAATGGATTACAGAATAGGGAATTGCGATGGATATACGAGTTGCCACGGAGCTAGACCGGGCTACATTGCATCAGTTGTGGCAGGATACCTTTGGAGATGATTCCACCTTTATAGATGCCAGCTTAGATGTTTATGCCGGCAAGGGTCATATTTATGTATCGCACGAAGGTGAGGCTTTATTGTCACAGCTTTTGGCTGTACCCTGTAAAATCGACTCTTTTAATGGTGTGTATCTTTACGCACTTGCAACCACCACATTGGCACGCGGTAAGGGAACCATGACAAAATTGATGAAATATGCCGAAGATGCAGAGGCAAAGCAAGGGGCTGTATTTGCTTGCCTAATCCCCGCAAACGCACCATTGTTTGATTATTATAAAACCCGGGGCTATACTGTTACATCCAATTTGTTTTGGCAAAATGTAATTGTAAAAAACACAAAAACAAAAAACGAAGCTTTAAGTACAGATGTGCCGAATGCAGGGCTTTTGATTGATTTAAGGCAAAATTATGCCACTCGTCCTTATGTTGATTTTGAGCCCGAACGGCTGCAAATCATTACTAAAGACCTTGCTCAAGAGGGTTTTCGTGTTTTTTATGCTTCTTATGGTTATGCAGTGGCAAAAAAACAGGAGGATTTCGTTTTAATCCCAGAGCTTTTTGTTCAAAATGGTTTTGATGAGTTTTTTTGCTGTGCCATTGCATCCGCCCTTAATACTACAAACCTTTTAATTAGCACAACAAAGCCCATCGATAATGTTTTACAAATCTCCGGTATTCAAAAGCCTTTTGCTTTATTCAAGTCTCTTTCTGGTTCTTTTGTCCTCGATACACCACCATATATGCGTTTTGGCTTTGAGGATCTCGCTTCAAATATTAATCCGGCAGAAATACCGCCTGTTATTATAAACGCATAGCAAAAAGGAGGTTTTATAAATGGGCAATGTTTATGTTTTTTTGGCCGATGGTTTTGAAGAGATAGAATCAATTACCCCCATAGACTTTTTGCGCCGCGCTGGAATACATGTAGTTACGGTGGGTATTACAGGTAGCACCGTAAAAGGGGCGCACAATATTTTTGTTAGCGCCGATGTTGATGGCGCAGGCTTTGTATTGCCTGCAGATGCCGAAATGGTTGTTTTACCGGGCGGAGGCATAGGCACACAAAACCTGCAAGCTAGCCGTGTTGTAAAACATGCCTTACAACAAGCCGCCGAAAGAAATATTTATATTGCCGCAATTTGTGCTGCCCCAACCGTATTACATACCTACGGCTTGCTTACCAACAAACAGGTAACGGCTTTTCCTACGGTACAAGCGCAATTAACAAGTAGCATTGTTACAGGTAAGCCTGTAGAGATTGATGGTAAAATTATTACTGCTCGCAGTGCAGGGGTAGCTTTACAGTTTGCCTATGCGCTTTCTTCTCTGCTTGCAGGGCAAAATAAAACAGATGAGGTTTACAAAAACCTATATCCTGAAATATAATAGTACAGTTGCTAAGTATCCGCCCAGTTTAGAATGGAGGACATATACCATGCCACAACAAGATTATACGGACCCTAGCCATATTCCAAACAGCAATATGGCCGATAACGCGCCAAGGCGCCCACAGCCGCCAAGGCCGCCTCAGCAAGGGCAGGTGTATTCTGCTCCTCAACAGCGCGGTACTTATCCCGCCCAAAACAATGCCGCCCCGCGCAGGCCAGCCCCGCCGCCTGCTTCTTCGGGGGCTGCTCCGCAGCGTCGTCCTGCGGCACCCGCTGGTAGCCAGCAGGCCGCTCCCCGTCAGCAATATCAGGGGCAGGGCAACGCGCCCAGCGCACAATCTTATCCTCAACAAGCTGCCCGCAGACCCGCCCCGCCCTCTGGTGGTGCATCTGCGTCTTCTCGGTACGAGCAGCCGCGCCGCATGTCTACCGCAACACCGCCCCCGCGCCAAACGCCCCCCGCACGGCGCATGCGTGACGAATACGAAGATTATGAGGAAGATATGCCAAAACGCCATAAAAAAGAACGTACCCCAGAGCAGAAAGCCGGACGGGGTTGTTTGTTTGCATTCTTAATATTTATTGGGCTTATTCTTGTAAGCCTGTTTATTGGTTATCTTGTTGTTAACCACGATATTTCTGGAAAGGGTGGCACTGCAACCGAGCCTGTAACCATTACCCTGCCTAGCGGTGCGTCCAGCAGCACCATTGGTAAACTGCTGGAAGACAATAACCTGATTGGAAACGGAACTTTCTTCCGTTATTATGTCCGGTTTAACAAAATTTCTGGCTTCCAAGCCGGAGATCACGAAATATCGCCTGATATGAGCTACGAAGAGATTATAGCTGTGCTTACAACGGCTCCTCCTGCCCGTGAAGAGGTATCTGTCCGTATCCCCGAGGGCGTTTCTATCATGAAAGTTGCTTCGTTGTTTGAAGAAGCCGGCTTTGGTACAGCGCAAGAGTTCCTTGATACAGCCGACAACCTCGACTTATTCACCGATATTACAATCATTCAAAAAATGAAGGAAGAATTTGATGCAGCCCCCAGCATTGTTGTCTTCCACCGCTCCGAAGGTCTTATATATCCCGATACCTATAACTTCTTTAAAGATGATACTTTAGAGAATGTAATACGCAAACTTTACCAACAAATGGACAGCAAAGTAACTGCCGAAATGTATACACAAATGGAAGAAAAGGGGATTACTTTAAGAGAAACCCTTACCCTTGCATCTTTGATACAGGCCGAGGCTGGCCATGCAGACCAGCAGCCAAAGGTTTCGGGTGTATTTTGGAACCGTCTGGGTTCTACTTGGCAGCAGCAGGACGGAACAATGGGCAGCGACGTTACCATACGCTATGTCCGTATCTGGATCCAGTGGAATATTCCCGAATATGCAGATAAAACATATACTGAGATTACTTACGATCAGGCCCGTGCCGCTGTTGGAGATGATTTGTTCTATGCTTATCTTACAGATTCCAGCTACCCCGGTACCCGCAAAGGCCTGCCTGCGGCACCTATTTGCAGTGTTACCGAAACTGCTCTTTCTGCCGCGCTAAATCCCGAAACAAGCAGTTACTACTATTTCCTTACCGACTACTATGAAAATTATTATTACGCCACTACTTTGTCTGAGCATAATAAAAATGTTGCTACAATGAAAGAAATGAATGCAAAGTTCCAGGCCGAACAAGCAAGCAGCGAGGCGAATACAGCAACATGACAAAACAGATAGAATTGCTTTCTCCTGCGGGCGATATGCAGTGCCTGCAGTTTGCACTGCAATACGGCGCAGATGCCGTGTATTTAGGCGTCAAAGAATTTGGAATGCGTTCCTCGTGCGATAATTTCACTTTAGAGCAAATGAAAGAGGCTGCACATCTTGCCCATAGTATGGGTAAGCGTGTGTACCTTACCTTAAACACATTGCCCACCAACGATGAAATTGCTCGAATGAGCGATTTTTTACCTCAGGCTGCCCAAACAGGCATCGATGCATTCATCATTGCCGATTTGGGTGTGCTTTCTCTTGTAAAAACGTTGGTGCCACAGATCGAAGTCCACCTGTCTACACAGGCAGGCATTGCCAATTATGCTTCTGCAACAGCTGCATATAATCTTGGTGCAAAGCGTGTTGTTTTAGCGCGCGAGCTTTCTTTAGAGGATATCCGCTTTATTCGTCAAAACACCCCTTCTGACTTAGAGCTGGAGGTATTTGTGCATGGCGCGATGTGCATGGCGGTTTCTGGACGTTGCCTACTTTCCAGCTATCTTACCGGGCGTGACGGCAACCGTGGCAACTGCGCCCAAACCTGTCGCTGGAAATACTCTTTGGTGGAAGAAAAGCGCCCCGGAGAATACTTTGAAATCGGCGAAGACGACAAAGGCAGTTACATTTTAAGCGCAGACGATTTGTGCGCCGCGCCTTTTATCAATCAGGTAATCGAGGCCGGTGCCGACAGTTTAAAACTGGAAGGCCGTGCAAAATCTTTCTATTACGTATCTTCTGTAACCGCCGCATACCGCAGTGCAATAGACGCCGCATTAAGCACAAAACCCTCTCAAGAATTTGTTTGCCCTAATTTTGCCCTAGAAGAACTGGAACGTACCTCTCACCGCCCATACTCTGCCGGGTTCTATTTTGGCAAGCCCAGCGCAACACAAACCCCAACCTGCGGCAGCTATATCCGTAAATGGCAGGTGGTTGGCATTGTTGTGGGCGAAAAGGACGGCAAAATAATATGCGAACAGCGCGGCAAGTTTGCAAAGGGGACAGAACTGGAAGCATTGCTGCCAAAAGATGGTACGCTTCGTTTTACTCCTGATATAATTTGGAACGGGGATGGGGAGGTTATAGAGGCCACCCCCCATACAAAAATGACATTTATGCTACCGGCGCAGCAAAAAGCTCTCCCTGTAAACACAATACTAAGAATTGAGCTTTAATACGTAAAAAGCTGCCATCCTTAAACGGATAGCAGCTTTTTTGCAAGTAATATTATATTACTCCAATTTAAAATCATCGGGAGAAAACTCAGGAAGCTTTGGTCGGCGTTTGGGCTCGCGGCGCAGCGGGTCGTACTTAAAATGTTTACAATGAAAGCTGGGCGCTACCGGGCCAAACCGCGGGCAAAGTATCATCACCTGGTCAGAAGACTCTGTACCATGCATACAATATGCACAGGCAGGGTCTATTGTATCTCCAAAAAGATGTTTTGCCATGATATCCTCTCTTCTTGTACGGTTCTGTTGTTTATATTATACCTTATTTTTTTATTTGTAGAGCAATATTTCCCAAAAAAGTAGCTATTTTTCTTTAAATTCTATTCTATTTCTAGAATTATATGGTATAATAACCATAATTCCTGGTAAAAATCTGGAAGATATAAATAAAAATTTTAAGGGGTCTTTTAAAATAGAAAAAAAGTTAGACGTACAAAATATGGATTTTGCTCTGGCGCTATTCGGAAATCAGGATCAAAACGCCAAAATGATTGAAAAAGAGTTTGGCGTTGTTTTGGTAAGCCGGGGCACTGAAGTAAAGATTATGGGCGAAGATGCCGGGGTTGAGGGAGCGGCAAAAGTGTTGCAGGATATGCAGCTTTTGTACGAAAAAGGCCTGCCCCTAGACGAACAGGCTGTACGCTATTGCATTTCGCTCTCTACCTCAGGGGAAAGCGGAAAAGTGTCCGACCTGACGGGAGACTTTTTGCTAATTACCGCCACCGGTAAGCCCATTCGTCCCAAAACACTTGGGCAAAAGGCATATATCAATGCCATCGCGGGTAATTCAATCACATTTGGGGTTGGCCCGGCAGGTACCGGCAAAACCTATTTGGCGGTTGCTATGGCAGTTAAAGCCTACAAGGCGCAGCAGGTAAACCGTATCATTCTTACCCGCCCGGCAGTAGAAGCCGGTGAAAAATTGGGCTTTTTACCGGGAGACCTTCAAAATAAGGTAGATCCATACCTGCGCCCCTTATATGACGCCTTGTTTGATATGTTAGGCTCTGAGGGAAGCGCCCGCCTAATGGAAAAGCAGGTAATTGAAGTTGCACCGCTTGCCTATATGCGCGGCAGAACCCTAGATGATGCCTTTATTATTTTGGATGAAGCACAAAACACCAGCCGCGAACAGATGAAAATGTTTTTAACCCGTACCGGTGTCGGCTCAAAAGTGGTAGTTACGGGTGATATAACTCAAATCGATTTACCCGATAAAAGCAAAAGCGGCTTAATTGATGCCCTGCGTATATTGAAAAATATAGAAGATATTGCGCATATTCAGTTTACAGAAAAAGATGTGGTTCGGCACCGCTTGGTGCAGGAAATTATTAAAGCATACGAAAAATCAAATTCTAAAAACAGAAGATAGGGAGTGAGCAAAGTGGCGCATAAAGTATATATAGCAAACAGGCAAAAAACGGTAAAAATCCCCCCGGGGCTGCGTATTTTAATCCGGCGTTCGTGTAACGCGGTATTAGAGCTGGAACATTTCCCCCAAACAGCAGAAGTAAGCGTTAGCTTTGTAGACAACGATGAAATTGCCAAATTAAATGGGCAATACCGCAATAACCCAAATCCCACAGATGTACTTAGCTTTCCACTTGGGCAAGATGGGAAATACGACGAAAACCAAGAAACCGGAGCGGTAATGCTTGGCGACGTAATTATATCTATGGAAAAAGCCGTAGAGCAGGCCAGCCTGTATGGCCACAGCCTACAGCGTGAAGTTGCCTATCTTACAGTACATTCTATGTATCACCTTTTGGGATACGACCACGAAAAGGGCGGTCTGGAAGCTGTGCATATGCGCGAAAAAGAAGAAAATGCCCTTACAAAACTTGGGCTACCGCGCACTGCTTCGTACACAGACCTTACAAAGGAATAAGATAAAAATGCGTTCATTTTTACGCGGTTTTGTATATGCATTTAACGGAATATATGCGGCGGTTAAGCAGGAAAGAAATTTTCGCTTTCATCTGTGTGCCGCCGTATATATTTATGCTTTGTCTGCATTTTATCCGTTTGACAAAACACAATATGTTTTAATTACCATTCTTATAGCCGGTGTTTTGGCGTTAGAACTGGTAAATTCGGCTTTAGAGCGTACCGTAAGCAGGCCCTCTCCAAAGCGCTATGTAACCGCCGGTGTAGTAAAAGATATGGCCGCCGGTGCCGTTTTGGTATTTAGCATTGGGGCTGCTGTTTGCGGTTTTATTCTGTTTTGGGATATCGAGCGTTTTGTATACATCGCAAACTGGTTTATTGATAAACCAGTTGCTTTCATTTTACTTGTCGCTTCATTAGCGGCAAGCTGGTGGTTTATATTTATGTTTGGCCGCCCACGTACAAAAAAAGGAGATTCAATTTGAACGAAACAACCAAATCTGTTTTTGTTGCCGTTATTGGCAGGCCAAATGTTGGCAAATCCTCGCTGCTAAACCGCCTTGTGGGCGAAAAGGTTGCTATTGTAACAGACAAGCCCCAAACCACCCGTACACGCATTACGGGCATACTTACACAGCAGGCTGTGCAGTATGTTTTTATCGATACCCCGGGCTTTCATAAACCCCGCACCCGTTTGGGCGGCCGTATGAACCAAACCGTTAAGGATGCGGTGTCTCAGGGGGATGCTGTAGCAATGCTGTTTGAACCAAAACCCGGTTTTACCCCCGAAGAAAACGAAATGATAGAGTCTTTGGGCTCCTTCGATTCTGTAGCTGTTGTAAACAAAACCGATATTTTTGCAGCGGATGATGTAAAAAAGAAGCTGGAAGAAATAAAAGATTTAGGCAAATTTTCGTCTGTGCTTGCCACCAGTGCCGAAAACGGGGATGGTTGTACCGAATTATTAAACATTTTACAAAGCTTTGCCATAGATGGCCCTCACTTTTTCCCACAAGATGCCTACACTGATTTGCCCGAAAAGCAATTGGTGGCAGAAATTATACGCGAAAAACTGTTGCGCCACTTGCAGCAAGAACTGCCGCATGGCATAGCTGTAGAGGTAGAGCGTTTTAACGAGCGCGAGGATAAACCCTTAATTGAAATTGATGCCAATATTTATTGCGAGAAAAAAAGCCACAAAGGCATGATAATAGGCAAACAGGGACAAATGCTAAAAACCATCTCGTCGGAGGCACGGCGTGACTGTGAAGAAATGCTTGATACCCGTGTTAACTTAAAGTGCTGGGTGAAGGTAAAAGAGGGCTGGCGTGATAACGAATTTTTGTTAAACAACCTTGGCTTTCGAAAACAATGAGGAAATATGCAAATCAATACAAAGGGCCTGGTTTTACGCGAGGTAAAAACAGGTGAAGCAGACCGTATTTTAACCATTTTAACGCCGGGGCATGGGATTATCTCTGCTTCGGCGCGTGGTGGTTTGCGCCCTAAAAGCAAATTATTTAGCGCTACAAGCCTTTTTTGCTATTCTGACTGGACCTTATTTGAAGCCCGCACTATGTACAAAGTAAACGAAGCCGACGCTATAGAAGTTTTTTTTGGCATTAGAGAAAACGTAGAAGATGTATCTTTGGCTGTATATATTGCAGAGCTTTTGCAGATACTTTCTCCAACAGGGGACGAAGCCGCTACTTTATTAAGTCTTGCTTTAAACAGTCTCCATCTACTTTCTACACATATGCGCAATGCCTATTTTGTAAAACCAGTGTTCGAAATGCGTGCTTTTTCCGAAAGTGGTTTTATGCCCGATGTAACCGCATGCGAATCTTGCGGCAAATACGAAGATACTTCTTTTCGGTTTGGCCCCCATCACGGCACCCTGCTTTGCTCTGCCTGTGCAGAAGAAAAGGGAAGAGAAGTAAATTTAGACGCCGCTGCATTATATGCACTTAGGCATATCGTTCTTTCAGATGATAAAAAGGTGTTTTCCTTTACACTTAAACCAAACAGTTTGCGCTTACTGTCGCGCGCTGTAGAGGCTTTTATTTTGTGCCACATGGATTATCCTCCAAAAAGCCTTTCTTTTTTAAAGACAGTATTGGGTGAAGGAGATTTATGATACGTAAATATTTAGACAATTTAGAACTTTATAAAGTTGTTGCAATGGCGCAGCAACGTGCTGCCTGCCCCGAAGCAAAAGAAATGCTTGCAAAAGAAGAACCTTTTACTGAGCGGTATGAGGTTGAACATTTTTTACGCCAAACAGATGAAATGGCAAGCTTGCTGCTGCAAAAAGGGAATGCACGTATATCTTCTTGCGAATCTGCCGATACTGCCGTGCGGCGCACGGCCAAGGGCGGCATACTCTCTATGGGCGAGCTTCTTTTGGTATGTGGTGCTTTGCGCAATTTTTCGGCCTTACACAGTTGGTTTGGCCAGTCAGAAGCGCCCGGCACCTTGGACGATATTTTTTTTACAATCATCCCACAGCCCTCGCTGGAAAACGATATAAGGGACGCTATTTTAAGCGAAACCGAAATGGCAGACAATGCCAGTGATGAACTATACCAACTGCGCCGTAAAATACGGCAGGCCGAAAGCAGCATTCGAGAAAAACTTGATAGCATTATAAAAAATCAAAATAACAGTAAATTTTTGCAAGAATCTATTGTTTCTTTACGTAATGGACGCTATGTTGTGCCTGTAAAGGCCGAAAGCAGAAGCGAAATAGGCGGTGTTATACACGATGTTTCCTCCAGTGGTGGCACCCTTTTTGTAGAGCCCACTGCCGTTGTAGAGGCAAACGCAAAAATTTTGCAGTTAAAAAACCAAGAAAAAGCAGAGATAGAACGTATTTTGGCCGCATTTTCTGAACGCATAGGAGAATTTGCCCCTTCTTTTTTTGCTTCTTACAGTGCAATGCTGCAAGTAGATGTGTGCATGGCCAAGGCAGAGCTAGGGCTTTCGATGCGCGGCATACGACCATTGGTGCAGCAAGATATGGCTTTTAATCTTGTTAAAGCTAGGCACCCCTTATTAGACAAAGACACTGTTGTTCCGGTAGATATTGAACTGGGCAACAGTTACGATACCTTAATTGTTACCGGCCCAAACACCGGCGGCAAAACAGTATCGCTAAAAACGGCCGGTTTATTGTGTGCAATGGCGCAAATGGGGTACTTAATACCTGCGCACGACACCAGTTCTATTTGCATGTTTGGTCAATTTTTAATTGATATTGGAGACGAGCAAAGTATAGAGCAAAGCCTTTCTACCTTTTCGGGCCATATGAAAAACATTACCGAAATATTAAAGCTAGCCGGGCCAACCTCTCTTGTGCTTATGGACGAGCTTGGTGCCGGAACAGACCCTTCAGAGGGAGCGGCGCTTGCTGTTTCTATTATTGAAGAACTGCGCCACACAAAAGCACGTATTATGGCTACCACCCACTATGCCGAGATGAAGATGTATGCACTAGAAATCGAGGGCGTGCAAAACGCAGGCAGTGAGTTTGATGTAGAAACCCTACGGCCAACCTACCGCTTAATTGTGGGTGTACCCGGCCGCAGCAATGCATTTTTAATAAGCGAAAAACTGGGTGTACCTCAAACAGTAATCGAAAATGCCCGCCGCCATATGAGCAGCGAGCAGCGTCGATTTGAAACTGTGTTGGGGCAACTGGAAGATTTAAAACGAGAACATAAGCGGCAGCAAGAAGAGATCGAACAACTGCGCTATACAGCAGCCCACCAGTTGGAAGAAGCCAAAGAAAAACGAGATGCCCTTATCCGCCAAGGTGAAGATGAATTGCAGGCTGCACGGCAAAAGGCTAAAAACGTAGCCGATGATGTGCAAAATGCGGCATACTCTTTGTTGGATGAGATTAAGCGGATGGAAAAAGATGAAAGAAAGTCTTTGTCGCAAAAAGCTCAAAGAGCGCGAGAAATTGCCAAGCAAGAGGCTGGGCAACTTTCTAAACGTACGGGAACTGTAGAAGGCAGCAAAATCAGCTTTGTTCCGCTTATGTCTGTACGGGTTGGGCAAAGTGTTTACCTGCCCTTATTGAACAAGCAGGTCGCTGTTACAGCCCTGCCCGATAAAGCTGGGCTGGTAGAGGTACGTATGGGGGCAGTAAAAACCAAACTGCCCTTAATGGAAATTTCGGCTCTGCCTAAAAACGAGAAAGAAACAGCAAAA
>JBKEAM010000036.1:0-3263 GCA_047972265.1 Oscillospiraceae bacterium | reverse complement strand
AAATGCTTCATCGTAACGCGGTGGAGCTACACCTTTTCTTGATTTGTTTGACATGCTTTTTGGCCTCCTTCTTTCAGTATACACGATTGATGGCGTGTCTTCCATTTCGAGAAGGGCTCAGTGGATGCTGCGTTTGAAAGCAAAGACAGTACAGAGGTTGAGCTGGGAGCGGGAGACCAAGGGATGATGTTTGGGTATGCCTGCGACGAAACCCCAGAGCTAATGCCGCTGCCAATATCGCTGGCACACCAGTTAACCCGCCGTTTAACACAGGTGTTTAAAAGCGGAGAGCTGGGCTACCTTGGCCCTGATGGGAAAGCGTAGGTTACCGTGGAGTATTACAAAAACAAGCCATTGCGTGTGCACACCGTGGTAATTAGCGCACAGCATAGCCCTGCAATTAGCATAGAGCAGTTGAGGCAGGATATTATAAAAAAGGTAATTTACCTTGTAATACCCGCGCAACTAATGGATATAGACACAATTTTGTATGTAAACCCCACCGGCCGGTTTGTTTTGGGTGGTCCGGCTGCCGATACAGGCCTAACCGGGCGTAAAATAATTGTAGATACCTATGGCGGATATGCACGGCACGGTGGGGGCGCTTTTTCTGGCAAAGACCCCACAAAAGTAGACCGAAGCGCCGCATATATGGCACGTTACCTTGCCAAAGGCGTGGTGGCCTCAGGCCTTGCAGACAAATGTGAGATACAGCTAAGCTACGCCATTGGGGTAGCCTCTCCGGTAAGCGTTATGGTAGATACATTTGGCACAGAAAGGGTGGCAGGCCACACTATACGGCAGGCGATATGCGAACTTGTAGATTTGCGCCCATCGGCTATTATTGATATGCTGGACCTGCGCAGACCTATTTACCGTACTACGGCAGCAGGGGGCCATTTTGGCAAAAATACCGAGGATGCAACGTGGGAAAAGGTTGGTGATTTTGCAGGTAAAATAGAAGATAGGGCAGCAGAACTTTCGGGGTATTTTAAAGCAGAAACACAAGAGGTATTTATTGGTAATGCCAATGTGCATTAAAAGCTTTAATGGTTTAAAGCAGCAAAAGCGATAAATACAACAAGGATGTGCCACCTGCGTATGGGACATCCCTGTTTGCAATACAATAAGTGGTGTTTTTAAAAAAAACGCCATTGTTGATGTGAGATGCAAGATAAACGATGCACTTGAGGAGAGAAATTGGTGTTTTTGTAATTAGGAATGAATGGACTTTTGCACGATACTATAAGGACAGGATAAAAGTTTATAAACAGCAATTGATGCAGATATTTTGTGGATTTGAAATATCTGCATTTTGCGTTTTTAGGGCTATTTATTAGCCGAAAATGTAAAGTACAAGCCACCAATTTTAAGATGAAGTTTTGACAGAAGTAAGAAGATAGACAAAAAACAGAATTGTATATTCTCCCAATAATAGGTTGTAAACATTGGTAAAAAAGAAACTTGTTTGCGCTTAATGTTTATGATATTATGTTCGCATAACAGATAAATGAATCGATTCGTTTTACAATATTCTTTTAAAACAGCAATTTTATAATATTAAAATGAATCGATTCGTTTATTGCGTTAAAAAATAAAGAGATAAAAAATGGAGGTAAAGAATGAAAAAGTTGTTTGCATTATTAACGGTGTCACTGTTGGTTTTGTCGCTTTTGGGTGCATGCGGTACTTCGGCATCCGCGTCAGGTTCTGTTGCCGCACAGGGCAGCGCAGGCCAGCAGGCATCAACACAGCAAGGCAAAAAAACATTCGCGCTAGTTCCCCCAGCAATGATCTCTCCCTACTATGCATCGGTAATAAAAGGCGCGCAGGCCGCAGCAGATGAACTGGGGCACGAACTGCTTATTTTAGCGCCAGAATCAGAGTCGGACTATGCTGCTCAGGTACAAATTGTAGAAGATATGATAACACAAAAGGTAGACGGCATTATTTTATGTGCAATTAATGCCGACGCAATTACTTCGGCCGTTAAAAAGGCCAACGATGCCAATATACCTGTTGTAATGTTTAACACCCAAAACGAACTGGCAGAGGGCGAAGTTGACTGTTATGTGCGTTACGACCAGTACGAAGCAGGCGCCAAAGTGGCAGATTTTGTAGCCGAGCAGTTTGATGGCAAGGCAAAGGTTGGCATTATTGAAGGGCTTCCCTCCGACCATACCACAGAGCGCATGGGTGGATTTGTAGACCGCGCGGCCGAAAAATACCCAGATATAGAAGTAGTGGCATCTCAGCCCGGAGACTGGGAACGTGAAAAGGGGATGAATGCAGCCGCCAATATGTTGCAGGCTAACCCAGATAGTACACTCTTTTTTGGTTTAAGTGATGAAATGGCTTTGGGTGCTTATCAGGCAGTGGCACAGGCAAATGCCACCGATAAAGTAAAAGTATGCGGTTTTGACGGCAACCCCAATGCAGTGGCAAGTGTAGTGGCGGGCGAACTGTTAAGCACCCTTTCTATAGGCGGGCCCGAAACGGGTGATGCCTGTGTGCGTGCCTTGGATAAAATTGTAAACGGCACAGCGGTAGAAAAAATTGTGGCAGTAGATACAGAAGTTATTTCGGCCGCAAACGCGGCAAATTTTCCGGCAGAATAAAGTAAGCAGCAAATATTTAACGCGTGGCCGCTTGGCGGCGGCCACGTTTATATTGAAAATGGGAGTGAGTTCCATGCAACCTATTGCGCTTAAAATGTCAGGAGTAAGCAAGAGGTTTCCCGGTGTGTTGGCGCTGGATAATGTAGAGCTGGAAGTGCGTGCAGGAGAATGCCACGCCTTGCTGGGAGAAAACGGGGCAGGAAAATCCACCTTAATGAAAATACTTGCAGGCGCCTATCAAAAGGATGCCGGTAGTATAGAGCTGTTTGGTCAACCGGTAGAAATAGATTCTCCCAGAGGGGCCGAGGCACTTGGTATTTCCATTATTTATCAAGAACTTAATTTGGTAAATGCGCTTAGCGTAGCCGAAAATATATTTTTGGGCAGGCTAAAGGTACACAGGGGTGGGTGTATAAATTGGCGCAGCATTTATGCCGAAGCCGAAAAATTGATGGCAGAGCTTGCCTGTGACATTAATGTACACCGTCCGGCATCTTGCTATGGCATAGCACAGCAGCAAATGGTAGAGGTGGCAAAGGCAATTTCGAAAGAAGCACGAATTATTATTATGGATGAACCCACAGCGCCGCTTACTGAGCGTGAAACCAAACAGTTATTTAGCATTATCCAAATGTTAAAGCAAAA
>JBKEAM010000023.1:0-14771 GCA_047972265.1 Oscillospiraceae bacterium | reverse complement strand
AAGCTGGCCGGATACAAACACAAGGCCTGCGGCTACGGCAGCCTGAGAGTAGGGGCCAATTGCGGCGGGTGCTTTAGAGGTTTCAATAATTTCCATAATTCATTCTCCTTCTTGTTCAGCCTGTGGGCGGTTTTATCTATCATACCATTCTGCCAGCATTTTGAAAAGAAAGCATTTGCCCATTACCGCCAAAAAACAAGGGGTACTTGGCCGCGAAAAATGCTCATAAAAAGGGATGCTAAGCAGATAGAAATTTGCGGGTTTTGTTTTGCCTACAGGTGGGTTATCCATTTTTTAAAAAGCCAAAAGAAAATGTTTAATTATAAAGGAGTAATAAGAGAAAGTGATTTTCAGCGCCCCAAAAAAAGGGAAGTATCGCACTGCAATTTTTTATTAGAAACTGCGGTGGCAGAAGAACGCACCGCATAGCAGTATAAACAGCCGCCGGGGCAGGTATTGTATGCGCCAATATCCACACTGGCGGCACAGCCGCAAGCCGGGCGCTGGTTTTTGTCTTTGGATGCAAAAACAGGTATAGAAGAAAAAAGGGAAAGACGCTTTGTATCAATACAGGCACCGGGCAAAATACCGGCATAGCTAAGGTCGTAAGCCTCTGCGCAGGAGTATAGCCCTAACCCATGCTGCGCCGCATGGGCAGATAAAAGCGCGGCGGTTTCGTGTACTTCTTCGTCTAGCGGGGGGCGCAGGCCAAGCTGTGCAATGCGCTTATCGGCAAAGGAGTAAGAATCGTAAAAGCTGATGGTGCAGCAAGAAACATAGGGTGCCAGCAAAGCGCATAAGCGTGCAAAGTTTTGTGCGTGCCATAAGGCTGTATACTGGTCGCCAAACAACATTGGGTCGTACCGCCACACCACCCGCTCGCGTCCATAGTGCAGGGCAATTTGCCGTATACTTTGTGCGGTATTTTCGGCAGCGGGGATGTTTGGCTCTAAATGGGTTTGGTACCCTGTAATAGTGCATTGCAGGTACCAAGGGTAGTTTTTAAATTGTGGCAACAGGGGCAGCAAAGGTGCCGGATTTTTGCTCCAAAAAACAATGCCGTCTACCGTTTGCGTATCCAAATAAATCAGCTTGCGTTGCTTTGTATTGTAGGGGTTTACGGTTTGTACCCACCCCTCGGCAAAGCGATGTTGCAGCCACTGGGTGTAAAAGGCAGGCACATCGGTACGGCGGCTAATGCTTATAATCATGTACACAGTCCTTTATCAGGGGCAGGGGCTACGGGTTATCCAGCTCTTTTTGCAGGGCAGCGCCCATCTCGGCCAAATCCTTAAAGATAAAATCTGGTTTCACGTCACTCTTTTGCAGGTCCTCCAGTGTGCTTTCTCCGCTTAGTACAAGAGCGGTGCTAACGCCGCAGCGGCCCAGCGCAATATCGGTGTACAGGCGGTCTCCCACCATACACAGCTTTTCCAGCGGTACACCTGCCCTGTGCGCGGCGGCTTTTGCAATGGCACCGTTTGGTTTGCCAATTATTTCGTCCGGTTCGCGTCCGGCAGAGGCTTTTACAAAAGCAATTACCGCCCCCACATCGGGTATATACCCCTCCGGCACGGGGCAGTTAAAATCCGGGTGGGTGGCAATATAGGGTAGGCCGCTGCGCACAGCGTTGCATAGGGCGGTAAGGGTTTGGTAGTTTAGGGCGGTGTCAAACCCCAGTACCACAGCCTTTGGCACATCGGCATTTGGGTTATACCCTGCCTGTATAAACTGGTCTTTTAAGCTTTGGGTACCAACAACCAGCAAATCGGTAGAAAATCCGTTTTCTTTTAAATACAAAAGGGTGGCATCCCCCGAGGTAAACATTTCTTCTGGCGCAATTTGTATGCCAAAGCCCGCCAGTTTTGCAATATAATCGGCAGGGCTTTTAGAAGAATTGTTTGTTAAAAAGGTAAATGGTATGCCAGATTTGCGGCATAGCTGCAAAAATTGGGGCGCGCCGGGCAAAAGATGATCTCCCAGATAAAAGGTACCGTCCATATCCAGTAAAAAAAGGCCGGTTTGTGCAAGCGATGCCATGTTCTTCCTCCAAGCGTTTGTTTTTGCTTATTATAGCATACGGCGCTGCTTGCGAACAGCAGACGCATAGGGTACAATAAGATGATTTAAAAGCAGGAAGGAGCCCGGATTTTGAAAGCAAGCATTGTACTTCCCAACTTAAATGGGGCCGGCTGGTTTGAGGGCTGTATAGAAAGTTTGTATGCACAAACAGAGCAGGATTTTGAGCTGATTGTGGTAGACAACGGCTCTACCGATAAAAGCCTTGAAACCGCCCGCAGCTATAAGGGCAAGCCGGGTTATACCTTGGTAGAAAATACCGAGAACACAGGCTTTTCGGCGGCGGTAAACACAGGCATTCATCTGGCAAAAGCACCTTACGTTTTGCTGTTTAATAACGATGCCTTTGCAAAAACCGACATGCTGGAAAAAATGCTGCAAGCTATACAAAAGGACGAAAAGATTTTTGCGGTGCAATGCCTTATGATGCGCCATTTTGAGCCAGAAAAAGTAGACGATGCGGGCGACTATATCAACCTGCTTGGCTGGGCCTGTAAACGGGGCAATGGCCTGCCGGTAAAACGTTACCAAAAACAAATGCGTATTTTTTCGGCTTGCGGGGGCGCGGCAATGTACCGCAAAGATGTGTTTGAAAAAATAGGCGGCTATTTTGACGAAGCGTTTTTTGCCTATTTAGAGGATGTGGATGTAAGCTGGCGTGCCAACAGCCAGGGGTACAAAAATATCTACTGCCCCAGTGCGGTATGCACCCATATAAGCGGAGCCACCACAAGCGGCACCAGCGGAGAAAACTACAACGATTTTAAATCGATACAAAGCGGTCGCAATAACCTGCTGCTGCCTTACAAAAACATGCCCATTGTTATGCTTATACTCAACTTTCCATTTTTGCTGTTGGGCTATTTGATTAAAACCCTGTTTTTTAACCTTAGGGGGTTTGGCAAGCCATGGTGGCAGGGAACAAAAGAGGCCTTTGCAAGCTTTAAGCTGATGAAAAAACCAAAATTTAAATGGAAAAACCTGCCCAATTATTTTTGGATAGAGGGCAGCATGTTTATCGGCTGTTTCCGGTTTTTAGATTATCGCATTCGCAGATTGTTTACCAAATAATATAAACCAAAACCCGGCGCTGCCTATACGCAGTGCCGGGTTTGTTTTTGTTTATGGCAAAAGATACTTTTGTTGGCCGCGAGTATAGTATTTAAGCGTGCCACAAAAAGGAACTTTATTTTGCGCCTAAATCTATAGCCATGCCCACTACTTTAATAAACTCTTTTTTTACACGGGCGGCAGTTTCTACCACTTCGGCATGGTTTAGGGGCTGGTCTAATACGCCGGCGGCCATGTTGGTAATGCAAGAAATACCAATTACCTGCATGCCTGCATGGCGGGCAACCAGTGCTTCCGGCACGGTAGACATGCCCACGGCGTCGGCACCAGCAGTGCGGAAAAAGCGTATTTCGGCAGGGGTTTCGTAGTTGGGGCCGGGGTACATGCAGTATACGCCCTCACGCAGCTCAATCCCGGCATCCTTGGCGTTTTGGCGCAGGGCGGTGCGCAGGCTGCGGGTATAAACATCACTCATATCCGGAAACCGCGGCCCAAACTCTGCAAGGTTGGGGCCCGCAAGCGGAGTAGAAAAAGAATGGTTGATGTGGTCGCTAATTAGCATCAGTGCTCCGGCAGAAAAATCTAGGTTTACACCACCGGCAGCGTTGGTTAGCAAAAGGGTTTGTACGCCCAAAAGGCGCATTACCCGCACCGGTATGGTAACTTCTTGTTGAGAATATCCCTCGTAAAAATGCACACGTCCGTTTAAAGCTGCTACCAAATGCCCGTTGTAACGCCCTATCACAAAGGCGCCGGCATGCCCCTCTACAGAGGGAACCGGAAAACCGGGAATTTCGGAAAAAGAAAAGCTTATGGCATCGGTTAACTCGTTGCAAAAATCTCCAAGCCCACTGCCCAAAATAAGGCCCATGGTGGGGGTGGCATCGGTTTTGCTGCGAATATAATCGGCTGCGGAGTGAATACGTGCACTAATTTGTTCCATGTTTTCCATCGGTAGGGTTCCTTTCGTCGGCACAACATTTTATTTTAATGGTAGCATCGGGTTAACCAATCGGCAATAAAGTTAGGTAAACTCCATATCCTCAGGAAAAGAAAGCAGCTCAAATTCGCTGCGGTGGTAGCGCAGGCGGCCTTGGTTTTGCAAACGCCCTAGCTCGGTAGAAAGTGCGCTGCGGTCTACACAAAGGTAATCGGCCAATTGCTGACGATTTAAGGGGATTGTAAAATGGTTGCTGGCAGCCAAACGCGATTGCTCGCTAAGATAAGAAAACAGCTTGTCCTCTGTGCTGCGGCGAGAAATATGCCGCAGTTTTTGGCTAAGGGCAATGTTTTTTTCGGCAAGCAGCTCCAGCATATTGCCAATTAAGCGGTGATGAAATGAGCAAGAAGAAGCGCAGGTGGTAATGGCTCCATTATAGTTAATCCATAAAATATCGCTGGCTTCTACCGCTTGCACGCTTACGGGCACGGCGGCAATTTGCGCACAGGCAAAGCTTTCTCCAAAGGTGTCTCCCGCACCCAAAACAGACACAATGGTGCGGTGGCCAAGGTAATCTTCCTGCACCACCTGTATTTCTCCATGTAAAATAATGCCCAGGTGTGTGGGGCTGTCGCCCTCCAACATTAAAAAGCTGCCCGCGTCAAAACTTTCTTCCCGGGCCGAAAGGCAGTGCAATAATAATGGAAGCTCCTGCTGCGGAATGCCCTCAAACAATACTACTTTGTTTAAAATATCCGCCTGCAAAATCTTGGGCGAAAGGGTAGCTTTACCCATAAATATCCTCCCGGCAAATCATTTTAAAATGTTGTAATTACAACAAACTATCTGCCTTAAGTATAGTATACTATGGTTAGAAAAACAATATCAACATAACACCAAAAGATAAAGCAACTATTGTGCAACATGGGGAAAGGCAGAATAATGGAAAGAAAAATTATTGTAATAGACGAAGATAAATGCAATGGCTGTGGCATTTGCGCCGAGGCTTGTCACGAGGGTGCCATTGGCATGGTAAACGGAAAAGCAAAGCTTTTGCGGGAAGATTACTGCGACGGCTTGGGAGACTGTCTTCCGTCTTGCCCAGTGCAGGCTATTTCGTTTGAAATGCGCGAAGCGCCTGCTTACGACCATGCTGCGGTAATGGCATCACAGGCAGCCAAAAAAGCACAGCAGGGTGCGGCAGCGCCTGCACCGCATGCACACCAACATCCTCATCATGGCGGGTGCCCGGGCAGTATGGCGCGTGGGCTAAAAACAGCGCAGCAGACAGCGCCGGAAAATGCCAGTGCCCCCACAACAAGCCCCAGCCAGTTGGCACAGTGGCCTGTGCAAATACAGCTTGTACCGGTAAAAGCACCTTTTTATGAGGGGGCGCATTTACTAATAGCGGCCGATTGTACCTCTTTTGCTTATGCAAACTTTCACCACGATTTTATGCGTGGCAGGGTAACATTAATTGGCTGCCCCAAATTGGATGATGCCGAGTATGCCGAAAAGCTAACGGCTATTTTGCAGCAAAACGATATCCGCAGTGTTACAGTGGCACGTATGCAGGTGCCCTGCTGTGGCGGGCTAGAGCATGCGGCCCAGCAGGCTGTGCGCGCCTGCGGCAAACCAATGCCCTTCTCGGTATCGGTTATTTCGGTAGATGGACAGCTTTTGGGCGCATAGTTGATAAACAATAAATTGCCCGGCCCAAGTGTGGATGCAAATTCACAGTAAGCAACCCGTACCCTGTTTTATGGCTGTAACGGTCATATGGGGCAAGATAAAACCTCCAAAAACAAAAAGCCCCTGCCTGTATAGGCGGGGGCTTTTTGTGGTATACTTGCCCTAAAATAACAGGAGGCTTTAGCCATGAAAAGTTATCGCAAAGAGCTTCATTTTCGTTTGCCGCAGCGCAGGGGTATTGTAAACATAACGCCCGACGTGCAGGCTGCTATACAAGAAAGCGGCGTGCAGGAGGGGCTGGTGCTTATCAACGCCATGAACATTACCGCAAGTGTTTTTATAAACGATGACGAAAGCGGCCTGCACCAAGATTATGAGGTGTGGCTGGAAAAACTTGCGCCCGAAAAGCCCTATAACCAGTATAACCATAACGGATATGAAGATAACGCCGATGCCCATTTAAAGCGTACCATTATGGGGCGAGAAACGGTGGTTGCCATTACAAATGGCAGGCTGGATTTTGGAACATGGGAACAAATTTTTTATTTTGAGTTTGACGGCAAGCGTGATAAACGGGCTCTTGTAAAAATTATTGGCGAATAAACGTGATTTTGATAATATTTACTTTGTTTAACGAAACCAATGGTTTTTTATATGCCATTGTGTAGTTTGCGCAAATGATTGGCGGCGCCGTACTTAAAAACAGGAGGAAAACAAGGGTGAGTTCTGGGCAAATATCCGGTAAAGGTGTGCATAACAAAAAAGTGGGGCTAGTGGTGGCTGTGGCAATATTGGCAGTAGTGCTGCTGATTGCGGGCCCCATTGTATTTTTTATGACCGATGTTTTTTTTACCGCAATCTAATTACTATACGGTGGCAGTAAAGCTGCAAAGCGGGGAACTTCTTCAAATGCCTTATGTAAGCGGGATGGGTGCTGTAAATAAAAAGGGCGAATTTTTAATAGACTATAATGCTAACAATCTGGCGGCCTATATTTCGTTTTATTATGGCGCTTACTATGACGCCCGAGAGGAAGAGGTCTGGATTGTCCACCCCGATTCTTGGGTTGTAACAGAGGCTGAAAACCCATACTACAGTGGAAGGATTATCAGTATGAATCCAATGACTGAAACGTTGTATTCCTCTCAAATTGTTTACGATTCGGTCAACTCGTACCACTATGAGGACGAATTTTACAATCCAGATGGAAAAACGATGTGGTCGTACAACTCTATGGCCAAAAAAGAAAAGCTGTTTCAAATAGTAATCGAAACCACCAGCTTTCAGGGAGAAACCACAGCGGATTTCACCTCTTATTTAAATGTAAACCAGTTTTTAATGCAAAAATACGGGATAGAGGTAAAAACAGAGTGCGATAAAAAAAGCAGGCTGGTTGTATTTGTTGTACCTCAAACCTTACAGGATTTGCCTAAAATTGCAGTAGAGGAGTAATATTTTAAAGCTGCAATTTATAGCAAAGCAATGATAAAAAAAGTGGCTGTTCTGTATCCAGAACAGCCACTTTTTTAATGTGTAATAATTAGTCCATATCTGCAAATTGTTCCAGTTTATCGGCAGCCACCGCCGGTTTTGCATCGCCATGTTTTACAAACAGCATGGTAACAAAGCTAAGGGCTACAAAAATGGCTCCATAGGGGAAAAGCAGCGGAATATGCAGCAGCTTCATCAGGTCTAAAATAAGGCCGGACAAAGGTGCTGTAATGGTTTGTGCCAACATAGAGGCGGTGTAGTAATACCCGGTAAAACGGCCAACGTCACCATCGGCTGCCATCTCTACCACCATGGGGTAGCTGTTTACATTTATGGCGGCCCAGGCAATGCCTGCGCAGGCAAACAACAGGTACATCAGGTTGCTGTAAGAGAGGAAAAAGGACCCACTGGCAAAGGCTACAAATAAAAGTGAAATACCCAGTAAAATAGTTTTTTTGCGGCCAATGCGGGTGGCCAAAAATCCAATGGGGATAAAAGCGATGGCGGCAGCGGCCAGGGCTACCGTAAGGATAAGGGAGGAATCTCCAACACCAATGCCAAACTGCGAACCAAAGTACCGGCTGTAGCTGGTGGTAATGCCGTTATACCCCATAAACCAAAAAAATACGCTTAAAAGCAAAAAAATCATTGAACGAGTTTTTGCCTTGCCCAGCGGAACCGACGTTCTTGCTTCGCGGCTGGCTTTTTCTTCTTTGCTTTCTTCTGCAATGCCATGTGTAATTGCATCGGTATGCATTTGCTCAACCAGTGCGTTTTCGTTTACAAACAAAAGCAAAACAAGGGCAGCCACCAGTATTACGCCCGCAACTGCAATAAACAGAGGTACATAGTTGGGCCTAAAGTCGGTAACGCCATCCGGCGCGGCAGGCACCAGCAGTTTAATCAGTACCAAAGAGATAAGGCCGCCCACAGTACCCATAAGGTTAATAATGGCGTTGCCCTTGCTGCGCAGAGGTTTTAAGGTAACGTCGGGCATCAGTGCAACAGCGGGGCTGCGGTAGCTGCTCATAAATATAAGGGTAAGGCCCAAACCTACCATAAAAAATGGCAGAGAACCCAACTTGTCGGCAAATGGCATCATCAGCATACAGGCCGCGGCGCCAACACTGCCAATTAATACAAAGGGCCTGCGCCGCCCAAATTTGGTATGGGTGCGGTCGCTAAGGGTGCCAAATATTGGCAAAAGAAAAAGCGCCAGTACATTGTCTATGGCCATAATTATGCCCGTAAGAAAATCGGGCAGATGGAAAGTGTCGGAAAGTATTTTTGGTATAACCTGATCGTACATTTGCCAAAATCCGGAAATGGCCAAAAAAGCAAAACCCACTAAAATTGTACGCTTGTAGTTCAGTTTCATGTCGTTCCTCCCGCACAAGTTGATTAATCATATATTTTGAATATGAACCTTCTGGCACATGGATTTTTTGCCTATAAAAATAATACCATAAAAAAACAGAAGGTGCCGCATATAATTTATATTCTTGGTCAAAATAAAGCTATAAAAAAATCAAAAAAAGAGTCTGCCGTAAAGCAGACTCTTTTTTGTATAATTTATTTTACTTTACCGGCAACGCGCTGCTTCATCAGCCCGCTTGCTTTAAAACCGGGAATGCTTGTAGGGTCTAAACGGCTTGGCTGTTTTGTCTTGGGGTTAATGTATGCTTTGGTCTTGCGGTCACGCATTTCAAAGCGGCCAAAGCCTGCAATGGTAACCTTTTCGTCAGCCTTAAGGGTGCTTACGATATCGTCTACAATTGTATCCAATACGTTTTCAACCTGTACTTCAGAAACGCCAGTCTGCCGTGCAACGGAAGTGATCAGTTGAGATCTTGTCATTCTAAAAATACCTCCTAGAGTAGAACGAGATTTCTCACTCGTTCGTAAATAACTTTACTACTCATTATAAGAGGTGAAAAATTAGAATGCAACTAAAAAATGGCTATACGGTCATCTTTTTTTCCTTAAAACCGTTTAAAAGGTAATATAAAATAAGCATGGATACGCAAAAAAGAGAAAATGCATATATTAGGCGGTTGTTTCATTGGTAGAATGGTCTAAAATCCACCCATAAATTTCCTGCCCCAAAGACAGCAGCGCATCCTTTTCGTACGGGATAGGAAGGTTTGCCGCCTGCACCAGTTGGGGGTATGTTGCGGTGCCCGCTTTAGATACCAAAGCAAGGTAACGCTGCCATGCATCTGCGGCATTTTTATTTTTCAATAAAAAGAATTCTAGCGCCACCGTTTGCGCCATTACATAATCAATGTAATAAAAGGGGCGCTCGTAAATATGTATCTGTCGCTGCCATCCGGCACCGCGGCTGTAAAAAGGAAGATCCTCAAAATTGTTCCAAGGGCGGTATTTGCGCTCCAGTTCCATCCAAAGGGCATTGCGTTCTTCGGGGGTAAGGGCGGGATTGTTGTATACGGTCTCCTGAAATTCGTCTACCTGGCAGCCGTAGGGCAAGAAGAAAAGGGCGTTTTCTGTATGAGAAATCTCGTATTTTTTAGTGTCCTCTCCAAAAAACAGGTGGTGATAATCCGAAGTGAAAAACTCCATGCTCATAGAGTGTATTTCGCAGCTTTCAAGGCCGGGGTTCATCAGTTCTGCGGGCAGGTTTTGGGCGGCTGCTATGTAAGCGGCAAAAGCGTGGCCTGCCTCGTGGGTAAGCACATCTACATCGCCGGAGGTACCGTTGAAATTGGAAAAAATAAACGGACTGTGATATTGGGGAATATAGGTGCAGTACCCGCCGGGCGCTTTGCCGGGTTTTGCCAATACATCAAAAAGGTCTCGCTCCATCATAAAATCGATAAAAGCCGAGGTCTCTTTAGAAAGCTGGCGGTACATGGCCTGGCCCGCGGCCAAAAGTTCCCCAGCCGTGCCTTTGGGGGTGGGGTTACCATCCTTAAAAGAAAGCGGATCATCATAAAAGGCCAGTTTTTCAACGCCAATACGCTGTGCCTGGCGCTGCTTTAATTTGGCAATGTAGGGCACAATGTGTTCTAAAACGCCCTTGCGCAGGCTGGCGATGTTCTCGTGGGAATAGCCAAGGCGATCCATCCGGATATCCCCAAGGGGGGTATAGCTTTGGTAACCCAGTAACTGTGCCTGTTGAGTACGGTTTTTAACCAGCTCGTCATAAAAACGATCCAGCTCCTCGCGGTGAGAATCAAAAAAGGTCCCCTCGGCCTCCATTGCCTCCTTGCGGGTGGCACGGTCTGTGCTTTGCTTATAGGGGGCCAGTTGCGCAATGGTTAGCTCTTGCCCTTTAAAGGATATACGGGCCGAGGCATACAGCATTTCGTACTGGGTAACCAGTGCATTTTCTTTTTGTTGCAGGGCAATCAGGCGCTCGTCGCTGGATTGTATGGCAAGCGCCATCTTTTCCAGCAAAATATCACCGTATTTTTCGGCAAGGGCAGCTTTGTAAGTGCTGTCCAGTATAGCGCGGTACAGCCCCAGCACTTTGTCTTGTAATATTGGGCCGTTCTCGTCAAAATAATCGTTCTCTTTGCTGTAAAATTCGTCGGTGGTATCTATGGTATGACGAATGGCCGCAAGTGTGCCGGCTGTACCCACTTTGTCCGAAAGGGCAGAGTAAGCAGAAAAAACCTCCAGCAGGGCTTCTTTGCTTTGGGCTTGTGCAGCCGCGGCTGCCAGTTCCTCTATGTTTTGCGATATGGCCGCAATGTCTGGCCGCTGGTATTGCATATCTTTAAAGTGCATGAAAATTCCTCTTTTCCCATGTAAATTACTTATAAAAATCAAAATAATCGATAAGCATTATTATATCATACAATTATAAGTTGGTAAGCCAATTTGTAAATATTACTATACAAAACTAAACCAAAGGTGTATACTTACACCATATTTTTGGCAGAGTAAGGGCCAGTGTGTAAAGTGCCGCTTTGACGGGGAGTTGTAAAGCGGACGAAAAGCATTGCTTGCGGTATTGGCCCTGCATCCCGCTGTCGCATATAGGCCACAACCAAGCCTTTCTTTATGTGACATTTGGAATGTTATTAAAGGAGGGTTTTTATTGTGCAAAAAAAGCAAACATTTTTAAAGCAAGCATTGTCAGAACTAAAAAATGTGCGTTCTTTAGTTGGATGCGGCCTTTTAGGTGCCCTTGGCATTGTAATTAAGGCATTGTCTGTTCAGCTAACAACAACGCTGCGTATCAGCTTTTATTTTCTTACCATTGGCATATCGGGGTATCTGTTTGGGCCGCTAATGGCGGGGTTGCAGGCTGTGGTAATCGATTTGCTGGGCTTTTTGCTAAGCCCAACCGGGCCGTACTTTTTTGGCTTTACACTTAACGCATTTATAAGCGGTCTTATTTACGGTATGTGGCTGTATCGCCGTAAGGTGCAGTTGTGGCGCTGTGCCGCCGCCTGCATTACAGCGGCTGTTGTTATTAACCTGTTTTTAAACCCCTTGTGGCTGGCCATTTTGTATCAAAATGCTTTTTGGGTACTGGTGGCCGAGCGTTTGGTTACCAATGCCATACAATTGCCCTTTAATATTGCAATGCTGTACGGCTTGCTAAAACTGGCCGAAAAATATAAAGGCGCGCTTTCGGCACGCTAGCACCCTGTTTTAATTGCCCGTTTTGCGCAAGTGCGTATGCTTGTTGCCGTATTTTAAAATAACAAGAGGCAATTGAGGCGGGTAAAAAGGCAGACGCTATTTGGATCCATAGTAAAAGACAAGAACTGAAAACAGCCTGAAGCTTTCAGGCTGTTTTTTTAGTGTGCAAATAAGCAAGGCACACAATCCAGCATTAAAAAATCAAAAAAGTATCAGCTATACTTCAGGCAGGCATCACAATGTATTTTTATACTAGGGGTAACGCAAACGCATACGTGCCCCTTTGTTTTTTTAACAGATGGGCACATTAGCATAAAGGAGCCCTGTATGAATATAGCGGTGATTATACCCGCCTTAAATCCAGATGAAAAGCTGTTAAGGCTGGTACAACAGATAAAAGATAAAAGTGATCTGCCCATCATTGTGGTGGATGACGGAAGCGATGCAAAAAGCAGATATATTTTTGAAGAATGCCATTGCCGCTATGGGTGCATTGTATCTACCCACCCAAACAATAAGGGAAAAGGCGCTGCCCTAAAAACTGGGATGGAAACCGCACAAATGCTGTACCCCGGCATGGGCTGTGTAACGGCAGATGCCGATGGACAGCACAGCGCCGATGACATTATAAATGTTGCGCATAGTTTAAGCCTGTGTCCGCAAAGCCTCATTATGGGTACACGAGATTTTAGCGGCCCCAATGTACCCTTTAAAAGCAGATGGGGAAACCGAATTACCGCCGCCGTTTTTAAGGCGCAAACCGACATCCAGTGCCCAGATACGCAAACCGGCCTAAGGGGCATCCCTGCGGCATTTATACCAACCTGCCTTTTATTAAAGGGAGAAAGATTTGAGTATGAAATGAATATGCTGGTAAGTGCAGCCAAAGAGAAAGTTCCGTTTAAAATAGTTGCCATTCAAACCATATATTTAGAAAAAAACAAATCTTCTCACTTTCATGCCATTAAAGATTCTGTTCTTGTATACCGGGGGTTTTTACTTTTTGCAATGGCATCACTGCTTTCGGCTGTAGTAGATATAGGGCTGTTTGCATTTTTAAATGTCTTTTTATTTGGGGTGGGCGGCACCGGGGCAATGGCAGCCACTATTGCTGCCCGGGTATTTTCAAGCGGGATTAATTTTACCCTAAACCGCAAATGGGTGTTTAAGAGCAAAAACGCAAAAGCAAAAGAGATTGTAAAATACGGCATGCTCTTTGTTTTTCAAATGCTTTTAAGCGGGCTTTTGGTAAGCGCGTTTGCGGCTGTTACCACACAGCTTACGCTGGCTAAAACTTTGGTAGACAGTCTTTTGTTCTTTTTTGGATTTTGGGTACAGAAAAATTTTGTTTTTAAAGAAAAAGAAAAACCAGAACATGCATATAAGGGGCAACCATGAAAAAACTATTTTTAAAACCATACAGAATAGCCTGTGCCATGGCATGCGCATTGGCACTTTTTACAGGGTATGTATTGCTGGATACCTTTGTAATCCCCAAAGCAATTACAACTGTAGTGCAAACAGATGTAGATGCCGCTTCAAATACTGCGGCAGAAGAGGCCGTGCAAGCACAGGCGGCAGCCGCGCAAGTTACAGCAAACTCTTATATAGATGAAAACATAAGCATAGCAATAGAGACAGTGCGGGTAAACGATACCACCGTTTATATTGCAGATATACAGGTATCGGACGCATCTTACCTTAAAACAGCCCTGGCGCAAAATACATATGGACGCAATATTAAAGAAACCACTTCGCAAATGGCAGAAGAAAACAATGCTATTTTTGCAATTAACGGCGATTATTACGGGTTTAGGGATGGCGGCTATGTTATACGCAATGGCGTACTGTACCGTAGTACCGCCCAAGAGGGCAGCGGAAACGAAGACTTGGCACTGGATGCCGAGGGCAACCTGTTTGTAATTGATGAAAGTGAAGTAACGGCAGAAGAACTAAGCGCGGCGGGTGTGCAGCAGGTATGGTCTTTTGGGCCGGCTCTTGTGGTGAATGGCGAGATAGCAGTAGATAGCAATGACGAAGTGGCGCAGTCTAAAACCAGCAACCCACGCACAGCCATTGGGCAGGTATCGGCCCTGCACTATATTGTAATTGTGTCGGATGGAAGAACCGATGAAAGTGAGGGTTTAAGCCTGTACCAATTGGCAGAGCTGCTTGCAGAAAAAGGCTGTACGGTAGCCTACAATTTAGATGGGGGAGGTTCTACCACTATGGTGTTTAACGGAGAAGTGGTAAACAACCCCACAAACGGGCGCAGCGGAGGAGAAAGAGAGGTAAGTGACATTGTATATATTGGCTACTGAAAATAAAAAAAAGAAAAAAAGTCCCCTAAAAATGGCGGCAGTGTTTTTGGAGGTTGCTTTGTTTAGTGTTCTGTTCGATAATATCTACGCTTTATTTGGGCACGGGGTACGCTCCGGCGCTATGAGTTTTATGTTTTTGTATCCCCTGCTGGGGGGTGGGGTGGTTTATTTGCTGTTGGGCCTGTTTATACCGGGAGTTACAGGCAAACGGGGCTACCGCGCTTTTTATCATCTGTATAATTTTGGTATTGCACTGCTTACGGTAAAAAGTTTATTGCAGGGTATATTTGAAATGGCAGGCACAAACTCGAACTATCTTATATTTTATACCGTTTTTGGGTGGTTGTTTGCCGCGGCGGGTATAATAACACTGCTGGCGGTTTTTACGGTAAAAAAGAAAGAATAAAATAAAAAGAGCTCCCCCAAGGGAGCTCTTTTTTTGTATTAATCTTACTTGTACATAGGGCCGTAGGTAGAGCAAGCGCGGTAATCCTGTCCCTCTTTGTCCATGCCAAAGGCATTCCAAACAGCGGGACGGAAGATTTTGTCTTCGGAAATGTTGT
>JBKEAM010000006.1:0-2902 GCA_047972265.1 Oscillospiraceae bacterium | reverse complement strand
AAAACAAAGCACCGGTTAAGCCTGTAAACTTAATCGGTGCTTTATTATTGTGTTTTATTTTACATCCTCTGCATCAGGCCAAGCTGGCTTTGGTGCTGTTTTTTTCAAAAAACACAGTGTTTTTTGTGGACATATCCTCAAAAGAAACAACCTGCGGGGCACCTGTAAGAGTTTTTAGGTGTTCTATCATATTTTCTTTAGCGGACTTTTTATCGTATACCTTTATATAGCTGTAGCCTGCATACTCTTCTGATGGATAGGTTAACACTTTTAGGTTTTGCGCATAGGGCTGTTTTTGGATTTGGGCATATATCTCTTCTATTTTTGAGGTTTCTTCTAATGCCATAATATACAGCATACTTTGGTTGTTGTAGGGTTTGCCCTGTATATAGTTGCGGTAGGGAGATTTGCGCAGCTTTTCAAACGTATCTTTTTCGGCTTTATTTTGCAACTCTTTATAATAAATAAGCAGGGTACGTTCTATTAGTTGGTTTGCAAAACAGTTGATATTGTTTTGTTCAAACAATTGCAGCAACGCCTCAGTCTCTGCTTCGCGCAGCGGCAGAGACTGGATATACACATTGTTTTCGATGTCGTACAGCGCCGCGCCGTCCATTGCAATTACAGGCAGTTTTAGTTTTATACCCTGCATTACCTCCAGAAGGGCCGCGGGCGTTTGGGTTGTGGCAATGGTAAAACGCACTCCCTTTTCTATCATGCGGTTAAGTTCTACCTGCCGGTAGGGAGAAAAGTTTTTTTCTATTGTGCTTAACCGCGAGTCCTGCACAGAAACAAACAGCGATTGTTTATCGTACCGGTGGGGCAGCCTAAACACATTTACAAGCATGCCCACCGCAATGCCCACCAGTGTATCCAGCACACGGTTTACCACAAACAAATAGGGGTTTGCGTCCGACATATGGGCCACCGTTATGCTTAAAAACACAACACAGGTAAAATAAGAAGCATTGCCCTTACGCAGCAGCACCGTTAGATAAATAAGCGGAATAAGCATTAAAGAGGATATTGCAAAATTAAACAATTGTATATTGGGCACCCAGTTGTTTTTTTCCACCTCTAAAACCAGCAGCACCACCGGCAATGCCAATGCCGCCCCTAAAAACGTACCCCAGGTTCTTTGCTTTGCCATGTTCCATGTAGATTTTACATAGGGCTGCATACACCACAGCGCAGCCAGCGCCGAATAAAACGGAATGCCACTTTCTCCGCGAAGGTAAAACACCCCAAAGCACAATGCCACCGCCACCGCAGATTTGATGATGCGCATGCCAAGCGGCGGCAATCTAAATTTTTGCATACTTTACTCCCCTTTTGCCCCCTACAGGGCACCATAGGTTTGCTTTGCTTAACTGTGCTGCATCCATATGCAGCATTTAACACTTTTGTGCAGCCGGCCATAGTGCAACAACACATTATGACCTTTGCTTTGTTTGTAAACAGTATATACATATGGCAGGTGTTTTTCAGCATTTGCTACCCAATTTTTTTCTATTGCACAAAACCACCCTATATAACGCTGCTTATTTTATATAAAAGTATAAATTTTGCCGTGCCTCTGCTTCTTACTAAAAAGCAGGGGCACAGCAAGGTTATGCATTTAAGTAGTACCACCGGGCATAGCGCCGTTTGGCCCTTTGCCCAGCACTTACACCCTATAGGCAAAATTATTTGCCGCATGGTGTAACAAATGCTTATTCAATTTCGGTAACTGCAAAATCTCCGTAATAGGCACGGCCTATGCCAAGCGCACCGCAGCCAAACATACCGTACTCATAGGTATCATCCTGCACCTCTGCCAATACGGTGCCGTTTATGCTGCACTGTATGCTGCTGCCCTTAACTGTAATGGACACAGGGTAAGTTTGCCCCAGCTGCCAGTTAAAACCAGCCGTTGCAAGCGGCTGCCAACCAAAGTGGTTTTTGTACAGGGCTACGGTATTATCTTTGGTAAGGCCAAAGGCATAGCCGCGCATAGCGCCCTGTGCCCGTGCCAGTACTAAATGGCTGTCTCCGTTAAGGGGGGTAATGGTGGTAGAAACTGTATAGTTTTTGCTGTAGTAGTTGCCCGCATATGCAAACGAGGGTTCGCAGCTCATAAGAGAGAGTTTACCTTCCTCTTTTGCCCATGCGCCATGGTCTACCGCAAAGGGGGTAATGGTGCCAAACTCGCTTTTTTGTTTTTGGATGGCAATGGTGTACTTGCTTTTGCCGGTAATGGAGAAAGAATCGAGATAAATCATGCCAAGTGTTTTGGATTTGCCGGGAGCATAGCCCTCTATTACAATCCCCACTTCGTCCACAAGGTCGCCCTCTGTATCGGGGATGGTAAACTCTACATCCAGCCATTGCTCTTGCACCAGCTTAATATAGCCCTGCAAATGGTCTTTTTTATTGCTCATGGTGCGCACATAGGGTGCAATGCCCACGGTTTCCCAGCCGTTCCACTGGTCTAGGTACAGCTTCATGCGTACCGTTTGGCCCGAATACGCCGTGGGGGTAAATACAGGGCTGTACCTCTCATCCGAAAATTCGTCTCGGCAGTAAAAAGGCTTATAAAACAGCTTGCACTGGTCTCCACGCACCATACGGTCCATTAAAATTTCCAGCGAGCCGCTGCCGCTGTGCACATGTTTGTCCGAGTGCTGAATGCTGCAAAAGAAAGGATCAGACAGGCGGAAGTTGTGGGTAGATCCGGGCAGTTCAAAATCGAAATGCACTTCGCCAAAGGCCACATTTAGGGCTTCGGGTGCAATTTCGCCTGCAATGCGGTAACCAAGCAGGGCAACCTCTTTAGAGTAAGTGGGAATATCTAAAATGTTAAGATAGCCCGAAATGCCAGACAGTACAACACTGTCGTTAATGGGGTCACGGTAATGGTCGG
>JBKEAM010000141.1:0-26983 GCA_047972265.1 Oscillospiraceae bacterium | reverse complement strand
CCTGTTTAATATCAGCTTAAATGTTATGAGTGGCTGCGTCTATGGGAGCCTGTTGTGAGGGGAGCGGACTGACTTGCGCACCGTTCCATTCCCTTAGTGTAATTATACTAAGGGCGCACTTTCCCCTTGGTGCATCTATATAGAAAAAAGCGCCATTGCTGGCGCTTTGATTATTCGTATTCAGACAGCTTCTTTTGGCTGGTTTTTAGACCAACTGCCTCTTTTGATGGGATTTTTCAAAAATATCTTCAAAAAAGGTAGTAAAAGCATGGTGTTTCCAGTTGTTATGTGTGGTACGATATGGCAAACGGATTGTCTGCCAGAACGAAGTTTTTTGCGCTACAATGTAGCTTATGGTACGGTATTGGACGTAGCGGTAATGAGTTTAATTGCCTTTTAAGCAATGGGTCCGGAGTTCGAATCTCCGAGCGGTCACCAGCTTTTAATATCGCAAGTTTTACTTGCGATATTTTTTTATAGTGAAAAGCCGGCGTCATTAAGGCGCCGGCAATTTTTTGGATTTTTAGGTTTTTAGCCATCTTTTTAGGTGGGGTTTTAACTGATGATTACTATCTGTCCTCTTAACAGTATAAGTGCTAATGGATAATACCAAGGAATTTACAGAAAAACTATCAAAAATACCATCGAGAAAAACCCGTATTGGGTACCACTCAAGTTGTGGAAATTAAGAACATAGCGCGTTGATATTATAAGCCGCCTGTTTCAATTTTAGCAATCATATCCACTCTGGTTTGATGACGACCGCCCTCATACTCGGCTGCAAGCCATTCGTCAACAATCATCTTTGCAAGGTCTAAGCCAACCACTCTTGCACCAAATGCAATGATGTTGGTATTGTTATGCTGCTTAGACAATTTTGCAGAGTAAGGCTCGCTGCATACGCAGGCGCGTATGCCTTTTACCTTGTTTGCAGCAATAGAAATTCCCACTCCTGTACCGCAAATCAGTATTCCTCCATCCACCTGATTCTCTGCTACCAGTTTTGCTACATTATACCCGCTTACCGGATAATGAAAGCGCTCGGGACTGTTGGTGCCCACATCTACTATTTCTATATTTTTTGATTCCAAATATTCTTTGATATTATTCTTTAATTCTATTGCTACATGGTCGTTGCCTATTGCCAATTTCATTATTGTATCCTTTCTTGTACAGCAAAAAGAACCGCCGCATTGGATGGCTCTTTTTTATGTTTACAAATAGTTTGTACCATTTATACGTTTAAATGCATAAATACCAGCGCCTATTACTCCGTTTTGCTGATTGGCGCGTGAATAGCGGATGTCCAAATTTATCTCTGGATAAGGCTTGCGTGCATAGCGGTGTATCGCCTCTTCCAGCTTTTTTTTGGGAAAGCCCTTCATTTGCAATAGTCCACCGCCTAAAATAACACAGTCAGGGTCCAGCAGGTTTACCTCTGCGGCTACGGTCTGTCCCATTCCATTTAAAAATTCCTGCATTTCAGGGCTATCGGTATGCTTTTCAAACATCTGGCTTATGTCGGTATGCGGAAAAAAACTTTTTTGTATTTCTTCCAGTGCAATGCCGGAAACGGCTGTTTCTAAGCAGCTTATATTACCGCATTTACACATCTTTTTATTGCCATATACAGGCAAGTGGCCCAGCTCTGCAGCGGCACCGTTGCGCCCCAACAACAGCCTGCCGTTAAAGGATATGGCATTTCCTATCCCGGTGCCAAAGTAAATTCCGGCTACACACTCTTTGTCTGCCACATCTAAGTCTTCCAAATCAAACAGCAGCAAAAAGTTTACATCTCTATTTATATACACCGGTAGGGCAAGGCGCTTTTGCAGTTCTTCCACCACTGCAAAATTATCGGGAATAGGCGCAATGTTTGGGGTTTGCACCACAATCGTACGCTGGCGGTTAATAGTAGAAGGAAAGCCTATGCAAACGGCCAGGGGCATCTCCCCTTGCAAATAAGTCTTGCAATAGTTATGCACATGTTCTGTTAGCTTTTGCGCTATATCACAGCCTTCGGCAAAGGTATCGCGCGTGCTTATACACTCAAATGCAAATAGGTGGTAGCTTTCATCAACAAGGCCAAGACGCAGGTTTGTGCCCCCAAGATCTATGCCCAGCACACATTTATTTTTCAACATCCATCTTCCTTTGCGGTTACAGCGTTACACCTGTTTCATCGCTAAATATTTTTTTCATTTTGTCACAAGCTACCTGCAAATCATCGTCCAAATTAAACAACCCAGAGGAGCCCACCACAAATATATCTGCTCCGGCTTCGTACAGTTGTTTATATGTTTTTTGATTGCACGACCCGTCTATCATTATCTTATAGTGATATCCGTTTTCTTCTCTAAGCTGCTTTGCTTTGGCAATTTTAGCCAGCATTTCTTTAATAAAAGGCTGGCCTGCAAAGCCTACATCCACCGTCATAATGGTAAGCATATCAATACGGTTTAAAAAATGCTCGCAATAAGACAGCGGGGTAGCCGGGTTTAGGGTTACACCAGTTTTACAGCCCAGTTCCTCAATGCGGTTTAAAACCCTAAAACAATCGGTATTAATGGTTTCTGCATGGGGGCTTATCAGCTTTGCGCCTGCTTTTGCACTGTTTTCCAGCCAATCGTTGGGGTTGGTGGTCATCAGATGCACGTCCATCTCTTTTTGGGCCACCTGCCCGCACGCGCGCATAAAATCTGGGCTTAGTGTAATATTTTTACAAAAATGGCCATCCATAATATCAATATGGTATCCGTCCAAATTTCTATCTAAAATCTCTATCTGGCGTTTGATATCCAAAAAGTCCATACACATTAAACTTACTTTAAATTCCGGTTTCATAAAGACCTGCCTTTTTCTTTGGGGGAATGTTTTATGTTTTACAGGCATTGCCCTGTAAAACATAAGCTAAATTTGGGGTTATTTTTTACGGCTAGAGCCGAAGAACCTGTCTAGCGTAACCGCAACAATCAACAAGCATCCCATGGCCAGTTGCTGATAATAGCTGGAAACGCCTACCATATTCAACCCGTTGTTGATAATGCCTATAATCAATCCGCCAATAATAACCTTGGGGATTTTGCCTACGCCGCCAAAGAAGGAAGCGCCGCCAATAATAACGGCCTCGATGGCGTAGGTATCGTACCCGGTACCGGCGTTGGGCTCTGCCGCTGCCAAACGGGCAATATTTACCATACCTGCTAAACCGGCGCACATGCCCGAAATCATAAAGGCCATAATGGTGTGTTTTTTTACTGAAATACCTGCATACCAAGCAGATTGCGGGTTGCCGCCCAAAGCATACAGGTTACGTCCGCTTTGGGTTTTGGTGGTTAAAAAAGTAAGTGCTATGGCAACAATAAGCACCACAAAAATAGATGCCGGAACAACTTCAAACAGCTTGCCGCCAATTGTTTTGGTAAACGAGGCCGGCAGACCCGATACAGCGCGCGCATTGGTAACAATGTATACCACGCTGCGCAAAATAGCCTGCGTGCCTAAGGTAATAATAAAAGGGGGCAGGCCGGTAGCTGTAACCAGCAAGCCGTTGATAAGCCCTATAAAAGCGCCCAGCAAAAATACGCCAATTAAAACGGCCAATACGGGGTGCATCCCCGCCTGTACCATCAGCTTTGCTGTAATGGCGCCAGACAATGCCATAACCGAGCCTACGCTCAAATCAATGCCGCCCAGCAAAATGGCAAAAAACTCGCCCATACCAAGCAAAATAAATACACTGCTTTGCTCCACCACTTTTACAAGATTGCCGCTGCTTAAAAAAGAAGATGGCCGTAAAATACCAAATATAATAATCATAAGCGCCATAATGGTTACGGTGCTGAACTTATCCCAGAAATCTGCAAAAGTTGCAGGTTTCCTTATTTTTAATTTATCCATTCTCTTTTCCCCTTTTATATCGCATCGCCGGTGGCGGCTTTGGCCATCTTTTCTTCTGTTGCCTCTGCTATAGTGTATGTAGCGGTAATTTTCCCTTTGGCCATAACGGCAATCCTGTCGCACAGGCCCAAAAGCTCGGGCATTTCGCTGGAAACAACAATAATGCCAATACCTTCATCAGCTAAGCGGCGCATCAGCTTATAAATTTCGCTTTTTGTGCCTACATCAATGCCCTTGGTGGGCTCGTCAAAAATCAATATTTTAACACCAGCGGCCATCCACTTGCCCAAAATTACTTTTTGCTGGTTACCGCCCGAAAGCTGCATAGTTAACTGATTTAAAGAAGTACATTTTATATGCAAGTTCTCCCGTTGTTCTTCGCCAATGCGTGTTTCCTGCTTATTATTGATAAAGCCCCACAGGCCACCCAGCTTGGTTGATTTGAGCTGGTAGGCAATTGCCATATTGCGTTTATTGCTAAAATTATTAAAAAAGCCTGTTTCTCTTCGGTTTTCGGTAACAAGGCCAATGCCCTGCTTTAATGCCTGATACGGGTTTTTATGCCGAAGCTTTTTGCCGTGCAGCCATATTTCTCCCGAACTGATAGGGGCGGCGCCATAAATGGCCGCCATGGTTTCGCTTCGCCCGGCACCAACCAGGCCCGAAAACCCCAAAATCTCTCCTTTGCGTAAAGAAAAAGAAACGTCGGTGGCTTTGTTGTCTTTTCGAGTAAGATTTTTACATTCAAACAGCACATCGCCAAAGGTGTAATTTTCCTCAGACGCATGCTGATAGCTTCCTTTTATCTCACGTCCCACCATCAACCGTATCATGTCGTCAGACGTTAAATCTGCCACATTATAGGTGCCTACATGCCCACTGTCTTTTAAAATGGTAATGCGGTCTCCTATTTCTTTTATTTCCGACAGTTTATGGGAGATAAAAACAATTCCTTTGCCCTCCTGTTTAAGAGCCTGTATAATCGCAAATAATTTTTGCACCTCTTCTTCGGTAATTGAAGAAGTTGGTTCGTCCATAATAATTACTTTTGCGTCAAATGCAATTGATTTTGCAATTTCAACCATTTGCTTTTCGCTTATGGTTAAGTCTCCCACGCTGGTGGTAGGGGTTTTGCTTTTTAGGTTCACTTTTTCCAGTAATTTTTTGGTTTCTTTGTTCATGGCAGCATAATCTACCACTTTTACAGGGCCAAGCTGTTTAACAGGCTGCTTGCCCATAAATATGTTTTCTCTTATATCCAACCAGTTTACAACGCTTAGTTCTTGATAAATAATGCTAATGCCGCCCTCCGCAGACAAATGCGGCGTAAGCCTTTTGTGCTCTTTGCCGTTTAGCACAATTGTGCCCTCGTCCGGCGTATAAACACCGCTCAACACCTTCATCAATGTAGATTTGCCTGCTCCGTTCTCTCCCAACAAAACATGAACTTCGCCAGGCAGGACATCGAAAGTGATATTATCCAGCGCCGTTACACCGGGAAACCGTTTTGTGATGTTTTTCATGTGAACAATCGGCTCCATCCGTGTTATTCCCGCCTTTCTTGTTTTTTCACTACAGTTAAAAGTACAATTTGGAATACGGGCGGTTTTACTGCACAAGTGTTACATATATGCCTTAAAACCGCGCCGCATATTCCCGATAAAGCCTGTTTTGTTAAAGCGCAACCGGGTTTTAATCCCACTTTACATAGCTGAGCGCATGCAAAACCATCAAGGTTTTTGAATGTAGCATGGAATAATAATGCGGCTGCCTTTGCAGTATAAAAGCAGCCGAAAAACAATTTGACAAACCAATTTTGAGTAATCGTTTTCTCAAAAATGTTTTTTAAGATTTGTTTTTACAGGTAATCGGCAGCATTTTCTTTGGTAATCAGGATTGCGTCGATGTCGTATACGGAAACATCAACTATCGATTCAATCGCTTCGCCTTTTTCTACCGCTTCAACCATCAGCTGTAAGCCTCTTGCACCTACTGACGCAGGATCCTGCGCAACGGTAGCAGCCAGCTTGCCGTCTGCAACAGACTGAATGGCGTCATCGTTACCATCGGTACCGCAAACAACGATATCCTTGCCGGAAGCTTCCACTGCTTCTTGTACACCCATTGCCATGGTGTCGTTGCAGCAGTAAATTGCCTTTAAGTCGGGGTGTGCAGTAATGTAGTTGGTTGCCACATCGTAAGCTTTGGTGCGGTCCCAATCAGCGGGTTGGCTTTCTACAATTGTCAAACCGGCTGCTTCAAAAGCTTCCTTTGCACCGTCGCGGCGTTTTTCGCCCGAAACAGCGCCGGCCTTGCCTTCAATAATGGCTACTTCGCCTTCGCCACCAATTAGTTCAATTAAATATTCAGCGCCTGTGCGTCCAACTGCAATGTTATCGGTAGCAACATATGCATAGCTTGCGCCGCCCAGATCTACCAATGCTTCCATGTTTATTTTTTCGTCAATGTCAACAATATAAATGCCCTTTGCGGTTGCATCGGCAATTGCGTTGTTTAAATTCACGTCCGAGATGGGCGCAACACCAATGGCCTTGTAGCCCTTAGAAATAGCATTTTCCAGCAGAGTAACCTGGCCTTCGGTGTCATCCTCGGTATTGGAAGCATAGATGTCTACCTTAACTCCCAACCTGTTAGCCTCGTCCTCAATGCCCTGCTTCATGGTTTGCCAAAACTGGCTGGATAAAACCTTTAGAATAACAGCATACTCAGCATCTCCACTGCCGGTGCCAACACTGGACATAATGCTTGAACCGTTAGCAGCGGTGCTGCTGGTGCTGGCAGTACTGCCACACGCTATGGCTAGCAAAGATAGGATAGCAACCAATGTCAGCGCAATAATACCCTTTACCTTTTTCATCACTTTTCTCCTTTTTTATAATAATTTTGTAGGCTTTTGGATCTTTACAGAACAAAAGGCCATAATATAATTGGGTAATCGATTCCCCAATAGTTGAAACTATAGTTGCATTCTTTTTAATTGTTAACGGATTTCCTTATATTTTGTCATTATTGTTATATATTCTGACCCATTTTTATGCAGTTTTTACAGTACTTGCAAAAAAGTTTTATACCCTTTATACTTTTAAATAAATATACAAATAAACATATAATTTAAGGACGCTATACAGGTTTGGCTGCCAACAATATGCTTTGAGGGGAAACAAGTGAATAATAACAAAAGCATGAAAGAGATTGCTAAGCTTGCAGGTGTCTCCAGTGCAACAGTTTCTCGTGTAATTAACCAAAATGGGCGTTTTTCTAAGGAAACAGAAGCCCGTGTTTTAAGTGTAATTAAACAATATAGTTATATGCCCAATATTAGTGCAAAGGGCCTGCGCACTAACCGTACGCCAGTAATGGGTATTTTGATGCCCGATATTACCAATCCTCACTTTTCCAGCCTGGTGCGTAATTTAGAAATTAATTTTTTTGAAAATGGCTACTCCTGCTTGATTTGCAATACCAACGAATCAAGTGAATTGGAAAAGCAGCATATCCAGGCGCTTTCAGCCCAAAACGTGAGTGGCATTGTAGTTATCTCGGGCACACGGGATTATCCAGAGTTACGCAATATCCCCATTGTATATGTGGATCGTCCGGCTTTGGATATGCTTGACGAGGGGATAGCTATAGAATCGGATAACGAGTATGGGGCTTATCTTGCCACCAAAGAGTTGATACGTGCCGGTGCCCGCAATATTACGATTCTAAAATGCATTGGCAATGATGGCAACCAGCTAAACCGATATAAAGGTTGTCAGCGTGCGCTGAATGAAGCTGGATTTTCCGAAGATATGTGGCTGGCAATAGATTTGCCAGAAGTGACGCTGGCGGCTGGTTTTGAAGTAGTAGACCGCCTGCTGCAGCAAAAAATACCGTTTGATGGTTTGATGTGTACGACAGATACCATTGCTGCTGGTTGCGTAATTGCGCTGCGCGAACGCGGTATTCAGGTGCCGGGAGATGTTTTGGTAACAGGCTTTGACGATTCTGTTTTGGCACAAGCCTGCGGTTGTGGCCTTACCAGTGTTAGGCAGGATGTAAGTGCAATGGCACATCTTGCTACAGAGCTGCTTTTGGATGTTATCCACGGGAAAAAACCCAAAAAAACATATTATTCTTTGCCGGTATCTTTAACAATACGCGCCTCTACACGGCCATTTAAGCTTGGTTAAAGTTGGCAATGACGTGCAAGTGATAGGTTAAAAGAAGTAAATTGATGAAATAGCCTGTTTTGATTTTAGCAGGCATTTTGATGCGTACCCCAAAGATGGACAAAGCCGCGCTTTTTAGGCGTAGGCTTGTCCATCTAGTAAAAAGAGATGTTCCTTCAAATAACATTGGACATCGAACCAATAAAAAAACAAAAGGAGTGTGAGACAGCTATGGAAGAAAAAACAGCGGCGTATACCACTATTGATGAGTATATACAAACTGCGCCCGAGGAATTGCAGGAGAGGCTTTATAAAATACGCGAACTGATAAAAAAGGAAGTACCAGAGGCGACGGAGCGTATTAGTTGGCAGATGCCTACCTTTTATCTGTATGGTAACCTTATCCACTTTGCATACGCCAAAAACCATATTGGCATATACCCAGGCTCTAGCGGTGTAGAGCATTTTACCCAAGAATTGACAGAGTATAAAACCTCTAAAGGCGCCATTCAACTGCCCCACAAAAAACCTATACCCGAAGAATTGATAAAAAAAATAGTGCATTTTAGGGTGCAGGAGAACCTGCGCGATGAAGAAGAAAAACAAAGCCGTAAAAAGAAAAAATAAAAATTCGTAAAAAAGAGCCGGGGTACTTAACCGACTCTTTTTATTTGCCGTTTAATGGTGATTTTAACCAAACCAAACATCAAACTTTGTGCGAAGCTAACAAATATGATGTTGAACAGCAGATTTTTATTGCATTTTTAAAAGCGCAGCGTTATAGTGAAAATGAAATTGGAAACGTTACCGGAAATGATACCAGAATTGTTGCTGACAATTGGGATAGGGGGATTGTGTTGGATAACCTTACAATCATTGATGTTGCCGACCTGGCAGGAGTAAGCGTCAGTACCGTATCCCGTGTTTTAAATAACCACCCCGATGTAAGCAAAAAGACGCGCGAAAAGGTTATGGCTATTATCAACGAGCATACCTATATACCCAACAACAGCGCGCGCAGCCTTAAAAGAGAATCGATAAAAGCAGTGGCAGTTATTGTTAAGGGGTTTTCCAACCCGTTTTTCACCTCCATGCTTACCGTTATACAGCAGGAGCTGGAGGAAAACCGCTATATTGCCATGCTGCATCAAGTAGATCCAAACCAGGACGAGGTAGAAGCGGCCATTAGCCTGTGCAAAGAAAAAAAGCCAAGGGCGCTTATTTTTATGGGGGGTAATTTTCAGCACAGCCGCGATAAGCTGGCCCGCCTGAACGTGCCCTATGTAATGCTTACCATTACCATGCACAAAAATGTAGACCGCGGCACTTTCTCTAGCGTAGCCATAGATGACTATGCCGCCAGCTACCGGGTGGGAGAAGCCATTTGCAAGGCAGGGCATAAATCTTTTGGGGTTATCAGCTCTTATACCAATGATAAAAGTATTAGCCGGCTGCGTTTGGATGGTTTTAAAAAAGCTTTGCAGGACAATGGCCTGCAACTAAACGAAAAAGCAGTGGCATATGCGGGGCAATTTTCTCGCGCGGCCGGGTACGAGGCCGCCAAGCAGTTAATGCAAACGGCAAAGTTTACCGCTTTGTTTTGTATATCGGATATATTGGCGCTTGGGGCCATACGCGCCATACACGACGAGGGCTATTCTGTGCCGGAGGATATATCGGTAATAGGGTTTGACGGTATAGACGAAGGCCGCTACTCTATCCCCTCTTTGGCAACCGTTAAGCAGCCGGGCATGGAAATGGCGTACGAGTGTGTGCAAATATTACTAAATCAACTGCGCAAGGGCAGCCCACACGAGCACATGGTATTTAAAGAAACCCTGCTGGATGGCGAAAGCTTTTATGCACCAAACGGGATAAACGGTTTTAAACAGGGCTAAAGCATGGTGTAAACTGCCGTAGCACAAGGCGCCGGCGGTACAAACATAGAAAAGAATTTTTGGAGGTTAGTTTTTATGAGAACGAAACGCTTATTTGCTCTTGCTCTATCTGCGTTGATGCTCACCGGGCTGCTGGCAGCCTGTGGCGGATCTTCCTCTGGCAGTACTTCTGGCAGCACCCCCGCAACATCGGGCGGTACATCCGGCGATACCGGAAAAGTATATTATCTAAACTTTAAGCCCGAGCAGGATGAGCAGTGGCAGGACCTGGCCGCAAAATATACCGAAGAAACCGGTGTAGAAGTGGTTGTACTTACCGCCGCCGCCAACCAGTACGAAACCACCCTTAAATCCGAAATGGCAAAAAGCGAAGCGCCTACCCTGTTTCAGGTAAACGGCCCCGTAGGCCTTGAAAGCTGGAAAGATTACTGCTATGACCTTTCTGGCAGCCAGTTGTATGGCGAGCTTACCTCGGACGAGTTTGCACTGAAAAACGGCAGCGAAGTTGCCGGTATTGCCTACGTTATAGAGACCTATGGCATTATCTACAACAAATCTTTGCTGGAAAAAGCAGGCTATACCCAAGACGATATCAAAGGCTTTGATGACCTGAAAAAAGTGGCCGAAGATATTACCGCACGCAGCGCGGAGCTGGGCTTCTCGGCCTTTACTTCTGCCGGTATGGACGGAACCTCTGACTGGCGCTTTAAAACGCACCTGGCTAACCTGCCCATTTACTACGAGTACAAGGCAGATGGCATCACCTCTACCGATGCAATTAAAGGCACCTACCTAGATAACTACAAAAACATTTGGGACCTGTACATCAACAACTCTACCACCAGCCCCAAACTGCTGGGCACCAAAACCGGTGAGGACGCAGTTGCAGAGTTTGTTACCGAGCAGGCTGTATTTTATCAAAACGGCACCTGGGCTTATGGCGACATTGCCGATTTGGGCGATGAAAACCTTGGTATGCTGCCCATTTACATTGGCGCAGAGGGCGAAGACAAACAGGGCCTTTGCACTGGCACCGAGAACTACTGGTGTGTAAATAAAAATGCTTCGGAAGAAGATATTCAGGCTACTTTAAACTTCCTGTACTGGTGTGTAACCTCTGAAGAGGGCACAAAAGCAATGTGCGAAGATATGGGCTTTGTAATTCCTTTCAAAAACAACCTGCCCGCCTCTAACCCGCTGGTAAACATTGCCAACGATTATGTGGCAAATGGCTACACCCCTGTATCCTGGAACTTTACAACCATGCCTTCGGAGCAGTGGAAAAACGATTTGGGATCGGCTCTTACCGCATATGCAGCAGGCACAGGCGACTGGGACGGCGTTAAAACCGCCTTTGTTGACGGCTGGGCAAAAGAGTACCAGGCTGTAAACGGCTAATTGTGCGCCCAAACTTTATTTAAAGAATAAAAAGGCGGGCGGAGGATATGCTCCGCCCGCCTTGCTTTTAAAGGGGGAATATTTATGGAAAAAGCCATAAAACGATATTTTCCAATCTTTTTACTTCCTACATTGGCCGCCTTTGTCATTGGGTTTATTGTGCCCTTTATTATGGGGGTATGGCTTTCTTTCTGTAAGTTTACCACTGTTACCGATGCTACCTTTGTAGGACTGGAAAATTATCAAAAAGCATTTGCAGACCCAACCTTTATTCACGCCTTTGTTTTTACCGCCCTGTTTGCGGTGGTAAGCTTAATTTTAATTAATATTGTTGCCTTTGCGCTTGCCAGCCTGCTTACAAAAAAGCTGCCCGGCACCAACCTGTTTCGCACTTTGTTTTTTATGCCCAACCTTATTGGCGGTATTGTGCTGGGGTATATATGGCAGCTTATTTTTAACGGCATACTGGCCAAGTTTGATTTGGCGCTTACCCTGTCGGAAAAATACGGATTTTGGGGCTTGGTAATTTTGGTTTGCTGGCAGCAAATAGGCTATATGATGATTATTTATATTGCCGGGCTGCAAACCATACCGCCAGAGCTGAAAGAGGCGGCAGACATTGATGGTGCTAGCAGCACACAAAGGCTGTTTAGGGTAACCATTCCTATGATGATGCCCTCTATCACCATCTGCACATTTCTTTCTATTACCAATGGATTTAAACTGTTTGACCAGGCTCTTTCGCTTACGGGCGGCGAGCCGGCCCGCAGTACCGAAACAATGGCACTTAACATCTTTTATACCTTTTACGGACGCCCCGGTTTTGAGGGTGTGGGGCAGGCAAAGGCTGTGCTGTTCTTCCTTCTTGTAGTGGGTATTGGCCTTATACAGCTTCGGCTTACACGTTCTAAGGAGGTTCAGCAATGACACCTTTAAAGAAAACAGGCAGATGGGCAGGCTCTTTTGCGGTATTGGTACTTGCCTTAATATATATTTCTCCGCTGTTTATCATATTGATGAACTCGTTTAAAAAGAAGACTTATATAAACCTAGAGCCCTTTACACTGCCCAACGAAAAAACCTGGGTTGGACTGGAAAACTATGCGGTAGGCATTGAAAAATACAATTTTCTTTCGGGCGTGGGGTGGACCCTTTTAATCACTCTGGGTTCTGTAGCGGCTATTTTACTGTTTTGCTCTATGTATGCGTGGTTTATTACCCGTGTGCAAAGCAAATTTACCAAGTTTTTGTATTTGCTTTGTGTATTCTCTATGGTAGTTCCGTTTCAAATGGTAATGTTTACCCTCTCTAAAACAGCCGATACGCTGGGCCTTACCACCCCTTGGGGGATTATTGTGGTATACCTTGGCTTTGGGGCAGGGCTTGCGGTATTTATGTTTAGCGGGTTTATCAAGGGTATCCCAATAGAAATAGAAGAAGCGGCCATGATTGACGGCTGCAACCCTATTCGCACCTTTTTTAGAGTGGTAATGCCAATGTTGCAGCCTACCTATATTTCTGTAGGCATACTGCAAACCATGTGGATATGGAATGACTTTTTGCTGCCCTATCTTATTTTAGATCAAAAGAAGTATAAAACCGTTTCTATCATCATCCAAGGGATGAAAGGTAGTTACGGACGGGTAGATATGGGTGCTATTATGGCGTGCCTTATTTTGGCGGTAATTCCGGTTATCATTTTTTACCTTGCCGCACAAAAATACATTATAGAGGGCGTGGCCGCAGGCGCAGTAAAGGGATAACTATTCTTTTTAAAAACCTGCATGTATAATAGAATCAATTTAATTTTTAAAAGCGCCGGTTTAACGGGGCAGATTTTGCCTGCCTGCACATATGTACGCACAATTTGCCTTAAAGTGTTCTAAACTGCATTTAAATGCGGGTTTGCGCGGCGGGCATGTGTGGTTTTAAAATAAAGCGGGCTTTTATATTTTAAAAACTATAATTGCAAAACCCCCTACCGAAAGAGAGTAGATACGAGCATGCAAAAACAGCAAACAAAGAGGCAAAGAGAAGCCGGTATATTAATGCCTGTAAGCAGCCTGCCATCTGCGTATGGTATTGGCAGCCTTGGGCAGGAAGCCAAAAACTGGATAGATTTTTTACACGATGCAGGCCAAGGCTATTGGCAGGTATTGCCGCTAGGGCCTACCAGCTATGGCGACAGCCCCTACCAAAGTTTTTCGGCCTTTGCGGGCAACCCCTATTTTATAGATTTGGACCTGCTTTGCGCTAAGGGGTTGCTTACACAGCAAGAGTGTGAGGGCATACAGTGGGCCCAAAAACCCGACAAGGTAGATTATGCTACCCTGTTTAATTACCGCGAGCCGCTGATAAGAAAAGCCTTTGCGCGGTTTAATAACCCTGCTGTTTTAGAAGAATTTAAAGAGAAAAATATATTTTGGATAGAAGACTATGCGCTGTACATGGCTGTTAAAGACAAAATGGGGCTGCGTGCCTGGAACGAATGGGACGAAGATGTGCGCATGAGAAAGCCCGAAACCCTGCAAAAGTACCGCGAAAGCCTGCGGGAAGATATTTTGTTTTACATATTTGTGCAGTATCTGTTTTTTGAACAATGGGAGGAACTGCGTGGTTATGCCCACAAAAAAGGCGTAAAAATAATTGGGGATATTCCCATTTATGTGGCGCAGGACAGTGCGGATGTGTGGGCCAATAACGACCTGTTTATACTGGACAAAGGCGGAACGCCTATAGAGGTATCCGGCTGCCCGCCAGATTCTTTTTCGGCAGATGGGCAGCTTTGGGGTAACCCACTGTACAAATGGGAAACCCACAAAAAAACCGGATATGCATGGTGGATGCAGCGCATGCGCGCCAACTTTGCCATGTACGATGTGCTGCGTATAGACCATTTTCGAGGATTAGAAAGCTATTATGCCATTCCCCACGGAAACGAAAACGCCGTTTATGGTGAGTGGAAAAAGGGCCCGGGGATGGACTTTGTAAACGCTGTTAGGGCCGAGATGCCTCAGGCCGAAATTATTGCAGAGGACCTTGGCTTTTTAACCGATGAAGTGCGTCAATTGTTAAAAGACAGCACCTACCCTGGCATGAAAGTGCTTCAGTTTGCCTTTGATACGAGGGAAGAAAGCGATTATAGCCCATATAACTACGGCAACAACAGCGTAGTGTATACAGGCACCCACGATAACGAAACCATTTGCGGCTGGATAAAAACAGCGCCCAAGGACGATGTGGCCCACGCAATGGCCTATATGGGTGTGCGCCGCCCTCGCAAAGACGGCGCAATGGGCTTTATACGCCTGGCACTACAAAGTACCCCCTACCTTGCCGTGGTACCTTTGCAGGATTGGCTGGAGCTGGGCAGCAACGCACGTATGAACACCCCCGCCACAATAGGTGGCAACAACTGGCGCTGGAGGGTGCAGAAAAAAATGATTACCCCCCAACTGGCCGCCAAAATAAAAGAAAACACCAAACTGTACGGCAGGTATCATTCCCTGCCCTAGGCAACACCTGTGCTTAAAGGAGAATGCTGTATGCAGGAATATATGCAAGAACTAAAACAAACCCTAAATAAAGCAAAACAAGCCGGAGATGTAAAGGCTGTGTACCAAGCGGTTAGCAAAACAGCAATAGCACGTATACAAGAAACATGGCAGCAAAAACCGCAGGGCAAACAGGCGGCATATTTTTCGGCAGAGTTTTTAATTGGCCGGGTGGTGTATGCCAACCTGTTTAACCTTGGCCTACTGGAAGAAACCAAGCAGGCGCTGGCCGAAAGCGGGCTAGACCCAAACCTGTTTGAAGAAATAGATGACGCCGCACTGGGCAACGGTGGACTTGGCCGTTTGGCAGCCTGCTTTTTGGATTCGGCTGCGACCGAAAACATTGCGCTAAACGGATATGGCATACGTTACCGTTATGGGCTGTTTCGCCAGTATTTTGAAGAGGGATTTCAGAAAGAAGAGGCCGACAACTGGCTGCGTTTTGGAGACCCCTGGAGCGTGCGGCGTGAAGAAGAACGTGTTTTGATACGATATGCAGACCAAAGTGTGTGGGCCGTACCCTACGATATGCCGGTGATTGGCTATAAGGGGAAAACCGTTAATACACTGTGCCTTTGGCAGGCAGAGCCTTTGGCAGAGTTTGATTTTGAAGAGTTTAACAAGTGCCATTACGATGCGGCCTACCGCGAAAAAAATGCGGCCGAAGCCATAAGCGGTGTTTTGTACCCAAATGACGAAAGCGAAGAGGGTAAACGCCTGCGGCTAAAGCAGCAGTACTTTTTTTCTGCGGCTTCTTTACAAAGCATGCTAAAAAAATATAAGGGCAAAAATGGCTCTGATTTTGCCGCTTTTGCAAAAAGCTATGCCATACAGCTAAACGATACCCACCCGGTGGTGGCTATACCCGAGCTTCTGCGCATTTTAATGGCGCAGGAGGGGCTTGCTTTTGAGGATGCCTTTACCATTGTAAAAGACACCTTTGCCTATACCAACCACACCATTATGGCCGAGGCACTGGAAAAATGGGATGTAAGCCTGTTTAGCTCGGTTATACCCGATGTGTACCCCTATGTGGTAATGCTGCAAAACCATTTGCACCGCGAGCTTACACAAAAAGGTGTTTTAGCTGCAGGATATAATCCCTATTTTATTATAGAGGATGGACGCATCCATATGGCCCGCATGGCCGTATATGCCACCCACAGCATTAATGGCGTTGCCGCCCTGCATACCGAAATTTTAAAGCAAAATGTGCTAAAAGAATGGTATGCCCTTTATCCCGAGCGGTTTTCGAACAAAACCAACGGCATTACCCAGCGTCGCTGGCTGGGGCTGTGCAACCCTGAGCTGTCTCACTTTATTACCGAGCGCATTGGGGATGGCTGGCTTACAAACCTAAATGAGATTAAAAAACTGGAGCCCTATGCAAACGATTCTGCCTCTTTGCGGCAGTTTGCCGAAATAAAAGCGGTTAAAAAACGTCAGTTGGCAGACCATGTGCGTGTAAACGAAAATGGGTTTGAACTAAATGTAAACTCGGTATTTGATATACAAATTAAACGCCTGCACGAGTACAAAAGGCAATTGCTAAATGCGTTTTCGATACTGGACATTTATTTTGCTCTAAAAAACGACACTCTGCAAAATTTTGCGCCCATGACCTTTTTGTTTGGGGCAAAATCGGCACCCGGCTACCGCCGCGCCAAGGGAATTATTAAGTTTATTAACGAGATTGCAAAAAAAGTAAATACAGACCCCGATACCAAAGATAAATTGCAGGTATTGTTTGTACACAACTACAATGTATCTTACGCCGAAAAGCTGATACCCGCGGCCGATTTGAGCGAGCAGATTTCTACCGCAGGCACAGAGGCCTCCGGCACCGGAAATATGAAGTTGATGCTAAACGGTGCCGCCACACTGGGCACTTACGATGGGGCAACCGTAGAAATTGTGGAAGAAAGCGGCGAAGAAAACAACTTTATTTTTGGTGCGCGTGTAGAAGAGATTGAAAAAATACAATCCACCTACGACCCCAAGGCAATCTACCTGCAAAACAGCCGCATTCGGCGTGTGTTGGATACGCTGGTGGACGGAACCTTAGGTGATGGTGGAACAGGCCTGTTTAGGGAACTGTACAGCTCTATTTTAGAGGGCGCAAGCTGGCATAAGGCAGACCAGTATTATCTGCTGCTGGATTTTGAGGCTTATGTAGATGCCAAGCTGAAAGCAAACAGCGCATTTCAAAATGTGGAAGCCTTTGCAAAAATGGGGATTTTAAACACTGCCAACGCTGGCAAATTCTCTAGCGACCGTACCATACGGCAGTATGCTAAAGAAATTTGGGGCTTGCTGTAGTGCCGGAGTAAAAAGAGAAAATACCACAAATAAAAAGGGCAAAGAGAATGCCGCACATGCCGCAGGGGTAAAGCTGCAAACTCGTTGGCCTTTTTACATTTTAAAAGTTTTAAATGAAACTATTTGCTTAGATGGCAATAAGCATGGTTTGCATATAAAAAGAGTAGAGTTTAAAAGGCCGAAAACCCCCTAAATAATGCATTTTGCGCACAAATAATGCATTTTGCGTATGCAGATAAAAAACTGTAAAAACAGGAATATAATTTAGAATATAAATTGCATTTTTGTTTCTATCCTACAATTAAGGGGTTTTGAGGATGAAAAACTCTAAAACACTAACAGCGGTATTTTTGGTAACAGGAATTTTATTACTTGCAATGGTTTGGATATTTTCTTTGCAGGCTGTAAAAGGCGCGGATATAAGTGAAGCACAAACATCAGAAACGGCGGAAGCAGAACAAGACGCGGCAACAGAAGCACAGCAAAGTGCAGCCGATGCAGGAAATGTTTTAAGTGGGCCACAAACCAGTTTTCCAAATGGAAAATTACCCATGTACGGTTTGCAGGGCAGTTGGTCTTTATTCAACTTATTTTTTGCCGTTGGCGGCATTGTATGTGTAGGCATACTGCTTGTATTTACAGTGGCCGAAGAAACAAAAATTAAAAGATTGGGTGTAAAAATAGAATATCATAGTATATTTAACGCCCCCATTGTTTGGGTATCGCTTGCTTCTACCATAGCAGCCATAAGCCTTGCACTGTTTTTAAAAAATGAAAACATGGCACTGCCTATGGTATTTACAAACAGCCGCACAGGGCTGATGGTGATTTTGGTGGTACTGGAATTTATGTTTGTTTTGCAGGCAAAAAAATATATGAATAAAAGGCAGGAAAGTATTGGCAGATAAAAGCCCAATAAAATAGTACTGCAAATACGGCAAAGCAAAACCAAATTGCCTTATTATATATACAAAACAGGGTACTGCTTTTAAGCAGTACCCTGTTTTAAATGTTTTGTAAGTATAAATTAGATGCGGGCTACGCCGCTTGCCCTGGCGGCTTTTGCAACGGCAACAGCTACACTTTTGGCAACTTCTTTATCCAGTGGGCTGGGGATAATATAGCTGGGCTCCAATTTTTCTTGCGGAACATAATCGGCAATGGCGCGTGCGGCGGCAATTTTCATCTCGTCGTTAATATCGCTTGCGCGAACATCTAAAGCGCCGCGGAAAATGCCGGGGAAAGCCAGCACGTTATTGATTTGGTTGGGGAAATCGCTGCGGCCGGTACCAATAATATAAGCGCCTGCTTCTTTGGCAAGGTCGGGCATAATTTCGGGCTCGGGGTTAGACATTGCAAAGATAATGGGGTCTTTGCTCATGCTGCGCACCATTTCTTCGGTAACAACCCTGGGGCCAGAAACGCCGATGAATACGTCGGCGCCCTTCATAACCTCGGCAAGGCTGCCCTTTTTCATGTGTTGGTTAGAGATATTGGCCATTTCGGCCTTTTCGGGGTTCAGGTTGTCGCGGCCCTTGTAAATAGCACCCTGACGGTCGCAAAGCACAACATCCTTTAAGCCAAGGGCAATAAGCAGCTTAATAATGGCAATGCCTGCTGCGCCGGCGCCACTGCACACAACCGAAACTTCTTCCAGCTTGCGGCCGGTAAGCTTCATTGCGTTAAGCATGGCGGCAAGGGTTACTACGGCAGTGCCGTGCTGGTCGTCGTGGAAGATGGGAATATCGCAGCGCTTTTTAAGTTGGTGCTCAATTTCAAAGCAACGGGGGGCAGAGATATCCTCTAAGTTTACGCCGCCAAAGCTACCTGCCAACAGAGCAACGGTATTTACAATATCGTCTACCTCTTTGCTGCGTACGCACAAAGGAATGGCGTCAACATCGCCAAATGCCTTAAACAAAACACATTTGCCTTCCATAACGGGCATGCCCGCTTCTGGGCCAATGTCTCCAAGGCCCAGTACAGCGGTGCCGTCGGTTACTACAGCAACAAGGTTTGCGCGGCGGGTAAGGTCGTAGCTTTTGTCTACGTCCTTTTCAATTTCCAGGCAGGGCTGGGCAACGCCCGGTGTATAAGCAAGAGAAAGGTCGTCGCGGGTTTCAAGCGGCACGCGGCTGTTCATTTCCAGCTTGCCTTTCCATTCGTAGTGCAGTTTCAGAGATTCTTTTGCGTAATCCATCGAAAATACCTCCACAGTTAATTTAAATGTTTAAGGATTGAATAACTTCTTTAAGAGAGTTGGCGCTGGCATGCAAAAGTGCTTCCTCTTCTTTGGTAAGGGGCGGTGGAACAGAATCTTGTATGCCGCCGCTGTTTACAACAAACGGAATGCTAAGGCAAACATCATTGATGCCATACTCTCCGTTAAGCATGCTGGAAACGGTAAGTACAGAGCGGGTGCCGGTTAAAAGAGATTCGCAAATACGGCGTACCGAGAGTGCCACAGCGTAAAAGGTAGCACCTTTGCGGCGAATAACCTCTGCGCCGGAGGTGCGTACATCGTGCTCTATTTCGGCAAGGCCGGTAATATCGCAGCGGCTGCCTGTTTTAGAAGAAACCGAGCAATACTCGTTGATGCTGAGGCCCGCAATAGATGCCAAAGACCAAGGAATAACCGAGGTATCGCCATGCTCGCCCAGTACATAAGCGTGCACATTTTTGGGGCTAAGGCCTACATGAGAGGCCAGGCGAGAGCGCAGGCGGCTGGTATCCAGCATGGTGCCCGAGCCGATTACCTGCGAGGAGGGCAGGCCGGTTACCTTTTGAATTACATAGGTTAAAATATCTACCGGGTTGCTTACCACTACATACAATGCATTGGGCGCATAGCTTACAATCTCGGGCATAATGCTTTTAACAATGTCCACATTGGCCTGTGCAAGGTCTATACGGCTTTGGCCGGGCTTGCGTGCAAGGCCAAGGGTAACCACGACAATATCGGCGCCTTTAATTGCGCTGGTATCGCCTGCGTAAATATTGGTAGGAGGACAAAAAGCGGTGCCCTGAATGATATCCATCGCTTCGCCTTCGGCCTTTTCTTTGTTGATATCCACTAAAACCAGTTCAGAGGCAAGCCCGCTTACAGTAAGCGTAAACGCAATAGAAGCCCCTACATTTCCGGCGCCCAAAATAGCAATTTTTACCTGTCTATTTTCCATAAAAGTGTTCCCCTTTGGTTTGCTTGATGCCAAAATTTTTTATTTAGAACTAACAAAAATTTTTGTTTGCTAATTATTTCACAAACTCGTTTTAGTATGTCACATCTTGAATATAAATGCAACACCCTTAAAAATTTTTTATTAAATATTACATCTTATTTACCCGCTTGTGGGCAAGGCTTTGGTGTACTTGCAAGCTGGTAGAGCACCAGAGTAAAAAAGACAAAAAATTGTAATTATTTTTAGCCAAAGGCCAATAGCACGTATTTTAAAATGTATGCTATTGAGTATAGGAAAATAAAAGTTGGGCAAAAAAGAAGAGAATATTTTTTATTTAGATGATTGTAATACTATCTTTATAAATAAACTGGGGTTAAAAGAATACAAATTGCCTGTATTTTCCTACGCGTAAAAGAAAATACAGGCAAATAAAACAAAATAAAAGCAAAACAGTTTGTAGGCTTAAAAAGAAATTAATATTTTAGGCAATGCTCCAGCCCTCGGCCTTTTCGCGTATATCTACAAATGTTTTGTACAGCCCATTTTGTTGCAGCAATTCTTCGTGCCGTCCGTTTTGCACAATTCTTCCCTCATCCATTACCACAATTTGGTTGGCATTTTGTATGGTGGCAAGGCGGTGGGCAATTACAACAACTGTTTTGTTCTGTGTAAGGCCGCTTAAAGCCTCCTGTATCAGGTGCTCGTTTTCGGGGTCTACACTGGCGGTGGCTTCATCCAATATAACAATGGGGGCATCTTTAAGCATGGCGCGCGCTATGCTTATGCGCTGTTTTTCTCCGCCCGAAAGAGTGGCACCCCCCTCTCCAATAACCGTATTGTATCCATCGGGCAGTGCCATAATAAAGCTGTGGCACTGTGCGCGTTTTGCAATGGCCTCTACCTCCTGCGGGGTGGCGTCGGGGCGGCCAAAACGGATGTTGTTGAGGATGGTGTCGTGAAAAAGATATACCTTTTGAAAAACCATGCTGATGTTGGAAAGCAGCCCTTCGCTGGTTTGCTCGCGCACATCTACGCCGCCAATTTGTATGGTGCCGCTGTCAATATCGTAAAAACGCGCCAACAGGTTGCATAGGGTGGTTTTTCCGCTGCCGCTGGGGCCAACAATAGCGGTGGTGGTACCTTGGGGTATTTGCAAAGTAATGTTTTTTACCACTGCTTCTTCGTCGTATGCAAAGGTTACGTTATCAAAAGCAATATCAAATTGTTTTGGCTTTTTGGCGTTTACGCCCTCATCTATGGCATGGGCGTTTTCTATTGGCTCTAATTTATCAAAGGTGGCGGCAATAACACGCAGCACATGGTGGGCATCGCCAAGGCCCTCGATGTTGCCAAACATTACAAAGGCAAACATTACCATCATGGCCATAATGGGCAGAGACATACCGCCCCCTAAAGCCGAAAAAGCAGAATAAACAACAATTCCAAGGCTGGTAAGCAGCAGTGCAATTTTATGCAGGGCATTGGTCCATACAAAATCCCACTCTATTTTAATATTAATATCCCTGCTGTCTCGGTATGCTTTGCGAATGCCCTGTACCGAGGCCCCCTCCTGCCTAAAAGCCTTTGCAACAGGCAGGCCGCGCAGGTATTCTACCGTGGCGCCCACCATATCATCCTGTGCCTTTTGGTGTGCCGGCGCGTTGCGCATAGAAGCCTTGCTTAACAGGTTTAGCGCCAGCATATCAAGCAGAAGGCCGGCAAGGGCAATTAACCCTGTGGGAAGGCTGAAAAACAATAAGAATAAAACAGTGACAAACACATAAATATAGCCGTTTACCACAACATCTACCATATGCATGCCATGCATCTCTATAAAAGAAAGATCGGTAGAAACGGCACTGGCAATTTCTCCGGTGGAATTTTTGCTGAAAAACCCAAGGGAAACACTTTTTAAAATATCCCCAATGCGCACGCGTTGGTTGGCGGTAAGCTCAAACCCAATGCTGTCTTGAGTTGAAGCGCGAAGATACCCAAACACAAAGCGCAGCAGCACCGCAATAACCATGGCACCCAGCAGTATTAAAATTTGGGTTCCGGTTAAGGGCTGTACACCGTCTCTGTCCAGCAAAATAAGCTGCACGCCGTATGCGGCCAGCATTATGGGTACGGAGATAAAAATGGAGCGCAAAAAAGAATATACAAAGCCAAGGTACAAACGCTTTTTTTCTTTACCGCACCATTTAAAGATACGTCCTATTGCTTTAAGCATCTGCTACCTCCTGCTTGCTGCCTGCCGCCCATTGCTTTGCACCTATATGTGCCTTCCACATACTCTCGTACAAGGGGTCATTTTGCAGCAACTGTGTATGGGTACCGGCACTGTGTATGCCGCCATCTTTTAAAACAACAATAGCATCGGCATTTTTTATGGTGCTTAGCCTGTGTGCAATTACCAGTAAGGTTTTGCCGTGCGCCAGTTCTGCAATGGATTTTTGTATTTTATCTTCATTTTCTGGGTCGGTAAAGGCGGTGGCCTCATCCAGCAAGATAATGGGCGCATCTTTAAGGATTGCACGCGCAATGGAAATGCGCTGACGTTCCCCACCGGAAAGGCGGCCGCCTGCTTCGCCCGCAGGGGTATTGTAGCCCTTTGGCAGTGCGCGAATAAATTCATCGCATTGGGCGGCTTTGGCGGCGGCATATACAGCGCTGTCGCTTGCGCCCGGTTTGCCAAGGCGAATGTTTTCTAACAAAGAGCAGTTAAAAAGAAAGTTATCCTGCGCAACATAGCTTACAAGATCGTTTAACCGAGAAAGGGGCATATCGAGTACACCTGCTCCGCCTATTTTAATGCTGCCGTCGGCTACATCCCAAAAGCGTGCAACCAGCTTTGCCGCTGTGGATTTCCCTCCGCCGCTGGGGCCAACCAGCGCAACCAAACTGCCGCTAGGTACGGTTAAAGAAATATCCCGCAGGGCCTCTTTGCCGCTTTCGTATGTAAAAGAAACATCCTGTATTTGTATGCTGCTGCCATCTAGTACAGCGGGCGCATTTACCTCTTGCAGGGGGGGAGTATCCAAAAGGGATTTGGCCCCGCTGACAGAAAATTGGATAGATTTTAAATCGTTTACCATTACAGTAAAGCTGGTAAAGGGCCCCACAATGCCCATGGCCAGCAGTATACAAAGTACCAGCTCGGCAGGGGCAAGCAAGCCTTGCGTGTAAAGCAGCAGCCCTACCGGCAGGGTGCCCAGCATGGTAGAGGGCAGCACCGAGTTGCCAAAGTTGAGCCCCGCCCAGGTAGAACGGTACCAATCCAGTGTAAAATCTTTAAAACTCTCTACAGCCAATTTAAATTTTTCGTAGCTGCTGCCCGAGCGCCCAAATGCCTTAATAACCTCAATTCCCTCTATGTACTCTACAATTACGCTGTTGACATGGTCGCTGGCCTCCATAAAAGCGGCGTATTTTTGGTTATAGGTGCGCATTACAATGGCATAGGATATAAAGGCGATAGGCACGGTGGCAAGTGTTGCCAGCGCCATCCAAGGGTTTATATAAATTAGGTAGGCGTACACGGCCAATATGAATAAAATATTGCCAATTCCCTCGCTAATCATGTGCGCAAGGGGTAGCTCTATGGTTTCTACCTTATCCACAATTACATTTTTAAGCCGCCCCACCGTTTGGTTTAACACGGTACCTAAAGGGGCCTTTAGCAGGTTTTCGGCCATTGCAAGGCGCAGCCCCTCTAACGTACGGTAGGCTACCCGGTGCGCCAGCATACTGGCAACGCCGTGCAATAGCGGCTTGCAAAGGCTGCCAATTAGGCAAAGCAGGGCCGCCCACAAAATGCTGTTTACGCTTTGTGTTCCCTCAAAAAACATACGTATTATACGGTATACCCCATAGTAGGGCAGTATGCCGCAAAAAACACTGATTGTTTCCAGCAGTACGGCAATGGATACCCTTGCCCTGCTGGGCCGCACAAAGCGAAATACCGTGTGCAGCCATGTTTCCTTTTTCACAAAATCACCCCGTAATACAAAAATAGGCGCCCCCCGCAAAGGAGGGCACCTATATGTTAGCACTGGCTAATTTAATTTTCTGCTCCCGGGAGCAGAAAATGCTCCAATCAGACAAGGGATTTTCTGTACGCTGTGGGAGTTTTGCCTATTACCGCCTTAAAGGCCGAGGCAAACTTGCTGGCATTTTCGTATCCAAGCCCGTTTGCGATAGAGATAACCGGGCTATTGGTTTGCCGTAATTGTACAGCGGCGGCATTCATCCGCCAGATACGCATGTAGTTGTAAACCGAGTCTCCAAAAACACCCTTAAAGCATATTTTTAACGAAGTAAGGGGGATATTGTATTTTTGTGATAGCTCTTCCAGCGTGAAATGCTGGTCGGGCGCGGCGGTCATCATACGTTCTATCCGCTTTACCTTTTCTACCTGCAAGCGGTGATAATAGGGCTTTTGAACAGAACAGCCACTTGGGTCTATTCCTGTTAAAAAAACCAAAAGTTCCAGTATTTTTACCTTGCAGTAGGGCAGGCGAAGAGACTCCGGCACGCGGTACAGCTCCGAAAAGACATGCTGAATAGAATCCCCCGCCCGCAGGATAAAGGGGTCTTCTTCTCCGGTAAACTTGTTTGCCAGTGCGTGGATATCAATATCTACCCCGTCGAACAGATGCTGTAAGGGCAGGTTTGCTTCTTCTAAAGAGATGGCGGCGGTAATGCCGTGGTAATGCCGCAGTGGAAAGGTAAAGTTGGCGTCGTGACAACGGCGGGTACATAGGTGCATATCCCCTGCTTCAATATAAATATACCGGCCATCAGGGCGTTCCCATTCTATCCGCCCTTCGCGGCAATGGTCTATGCAAAATATATCGCTACCCGGCACAAAACCGGAGTATATATTTTCCATATGAAAATCGTTATATTGCAGCAGCACACCCGGAAAAACCTCATAGCTGGTCATGTAGCCTTCGCCGTTTGGAGACACAACGCTGTACACAGTGCATACTCCATCACTGCAAACAACCTTTATATTATCATCCATTCGGGCCATTTCAACGGCTCTCATACGGCAGCGCCCTTTCTGGTGGCAAGCCCGTGGCTTGCTGTTATGGTGCCGCCCTCCATACAAAGTACGTGGGTACAGCAGGCATCAATAAATTCTTTATCGTGGGTGGTTACCAGTACGGTTTTGCCCTGTAAGGCAAGCCCACTTATCACACCGGCAACCTCGTGCATATGCCGCAGGTCTAACCCGCTGGTGGGCTCTGTCAAACAAAATAATGGGCCGCTCGCTTGCTACGGCGCAGGCCACAGCAACACGCTGCTTTTGCCCGCCCGAAAGGCTGAGGGGATGATCTTCGGCAAACTGAGCCAAATCCAGCTGGTTTAAAAGAGCCATTGCAGCTTCTTTGTTTTGGGTGGGCATGCTAATCAGCACTTCGTCCAGTACACTTTCGCAAAAAAGCTGGTGGTTTACATCCTGCATTACAAGGTGGCAGCTTTTAAGCCGAGCCTTACGCTTTAAAGTGTTGTTGTTTAGTATCAGCGCGCCGCGGCTTTTTTTCTCCAGCCCGCAAAGGCAGCGTACAAGGGTAGACTTGCCTGCCCCATTATGCCCGGTAACTGCGGTTACACAGCCAGAGGGAATGAGAGCGCTGGCAACAGAAATACCGCTGCCACCCCGCGCGTAACAAAAAGAAAAATCGCAAAGCGTAATACTTTCTGCTTTATTACAGCCATCGGTATGGCAAAGCGCGGGCGGCTGTAGGGTGCGCAGCCCAAGTGCGGCACGCTGGGTATTGTTTAAGGAACAAAAGGCCTCTCCGGTAAACTCTTTTTCAATGCGTCCGTTTTGCATATACAAAACACGGTCTGCCAAGGGGGCAATATAATGCAGGCGATGTTCGGCAATTACAATGGTAATACCGGCCTCTTTGCATTTGTACAAGACATTTTGCAGGTCTGCAATTGCGTTGTCATCTAAATTGGCAGAGGGCTCGTCTAGCACAAGTACGCCCGGCCCGGCAGACCAAACCGAAGCACAGGCCAATTTTTGCTTTTCTCCGCCGGACAAATCAAAAATACTGCGCTCTAATAAATGAGAAATGCTCATAAATTGGACGGTATCCTCTACCCGTTTGTTAATTTCTTCTACAGGCAGGCCCAGATTTTCGCAGCCAAAGGCAAGCTCGCTGTCGGTATCCACCGTGAAAAACTAGCTGCGCGGATTTTGAAATACCGAGCCCACGGTAGAAGATAAATCGTATAAGGAACTGGCAGCCACATTTTTGCCATCTACCAAAGTGGTGCCCTCAAGCTCTCCCTCAAAAAAATGGGGAACCAGCCCGTTGATAAGACGGGTAAGGGTGGTTTTGCCGCAGCCGCTTTCGCCGCAAAGCAATACAGTTTCTCCTTTGGCAATATGCAGGTTTATATCCTGCACGCCCGCATCCCCGCGTCCACTTTTATAACGGAAGTTCAGATTTTCGATGTTAATCAAAATAATCCTACCTTTTGCAGTACTACTGCACCTGTACAGCCAAGGGCAACCAGTATAACAGCTGCATCTTGCGCTG
>JBKEAM010000128.1:0-9276 GCA_047972265.1 Oscillospiraceae bacterium | reverse complement strand
TGGTTCTGCGCTCCATTTGGGGCAGCAGCAGTCGTTCATCCGCCAGCATTTCCTGCATAATGCGGCTTAGGGTTTCGCACGCTATGCAAATATTTATAAAGCCGGGATGTACAACCTCCACACTCTCAAAGACTTCATCACCCTTTAACTTTTCAGACACTTCACCAGCAATTTGCAGTGGGCTTTTGCGGTACTGCTTGGCAGCCGTAAGGGCTCCGTTGCACTGATAATCGCACAAATCGGGCCGGTTAGATACTGCCGCCCTGCCATATTCGGGCGCGTAACCGCTGGCCTCAAACGCGGCAGAAATTCTTTTTGTCAGTTCGTCTAAAATATTCATGCCAAACCACCTTGTATAATCTGCCCAGCCGCCTGCGGCCAAATTACGGGCTATATTATTATGCTACAACAAAGGCCCGCCGTCAAACCCCATTTGCACCACACTTTTACAGCGGCATTTGCGCATGCGCCCCGCCGCCATTTTGCAAAACAATAACGCTTAAAAACTGCGCTCGTATGCAAGTGTTCCGTCACTACCATAGTATTTCCAAACGCCCTGCTTTTTGCCGCCTTTAAATTGGCCCACCTGCAAAAGCTGGCCTGTTTCACGGTAAAATCGCCACTCACCCTCCAGCTTTTGGTTTATGCACTGCCCGGCAGATTTTATGCTGCCGCTTTTAAAGTAATAGGTAAGCACGCTGGTTTGATTGTTGTAAGCCGAAGCCTTTTGCCCGTTTTCGTACTCTTTTTTAAACAGCATACTGCGCCCCCCTTTGCCCTGTATAAACAAAAACGGGCAGTAAATTCTGCCCGTTTTACAGTTTGGCTATACATTTATACAGGGCAATTGTTATTTATGCGCGTCCTGTTTTTCTTTTTCCTGTTGTTCGCGCTCTTTGCGCTCCCGCCTGCGGCGTGTTCCGTTTAACCATGCAAGCAGCCCCACAGCCACCGCAACCGCAAAAAAGATGCCCCACCAGGGGAAGCCTGCCTCACCCGAGGCAGCACCGCTGCCCGAAAGCGCCGTGCTGGAAAAAAATATACCTGCCCCTACCAATACAGGTAACAGGGCCGGGCGGTATGCCTGTACTTGTAACAGATACTGCCTCAATTTTCTTTCGCCTCCTAAAAACACGGCCACATTTCGCCACGTTCTTTTCTAATCTTTATTATACCCCATCCATACCTTTTTACAATGTAAATTTAGCATTTTTTGTGTGAAAGTTTTGTATACACGCCTTTCTTTCCCTGGCATATACGCACTTTTTCGGCTCCTGCCGTTTTGTGCAGTTTCCACCTGCAAAATGTATGTTGGTTTTACCCCATGCACGGTTAGCTCTCTTTTGCCCAGCCGCTACACAATGCGCACCTCAATGCTGCTTTCTTCCTCATCCTCCGCCTCGGGGCTGGCGCTCCAGCGGCCGGGGCATCGGTTTTTAAGCCAAAATATTTGTGTGGTTGTACTGGGTGGGCGCTGCTTTTGCACCTCTACAATTTCTACCCGTTCTTCTTCCCGCCGGTGCCCGTTTTCGTCGTAATACACGCTTTTAAGCTTGTAGGCCTGCTGCTCGGTATAGCTGCTGCCCATGGCGGCGGCTTTCTACCTGTGTGTCTCCACGCGCCTCCCCTGTACGCAGTGCCTCGGCTATTTGCGGCAGGTTTTGCCGCCAGCGCAGCAATGTTCTGGCAGATATCCCCGCCTTTGCCGCTATCTCTTTTTGAGAAAATCCATCTGCCGCCCACGCCTTTAGCTGTTCGGCACCTTGTTGCGTTGTGTAGTATTCTTTTTTTCTTTGCTCATGCCTTCCCTCCATCTGCGCAGCTTTTGCACGCTGCCCCATGTTTACCTTATCATGCCTGTATCTGTTAAACCGGTCAACTTAGGGGTTTATTTATAGATAGAGTTTCTCTTAAAAGGGCTTATTTCTTATTTTTCCAGTTGGCAATAACCGCCATTACCTCTTCTTTTTTATTCTTCTCTGCAATTTTACCGGCATCTTCTCCCCGCTTATTTTCAAGGGCGTGGTCTGCTCCATGCTCTAACAAAAGTTGCACTATTTGGGGGTGCCCATAATATGCAGCATAGTAAATTGCAGTATCACCTTTTTTGCTTTGTTCGTTTATATTGGCCCCGCCATCTAACAAAAGCTTTACATTTTCGGCTATACCGGCTATTAAACAGGCCGATATCAATGGGGTTATCCCTTTATTGTTTCTAGTATTTACCTCTGCCCCGTATTTTAGCAGCAGCTTAATGCTTTCTGTTTTACCCTCTTGCGCAGCCCACTGAAGCGCTGTCATTTTAAATTTATCCGTAATATCGGGGTTAGCTCCCGCATCCAGCAAAAAGGTAAGTACTGGGATGTTCCCCACTTTAGCTGGGGTAAAAATTGCAGATTGCTGATATCCATCCCTCTCTTTTTTATCAAGATCTACGCCTGAATGGGCAATAAAATTCAGCACTTCAATATTTTTTTGTTTAGACGCAAACTGTAAAACATTGCTCCCCAGCCTATCTTCTAAATTTACATCGGCACCCATTGCCAAAATAGAGGTAACCAGCTTGGCATCCCCAATCCATGCTGCCAGCATTAAAGCCGTTTTTCCGTTTTCGTCCCGTGTATCTACGCCATTTTCCAATAATTTTTCAATGGTATCTTTTGTATATTCGTGCATTGCCCCCTCCTCACAGCTACAGTATCTGCTTTTACATATAATTCATCACAAACTATTTATCAAGGCTGTTAGCTGTTCCCACTCTGTAACTACGGCGTGCTTACAGCACACCTCTGCGTCGGTATCGTCCCCATACAAACGCTCTAAGTGGCTTTGGTACCACACAGGGTACAGCCCCGCCCCGGCGGCACCCTCAATATCCATTTTGGGGTTATCTCCACAATACCATACTTCCTCGGCGGGTAAATCTGCCTTGCGCAATGCCACTTCAAACAGGCGCGGGCTTGGCTTTCTAAATCCATATTCGCTGCTGGCTATAATAAATTCAAAGCTGTTTTGGGGCAGCAAGCGGTGTATGCGCCGTGCCAAAGACCCACCAGAATACGATATGTTGCTAATTACCCCTGTGCGTATGCCCATTGCCTTTAAATCCGTTAGCATTTGGGCTGTGCCGGGCATGGCAACCCCCGGCGCAAAGGCATCCCAAAAAACGTCTTCCATTTCTTCGGGCGTTAGGTCAATCTCTATCTGCAAATACTCGTACAAATAACGGTGCAGGGCAAAATTATGTATTTCCAGCATTTCGCTGCGCGCTTTGCCGTGCTCTGCAAACAGTTCTACCGCCATTTTGCTTGCCTGCTGTGCGCTTATATTGTTTTTATTGCTGGTGGCGTGCGCCAATATGGCCTGCACACCCCGCTCGTGGTTTATGCTGGTTTCGTGTACCAGCGTATGCCCGTAATCAAACAAAATCATTTTGGGTTTGTTCACTTGCTATCCTCCAACGCCGCGCCTTTGCGGCCTTATACTGTAACAGGCACCTGTTTTGCAATTCTTTTATAGTAAAAGTATAGCCGCTTTTGCAACTGCTTGCAAAGCCCCGCTTGCATTAAAATTGCCACCCACAGCCCTTTTCTTGACAAATCACTCTGCCCTGGGCTAGTATAAACACGCATCTTGTTGTGAAAGGAGCCTTGCCCTTTGGAAATCTTTAGCCTGTAACCAGCGCATTACTAAACACAGCCTACACCGCATTGTACGGTGTGTTTGTGGTGTGCGCTATACACCAGGTTAAAGTACAGGGCGCTTTTACAGCAAGCGGCAGGGGCAACTACAGCCCTTGGTTTTGTTGTGCTGCCACGGCAGCGGCGGGTACTTTTACCTGCTGCTGCCTTTTTTTGCGCCCTTTTTGCCATAAACAATATTTTAAAAACAAACTTTTAAAGGAATTTTATTTATGAAACTGATTACACTTACCTATACGCCGCCTGTTTTTACCCTTTCTGATTTAGCATTTAAAACCAGAAAGGATTGTTCTTTATATTATGAATACCACCAACTGGGAGGTAGCCTATACCGCTGCCCCCGCCGCACTGCGCCACTGCAAAAAATGCGACAGCGATACACAGCACATTTGTTCCAACCTGTTTCGCATCAATGCACAGCAAAAACGGCTTGATGTTTGGCTTATTTACCGCTGCGGGCACTGTAAAACCACTTGGAACCTGCCCATATTATCCCGCATTGGGGCTAAAAACATACCCGCAAACCTGCTGCACCGTTTTACCAATAACGATGCAGCCTTGGCGCAGCAGTACGCGGCCGATACGGCGCTGCTAAAAAAGCAGGGTGCCATTTTACAGCCTGCCCCCTATACCATTGCAGGGCCGGATATAAGCCCCCCGCAGGATACGCTGGTTACCATTGCCTGTAATGTGGGCATAAAAATAAAACTGGCAAAAATCCTGTGCCAAAAGCTAAGCCTTTCACGCAGTGCCTTTGCTGCACTTGCAAACCGTGGGCTTATCCAAATGGCAAACGGTGCCGATGTGCAAAAAGCATACCTGCAAAAAAGCGCCGCGGTTATTGTTTATGCCGCCGCTTTGCAGGCACCTTAACAAAACAAAAGCGGATGCCCTTTGGCATTCGCTTTTGTTTTTTGCCCTGCTGCGGTATTTTTTGCCCTTGGGCGGGCAATGCGGTATAATCAAGCCACACAGCCTTACAAAATATATACATAAGGATGAAACCGCCATGAAATTATTTTTAGAACAAAACCCACAGTGGACCCGCCCACCCCAAAAGTTTGAACTTGCCGATGGCAAAGCTGTTATTTATACAGACCCCGAAACCGACCTGTGGCAGCGCACCTACTATGGTTTTCAAAACGATAATGCGCCTGTGCTGCAGGTAAAAACAAGCGAGCATTATTTTTCTTTTGTGGTAAAAACCCAGTTTGAAAGTAAAACCATGTACGACCAATGCGGCATTGCCCTGTACCTAAACAGCGATAACTGGCTAAAAGCATCGGTAGAATACGAAAACCAAAGCTACCAGCGCCTTGGTAGCGTGGTTACCAACCACGGATATTCCGACTGGGCTTCTACCGATATTGATGCCGCGGTAAACACCATGTGGTACCGCCTTAGCCGCCGTAAAGACGATTATTGCATAGAGTGTAGCACAGACGGCCAAAACTTTCAGCAAATGCGCATCCTGCATCTGCACGAGGGCGCGGGAGAAATATCCTTTGGCATTTACGCCTGTAGCCCCGGCAAATCTTCTTTTAAGGCCACCTTTAGCCAAATGCAAATAGGCGAATGCCAGTGGCAGCTTTAATTGTTTTGCTTTAATTGTTTTGCTTTAATTGCTTTGCTTTAGGTGTTTTAGCTTTCACTTTATAACTTATAATAAAAGGCCGCCCTTTACATAAGGGTGGCCTTTTATTATTGTAAGCCCTGCCGGTTATGGCTCTGCTTTTTTCTTCGGCTCAATTTCCAGCTTTTCTGCCGCCTGCATCGCCCTTGCAAATACCGGCGTATCACGTATGGGGTCAAACTCTTTTTGCTGCAAAAACTGTATGTACTCCCGCTGCAGCATTTCGCCCATTTCTGTATTGGGCGCGGTAAAGGTTAGGCTGCCATATAGCTGCCCGGGCAGGCCACTGCTTACCCCCTGCCAGCCCTCGGCAAACTCGGCAAAGTCCCCTACCGGCCCTTTTGCTTTTTCGGTTTTGTTCTGTTTTAGGTACAGCGCCGCCAACAGCAGACAGTTCATCCCATAGTTGGTTTGCCCTTTAAAGCCAAGTGCCCGGCCTGCGCGCAACAGGGTAAGGTATATTTCTTCCGCATCGGCAATGCGTTCTTCCCGCTCTGCAAGGCCCGCCAAGCAAATTAGGTGGTTTTGCAGGCTTATCCCATCGGCAAACAAACCCTGCTGCGCCTGCTTTTGGGCTTCTTTATAATCACCTTTACGCTGTAAAATGCTGCAAAGCAGCATGCTTTTTTCCCGGCTGTTGTCCGGCAGTTTTTGTGCGGCTCTCTCGGCACTTTCCAGGTCCTCTGTCATCAGGTACAGCCCGGGCAGTACGCCCTGTGCCGCATCCATCAGCTTTTTGCGCAGGCCTTCTTCGGCATAGCCCTGCCCCTCGGCAACCTCTTCCATCAGGCGGGTGCTTAGCTTGGCTGTCTCTTCTCCCGCTTTGCCCCTGCCTTCCATCTCCCGCATCATAAGCGCGCCGCCAATGCGGTATTTTAAATAAAGGCTGCCGGGGTATTCCCGCAAAAAGCGGCGGCATAGCTCCAGCCCATCGGCTGTGTTTTGCCGTAGTGCATCGCGGCATTCTTTTTCAATTTCCAGCGCCTTTTCTTCCGGCAATGCCTGCTCAAAACACAGCAGTTCATCCACTGTAATGTTTAGGTACCGGGCAAGCCGCGGCAACAGGGTAATGTCTGGGTAGCTGGCACCGCTCTCCCATTTAGACACCGCCGCCCCCGTTACCCCCATAGCATCTGCAAGCTGCTGCTGTGTACTATTGCTTTGCCGCCGTAGGCGCTGTATTTCACTTCCTATTCTCAGTTCCATCTGCCTGCCTCCTTTATTGGCTGCAAACGTTTGCCTGTTTATAGTATAAGCTACCCCCGCATATGCCCACAAGCGATAGGTGGTTTACGCCTTACGTCGTTTATTTAACCATTGGTTAAGCTTTATAGGGTACTTTTTGTTTTGGCTTATCCATAACCCCAAACACAAAGCCTCTTTATCCCCCTAAATAGGTTAGCATTACCCCCGCCGCAACGGCAGAACCTATAGCCCCCGCTACATTGGGGCCCATTGCGTGCATTAACAGGTAACTGCGCGGGTTTGCTTTTTGCCCCTCTACCTGCGCAACCCTTGCCGCCATGGGCACTGCAGAAACCCCGGCCGCTCCAATTAAGGGATTTATTTTGCCCCGTGTTACAACATATACCAGCTTGCCCGCCAGTAGGCCGCCCACTGTGCTAAACATAAAGGCAAACAGCCCCAGCCCAATAATCAGCAGGGTTTTTACCTGCAAAAAGGTCTCGGCACTGGCGGTTGCCCCCACCGTAAGCCCCAAAAATATGGTTACTACATTAATCAAGCCATTTTGCGCCACGTTGCTAAGTCTCTCCACCACGCCCGATTCTTTAAACAAATTGCCCAGCATCAGCATCCCTATTAAAGGCGCCACCGGGGGCAGCAGCAAAATGCAAAACAGCGTTGTCACAATGGGGAAGCATATTTTCTCCAGCTTAGATACGTTCCGCGGCAGCTTCATTTCTACTTCGCGCTCTTTTTTTGTGGTGCACAGCCGCATCAGCGGCGGCTGTATCAGTGGGATAAGCGCCATGTAAGAGTAGGCCGCTATGGCTATGGCGGGCAGTAAATGTGGAGCCAGCTTTGCCGCAAGGTACAGGGCTGTCGGCCCATCGGCCCCGCCTACAATAGAGGCCGAGGCCGCCTCCTGCGGGGTAAACCCCAGCGCAACCGCAAGCACAAAAACAATGGCAATGCCAAACTGTGCCGCTGCCCCAAGCAGCAGGCTTAGGGGGCGTGCAAGCAGTGGGCCAAAATCTGTCATGGCACCAATGCCCAAAAATATAAGTGAGGGATAAATGCCCAGCTTTACCCCTTGGTACAGGTAATACAGCAGCCCACCCTCCTGCATTAGCCCCGTAAAGGGCAGGTTTGCAAGCATTACCCCAAAAGCAATGGGCAATAGCAGCATGGGTTCGTATTTTTTGGCAATGGCAAAATATACCAGCACCAGCGCCAGCAAAATCATTATCAGGTTACCTATGGTAAGCCCCGCAAAGCCGGAGCCGGAAAAAATCCCTTTTAAAATATCAACAATCATCTTTTACTCTCCTTTGGTACACTCGTGTATTGCAACAGGCGGGGCAGGTTTCTTTCTTTTTAGCAAGGCATCATTTACCTATGCGCCCCTCAAAAAGACATACTCCTTTGGTACATGCAGGCGCAATTTAAAACCCGCCTGCCCGTATTTATTTGCTTTTGTTTTTTTCTATCCTGCGTACTACCGCCCCAACCAGCATGGTAACCAGCATTAAACTTGCCAATACTATAAAAACCACCAGCATTAAGCACAGCGCAAACCCTATACTTTGTAAAACCGACATCCCTACACCTCCCTGTTTTTGGGCATAAAAAAAAAGAAGCCTCTAAAAAGAAGCTTCCACCCTAAAAGCAACAATAACTTGAAAACAGGCCAAAGCCTGCCCAACCGAATTATCCTATTCAATTTGCAAAACATCTTGCTAAATTACTATATAAAAACCGAGGCAAAAAGTCAAGAAACCCTTTTTATTCAGCATTTTGCATCTATAAAGAGGCCCGGTTTAACACGTTCACTCATTTCATTATTAATTTAAAGATCATTATATAAAATTCGAAATGGAGAAACTATGTTTTTCATAATTGGAGTCGCACTTTCGATTTGTCTGATATTTTCCGGACTTAACCTTTTCAGCTTACTAAATTCAAAAAACCGAGCAGAAAAAATCGCTTCGACAATTAACATTATTTCCTTTATTTATATATCGTTTGCATTATTTTTAATTATCAATTATTTGTGACACAAATGCCCCGGCTCCATCACCTATTGTCCTAGATAGATTTCGAAGGACTCCCCAATTCTTTTCATTAATTTCATTGCTTAAAGAATCTTCAATCACTTTGCCATATCTTATGCCATATCTCCTACGAGCATTTACCAAAGAATCCCGAAGTGAATTTAAATACATTAGATCGATAGGGTTAGGTGAGACCTTCATAATCAACTCTAAATATCCCGATAGCATATCGCGCAGTGTAGAAAATATACCCACTTTTTCAAAAGCCAGGTTTTTATATTCATCATAGTCAAACCTTTTTTTCCACTTTTCCTTATGTAAAGTAAAAATCACGTTATCCCCGTCTAGAAAAGAATAAATACTAATGTTTCTAAGCCGTCTACTTTTCATAAGATTATTCGGCTGATCCAGTATCCCAGGAGAAAATAAAACATATTGATAATTTTCACAATCAAGAGTTAAGTCGAAATTCGTTTCTACAAACTCACTAAATTGGAAACTCCCAGTGAATCCTGAATTATATCTCTTTCCGCCCCATTCAAAGCCATATATACCGTTGTCAGAAATTATTCCTCTAGAATGTCCTGTGAGCCCTTCTCGAAATGGAAGACACGCCATCAATCGTGTATACTGAAAGAAGGAGGCCAAAAAGCATGTCAAACAAATCAAGAAAAGGTGTAGCTCCACCGCGTTACGATGAAGCATT
>JBKEAM010000096.1:0-10402 GCA_047972265.1 Oscillospiraceae bacterium | reverse complement strand
CCGCCATAAATGGTTTTTTCGGCCACAATGTGGTCTCCGGCTTGGGCAAGGTTTTGTATGGCATATGTAACCGCTGCTGCACCAGAAGCCACTGCCAACGCTGCCACGCCGCCTTCCAGCGCTGCAATGCGCTGTTCAAAAACATCCTGTGTAGGGTTGGTAAGCCTGCCGTAAATATTGCCTGCATCCCTTAAACCAAAGCGTGCTGCCGCATGCTCGGCATTGTCAAATACATAAGAAGATGTTTGGTACACCGGCACGGCACGGGCCCCGGTTGCACTGTCAGGCTTTTCCTGTCCTACATGAAGCTGTTTGGTCTCAAATTTCCACGATTGGCTGCTCATTATATTTACCTCATTTCAAATTATAAATTCATTGCTTATTGCTTTGTGCCAGCATAAATGCTAAGCACCTGGGTAAAATACGGGCCTACATTATATACACAATGCCATGCAACACATTCGCCAATCGTTCCTTGCCCTTTTGCCATTTGTAAAAATTTTCATTGCACAGCACCTCTCTAATTTCTTAATTTCCTATCGGATTTATAGGTATTATACAGTGGCGTTTTTATGCTGTCAATCTTTTTTTGCATTTTGGGGGTATATTTTTACAGTTTAATTTTGTAGTTTATACCCGGCTTTATTATAGAAGTTAAAGCTTTTTTTGCGCTTTTCTTTTTAAACAGCAGTATATCATTTATTTTTTGCCTCAATCAAGTTTAATATCTTGTTTGCCCGTTTACACTGTTTATTATATACTGATAATAATACAAAAAGGGGGGCTTACGGGTGAAACATCGTTCTTTTAAAAATCTGCCGCAGGATATTTCTTTATTGGGGCTTGGGTGCATGCGCTTTCCTACCCTGCCAGACGAAAGCATAGACGAAGAGCAGTCTTTGGCTATTATAGACTACCTTTATAAAAACGGCGTTAATTATTTTGATACAGCCTACCCCTACCATCACGGACAGATCGAGGCCTTTGTTGGCAGGGCACTTTCAGGCTATCCCAGAGATTCTTTTTACCTTGCGTCTAAAATGCCTGTTTGGGAGCTAAAAACCGAAGCAGACGCACCCCGCATTTTTGAAGAACAACTTGCCCGGTGCAAAACAGATTATTTTGATTTTTACCTTTGCCATGCGCTGGATGCAGAACGCTATGAGCTGATACAGCGGTTAAATCTTTTGCCCTTTTTACAAAAAATGAAAGAGGCCGGAAAAATACTCCACATTGGGTTTTCATTTCACGATAAGCCCCCTGTTTTAAAAGAGATATGCAATGGGGTTAACTGGGAGTTTGCGCAATTGCAAATAAACCCGCTGGATTGGGATGTTTACCAAAGCCAAGAACAATACGAAATTCTTGAATCTCACAATATTCCCTGTATTATTATGGAACCCGTGCGAGGCGGCCAACTAACAGACCTTGGCCCCGAGGCCAATAAGCTTTTAACCCGGCAAGATGCACAGGGCAGCATTGCCTCGTGGTCAATGCGGTTTTCGGCGGGGCTTAGCAACACACTTACCGTTTTAAGCGGCATGGGCAGCCTTGCGCAGGCAGAGGATAATATTAAAACATTTTGCGAAGCTCGCCCTTTATCTCAAAACGAGCAGCAAGCGCTAGATGAGGCTATGCAGTTATATAAAGAATCGAAGGCAATCGGCTGCACTGCCTGCCGCTACTGCATGCCCTGCCCGCAGGGGGTTGATATTCCGGGTATATTTAAGCTTTTTAACCATTGCAACATACAGCGTATGGTAGATTTTAAAGAAGAGTACAAAAGCTTTGATGAAAGTGCCAAAGCAGCACACTGTGTAGATTGCGGCCTGTGCGAAAAAGTGTGCCCTCAGCATCTTAGCATCCCTCAATTGCTTAAAAAAATAGACGCGGGACAACCCTTTGCCCTGCATACTGCTTAAATAGCATATACAAAAACCCCTCCGGAAAATCCCGGAGGGGTTTACTACACCTATAATTAGTAAGCTACAGCAACCAAAAAGCCATCGCCAAGCGGGTTAAACGTAACAGTAATGCTTAAAGGAGTACTGTCATCACCATATGTTCCAACCCATGCCCAAGATTCTGCGCCTTTAATGTCAACCTTGGTTCCGTCTCCGTTGCCGCCAATCTCGCCTACAGCATCCTCGTAAAAACTGATCAGTCCATCAAAAGATTCGGAGCTGGTACCGGTGATAGCGCCCTCTACTTTAACCAAATCTTTTGCACCAGGAGGTGTGAGGATGCTTTCAACGTCAGAGTTGCTACTACCCTGTGCGGTAGAATCGCCATCCACTTCAGACTCAACGTCAGAGGTAGACTCTACTGCAACAGAAGAGCTGCTTTTGGACTCTGTGCTTTCTGCCTTAGAAGAATCGGCACCGGAGCTTGCGCTGGTGCCACACCCTACCAGCAATGCAACCGCAAATACCGATGTCACTAAAAATGCCATTAGCTTTTTCATAAAAATACTTCCATCCTTTTCAATTTGTTTTCGCTCATTCACTTCAAACAAAAACGATGGTACAATAAAATTATGTTTCAGTCAATAAACAGTGCTATAAATAATAATTTTTTGCCAGTATTAAAACATCATTTTTCTGCCTTTTTATCTGTTTTTTTGTAGAACCCTTTCTTATTTGTTCTCTCTTTTTATTTACTTTTGTAGAAAAACACAATAATTAGTTTAATTTTAAATAATAAAGCTGCCTTTACACTTTATGTAAAAGCAGCCATCTCTATTTTTTATTACAAAACCAAAAACCGCCGGTTGTTTACAGTGGCTTTAAAGCATCCTTTAAACTTTTTTGGCCGCTTTGCGGAAACAAAAGCAACCACGTTATATAAACAAAGGCGGCCAACCCTACCATTGCAATATACACCGAGCCATCCGGCCCTGCCCCCAATAAAAACCGGGCGCTGGACATAAAACCAACAAAATATAAGGCAAGGGTGGGCAGTAGCCTGCGTACAGAGGGCGCCCTTAAAAACCACACGCAAAGCATAATTTCTCCCGGGTAGCCATACCGCTCGTGCATGCCCGGCAAAAACAAAACACAAACAAAAATGCTCCATGCGCCTAACAAAATAAGGTCATCGCCCTCAAAACGACGCTTTTTGTAAAGCGCAACCGCAAAAAACAGGGCACATATGGTAAGAGCACACAAAATTAAAAAGCTGCGCACCTCTTCCGACTGGGACCATCTAAAAAATGTTGCAAAGCCCTGATAAGTTACATATACCGATTGCTCGTTTTCGTACTGGCCCATATAGGTAGAAAGTGCCGTGTACAACGGCGCGCCAAACAAAACCGCAGGCAACCCCGATATAAGCAGTATAAACGGAGGGATAGAAAAATTAAAAATGGTAAATTTGCGGTTGCTTGCGTACACAATTAATAAAAACGGCAAAAAGAAAATCGCCTGAAATTTAAAACAAAGCGCAATCCCCACAAAAACAAACATACCAGGCCACTTACCCCGCAAAGCCCAATACAAAGCCAGCAGCAAAAACCCAGTAAAAATAGAATCGCACTGCGCCCAATAGGCCGAGTTAAGAATGGTAAGCGGGAGCAGGAACACAACTAAAAATGCAACAACACTTTTTTTAATTTTGCCGCAAGTCTGATAAACCAAAAGTCCCGCCGCAAAAGCCATTAAAGCGTCACCCAAAAAAGAAAACAATTTAATGCCCACAATAGGCTCTACCGGCATTAGGGTAGACAGATACATTAAAAACAGATAGGCCGTGTTGTAGTTTGCCGAATGGTTTGCCAAGGATGGCAGCCCACCGCCCTCTACAATCTCGTAATACCACGGAAGCAAAAACATATTATAATCGGCCGATGCAACCGGAAACAATGCTGTACGCAGCAACACCGCCGCCACAAAAGCCACCGCTGCCCCAAACCAAAAAATATGCCTTTGTACAAATGCCACTGCTTTTTTTTCTACTTGCAGCATACAGCCTCCCGCATAATATACTTGCCAACCTTTATATAGTAAGCAAAATAATTATTCTTTATTACCCTTTTTCTCTTTCATCTCGGCTCGTTTCCAAATAAATACCAATGCAAGGCAAAGCAGGCCTAAAAATATTTGTACCCAGCCAACAGCAACCTCGTACTGCACTGCTACATACAAAATGCCGCATACCAAAGAAAGAATACTAAGCAAAAAACAAAACATCTTATCCGCTCCTTTTCTTAAACAGACTATAGCATTTTACGCCCAAATTGTAAAACCAAAGCTTTGTAATTTCCATATTTTATTTTTTGACTGTTTGTTAAATTACGCCTTTAAAAATATTGTAATTGGCGCTATAAACAGTGCTTTACGCCCTGTCAATTGGTTTTTCTTGACTTCCGTGTTTGTAAATGATATTAATAATTATACTTATTCTCGCAATCTATTTTATTTTGTAAGGAGGTCATCGCATTGGGAAAATTTTTGGTAAAACAGGTAAATACGGGTATTAAGTTCAATTTAATTGCTTCTAACGGAGAGCCCATTGGCACAAGCGAAGTTTACTCTTCCAAATCTGCATGTTTACACGGCATAGAAAGTGTACGTAAAAACGCACCCATTGCTAAAATAGAAGACCAAACCCTGGGCGAGAGTGCTACAAACCCCAAATTTGAAATATACGAAGATAAGGGCGGCGAGTTCCGCTTTCGGCTTAAAGCTTCAAACGGAGAGCCAATTCTTGCATCCGAAGGTTATACAAGCAAATCAGGCTGTAAAAACGGTATAGGCAGTGTTGTTCGCAACGCACCAGATTCTCCTGTAGTAGAAGAATAGAACAATTAAGAGCAGCCTTGCAGGGCTGCTCTTTTTATTTGCATCGCACAAATATTGCAGGCAAAAAATGCTCTGCCATTTGCTGTACCTTTATCAAAATTTGTATATGCTATAATAAAAACCTCTTTATACGTCTTTTAAAAATCGGCAAGACCATTCCATATTCAACATACCAAAAAAGGGGCCTTAAAATGAACAGCCTTAAAACAATTGCCCATATGAAAAGTGATTTTTCAAGCAAATTTGGCATACCGCGGCAAAGCAATATAGTAGATACCCTGCAATCCACCATTGTATTTGAGCCAGATTACCGCAACCCGAACGCCTTAAGAGGGCTTGAAAGCTTTACACATATCTGGCTTATTTGGGGATTTTCTGAAACAGAGCGCGACACCTGGTCTCCCACTGTACGCCCGCCGCGTTTGGGCGGCAATGCGCGTATGGGTGTGTTTGCCAGCCGCTCCCCCTTTCGGCCCAATGCGCTGGGGCTTTCGGCTGTTAAAATCAGCTCTATCCAGCAGCACCCCAAGCTGGGCCCGCTGATACACGTGCTTGGAGCCGATTTAATGGACAATACCCCTATTTACGATATTAAACCCTACCTGCCTTTTGCAGACTGCCACCCAGAAGCCACCGGGGGATACGCCAGTGCAGCCCCCACACCAGTGCTTACCGTAAACATTGCCGAGAATGTAATTGCCCCCCTGCCGCCCCAAAATCGCAAAGCGCTGCACGATGTGCTTGCCCTAGACCCCCGCCCCTCTTATCAAAACGACCCCAACAGGGTGTACGGTATGCCCTTTGCCGGATTTGAGATTAAATTTTCGGTTTGCGACAACGTACTTACCGTGCATAAGATAGAAAAGGCATAAAGCTTTTTCCCCCTTATTTTGTTTTTATTTATAAAGATTGCTCCCTTTTATATTAAAAGCCGCATACAGCTGCATGCTACACTGCAAACCCAAAATTTACTTGCAGCATATTTATAGAAATAAAAAAAACAACCATGTCAATTGACATGGTTGTTTTTCTTGGAGCTGCTATCCAGATTCGAACTGGAGACCTCATCCTTACCAAGGATGTGCTCTACCACCTGAGCCATAGCAGCAAACAATATTAAAAAAGATGGCGACCCGGATGGGGCTCGAACCCACGACCTCTAGCGTGACAGGCTAGCGTTCTAACCAACTGAACTACCGGGCCAAAATGGCAGGGGCAGAAGGATTCGAACCCTCGGCACGCGGTTTTGGAGACCGCTGCTCTACCAACTGAGCTATACCCCTATAGGCTTCCTGTTTAGCGTTTTGGGTAATCGCCGCGTCAGGTGCGCCTAAACATAATAACGTACCCGTCGCCTGTTTGTCAATAGCAAAAGCCGATAAGTTTTTACATTTTGCCAAAGATAATTTTTAAGTAAAATGTGTCAGGTAAATAAGTCCTGTACAGCGTCTGTTATTAGCAGCGGAAAATACGCTGTAATATTATAACGCAGCAACATATCATTACCTTTGCCCATTAGACGGGCAGCCTCCGCCGCCATCATATCGTAGGTGTAGGCACCTGCACGGCCTGTATTTTGCGGCAAGCTTTTGGTATATATTTCTTCAAAAATTTCGGTATAATGCATTATTCTATCAAAAAACACCAGTGGATAATTGTTTTGGCTAAACAACTCATGCATTTTAGAAAGTGTTGCGTACATTAAAGAGCGGCTTTGAAGCGGAGGCACCAAAACCAAAAACGCAAACAATGCACTAAATACCTCGGTAGATACCGGCGGTATATCCCCACCAAAAAAGGTTTCGTCTGTTACCACATTGTTTACATGCTTGTTTAAAAAGTCGTATGCATCTTCCGGCGTTGGCTCGCTCCACAAATTAAAGGTACTGCGTTCAGTCTCTTCATCATAAAACATCAGCAGCGCATCTTTACAGTAGTAGGTTAGCCATGTTTCAAGATGAAAAACACGCGCGGCATCTTCGTCAAAGCGCATCATACTGGCGGCTACTTTTGCCAACATCTCGTACGGGTACGAGTGCGGCGCCCCTGCCGGCAATTTGCAAGACTTTATAAATACGGGGATAAGCTTGTTATAGTACACCACAAAATCGTTATAGTCCAAAGAAAAAAAATCATCCGGCCCTGCGCTTGGCACTACGCCCGGGGTACGCAGGTAGGTAAAGGTGCTATCTAGTATATTACGATTGGCTGGTACTGGCGGAAGCGCCGAGATTACAGCCAAAGCAAACAAAATTTGTGCATCTTCGTGTGTTGTTTCATCCGGAAACAGATCTTCATCCAACAAAGCATCTGTTACTTGCAGGCTCATAAACCCCACTATCTTTTGCGGGGTTTGTATGTGGTTTTGCATCATGTCTGCCATGAAAGCTCCTTATTAAAACAAGTATTATAAATACCGGTTGCAAATAGACCTTTTGCTTTTAAGTGCTTGCCGGCTTAAAAATCCTTTCTAAAGTTCGAAACAAAACAAACGTAAAAACGTTTTATTTAAAGTATAGCTTACCGCGGCTTTATGCACAACATATTTACTGCCCTGCTTTTTGGCCTCGATATATATTTAAAAAATTATAGCATATACAAGAGAAAAAATCACCCTGCTGTAATGCAAAAATAGTTTATGCATCTTGTAAAAAGGCAAAAAAATCCCTGCCAGTTGCTGGGGACAACCGACAGAGACGAGGAGAACGAGGGGATGACGCCCCTGCTCATTAATATTTTAAATGCTGTATATGATTTTTTCAAGTATTCAGCCGCTAAATTTCACAATTGCATTTTTGATTTTTTTGCATTATTTTTTACATAAATATCTTATTATCGAAATTAAAATATAAATAATGCTTATTTTTTCACTTATGGTCTTACATTCTGATTTTAGATGATTTCCATATAAAAAAACCATTTAATCTGTTTTTGAAAAATAAAAATTATTTTTTTGACTAAAATGCAAAATATAACGTGAAGGCAAGATATAGCCGCCTCTATATGCTTTATGCACACCAATTTATTTATGTGCATAATAAAAGCAGCAGTAAAACAGTCCCTACATCGGTTTTAAGTTTTTATTCAGCCTTTCTACCATCCATTGCAAACGGTTGGCACGTCCGGCGTCTGTTTTTGCATCAAAATACGCCCGCGCATATGTCTTTTTTACCGATAGAGACCTGGCCGTAAAATTCGTATAGGCCGGCTCATACCCTTGCAACAGTTTGCATAAAAGTAAAATCTGCGCCTCTGTAACAGCCTCTTTTTTGGGTGCATTCCACTGTCCATTCGCCCTGGCTTCTTCTATTTTCATCCTTCCTGCGGGGGTCATAGCGCCCCGCTTTTCAAGAGTTTCAACCAGTGCTTTGTTTTTATCAGACCATTTGCTGTTTTTTCTGCGTATAGAAAAATACTTTATGTACCTGCTTTCGTCAAGGCTTTGCATCTGACCATCAATCCACCCAAAACAAAGCGCTTCTTCCAACGCTTCGCTTGCTTTTATTGTTTTTGGCCCACCCAGTTTGCCAAATAAAAGCCACACGCCACCGCTTAGAGCCGCGTTTTCTTGGAGCCAAAGTCTAAAAGCTTCTCTAGAATCAAAACACAAATATTCTGTCAAAAAAGCTCACATCCTAATTATCATATTAGCCTGCTACATTTAAACATTCGCCAGTTTAGTTTACATGCCCTGCCTTTAAATCCCGCTTAAAAATCTGTAAACATAAAACTTAAAACAACAACTTACCCATTTAAAAGCCTACAAAAATTTAGCCAGTTGTTCTTTTACTTTAACAACAGAATTAAAAATTCCCCGTTCCCACCCTCGCAATATCGCCAACGCCATTGGTTGTAAAAATACACAAAAAACATGCCCATGTGCGGTGTAATGAGCCTATATAATAAGTAGGGAATCGAACCCCGACATGCGCTCCGTACACATCACCAGAGGTCGGCTTATTCTCAGTCGCGAGATAGCATTCGCCCGATATTGTTACCCAAATGCCTATTTCAATTCTGTTGTCCAGTTTAGTGCCTGTATTCTTGCATCCAATTGCCGTAAGTCTTTCGAAACTTTGTCAACTTCTTTTTGCTGAGTGGATACTTTTATCGTGCTTTTAATCTTTATTTCTGTTTTGGTATTGCGAACCACCGTTGCACTGGCATTTGCAAGAAAATCCCTTAATATCCCAACTTTAAGCACCAATCCATCGCGGCGCGCCAACAAGCTGGTTATTGTTTCGCCGTCATCAACGGTTTGCCCATTTGTCATGTTAATACTAACCGTAATAGCATCCAGTTCTGCAATCAATTCATCCAAATCGCGTAGCAGTTCAAGCGGGTTTTCTGCGGGTTCTTCTCCCTCTTGTACTCTTGCATTAATCAGCAAGCGGCTTTTTAACTGTGCAATTCTTTTTTGCAAATCCGATCTAATAGACAAAGCCTCGGCAAGTTTCAATATAATTCGCCTCACAATCCTGTTAAAATATCACATAGCAAAATTAAAACAAAGTATTTACACTATATCACACAATAATATTTTTTCACAATTAAGCTTACATTTAGTTTATTCTTTATACTCATTTATCAATTTACGCAGCCTGCTTTACTTTTCTGCATAACCATATTCTGCCTATTCTTCCCAAGCGTTTACTTCCAATAATGCACAAAATAAAAAATCCCCCATAAAGGGGGATTTTTTTGCTTTAATTTTAAAGTTGTTCTACACAATAACCAAGGCCTGTAAGAAGTACAAAGGTATAGTTGTTGCCAAGGGCTATCTTGCCCAAATTTCTGCCGCTTATTACATAGGTGCCATCATCAAAGGTAAATGTTAGGGTGCGGTTTGTTCCGTTTAACGCATCAAACACAAAGTGCTGCACATGGTCTATGTTGTAGCCCGAGGCATCTACAGTAAGCCTGCCATTATTGGGCAGTAAAATCAATTGGTTGTATACGGTAATCCAGTAATTGTAGTGGCGGTCGTAATAATCATCGCCGGTTGAAATAGGGGTAAGTGTTGCCGGGGGATCTGTGTCAGGGGGTGTAGTTTCAACATCGCCAATATAAGTATAGTCTTCTGGAAAGCTATTTAAAGTATTAACCCAATAGTCCAGTGCGGCTTGAAGAGACCCATATTCTTGCAATATCAGCCCGCTATCATCATTAATAACTTCGTAAATACGATTATCAGCAATTAAGCGATCGCCAATAAGCGGAAAAAGTACCGATGTCGATGTAGATCGTGTTCCGTCGCTGTTATAGTAGTCCGAAAAATTATATGTAGTTATAGGTGCGGCATTAACAGTAACTGGTTTTATAAATAGCCCCATGGCTAAAACAAAGCTTAAAGATAAAATAAGAGATAAGGATTTTTTAATCACAAATCATCCCTCCTTGAAATTGTTTAATGAACTGGCTAGAGCATACCATATTATTTCAAATTTTTGAAGTATTTTCCCACATATTTATGAAAATATTTCTTAAAACCCTTAAATATCCCGATAATCTATTTTTAGATAAAAATAGATTATAAAATGACTTTTACCGTTCATTTTTAATATTTAAAGTATTATCTGCAAATAAAAATTCACATCCCAAAA
>JBKEAM010000034.1:0-34593 GCA_047972265.1 Oscillospiraceae bacterium | reverse complement strand
ATTATAGCTTTGTTATTGCATAAAAACAATATATTTATGAATAAATATACATATTTGTGCAGGCTGGCAGAATTTGCAGGAAAAGCAGATTGTTTTATATACAATTTGTACTTGTTTGCTGGTTGTGGAAATATATTTTAAACGGTATACAAATATTTATGCCTGTTGTAGCTTTTTAAAGATATAGCTGCACCACTATGCAGCCATATAAAATAACCCCCTATCGGAAGGACTCCGATAGGAGGTTATACATATACAAGTATTATTTACGAATGTACCCATTGCGAAGCTGACGTACATCGTTTACGGTAACCAATGCATTGGGGCAGTATTTATGGATACTCTCAATTGCCTCGGGCACAGCTTTGCGTTTTAAATAAATCATCAATACATCTACGGGGCCGTCTTTGCCCTGCCCAACAACACTGGTAATGCCAAAGCCTTTTTCGCGCAGCTCGGAGGTGATTACATCCTTGGTATCGTCGCCCACAACCACCTGTATTTGCGCTGTGCCAATGGCAAGCTTGTTTTCTACAATTACGCCAAAGTAGTTGCCGCATGCAAAAGCAAAGCAGTAAACCACCAACTTAATGGGGTCTTGGCTTAATCCGTCCAGCACATTGCTGATAACAATTACCCAAATCATTACTTCAAAAAAGCCTATTGCGGCACCCTTTAGTTTTTCGCCCCGGTTGATTAAAACAAGGCGAACCGTAGCAAGAGAAACCTCTACAAGTTTTGCAAAAAAGATAAAAACATAAAGCCACATTGTACTTCCCTCCTAAATTGTGTTCTGTTCCTCTTGCGTATAAAAACACAAAATATCTTCCTATATTTACATCATAAAGTAAAATTGTAAAAAAGCAAGGGCGTGTTACGGGGGCGATTTTTGCAATGAATGTATTTAAAAACAGGGCGGCAAGCGGTGTAAAATGGCGGGTAGTTGAGCATAGGCCCGCAAAAAGCTATAATAAACTTGCAAATATAAAAAATGCGGGATAAACCGCAAAAAAAGGAAGTTTTTGCACTATGTATAATCAAAAAACAGTGGCGGCGGTGGTGGTTGGCGCCGGGCGCTCTGCACGTATGGGTTTTGATAAACTGTTGTACGTTTGGGAGGGGATGGAAATTGTGCGCCGCTCTGTGCAGTGCATGGATATACATCCCTTTGTAGATACAATTGTACTGGTGGCGGGCGAAAATATAGGTAAGGTACGCCAAATTTTTGCAAAGCACCCCACACAAAAGCCTCTGCAAATTATTGAGGGAGCGGCCTGTCGCGCGGGGTCCGTACAAAAAGGGATTTCCCTTTGCAAAAGCGAGGATATTGTGGCAATACACGACGCGGCGCGCCCCTTTGTGCCGCAGGAGATTGTAAGCCGCGCAATACAGGCGGCGGCAGAAACGGGCGCGGCAGCCCCCGCACTGCCGGTGCAGGATACCATTAAAAGAGTAAAGGGAGATATTGTGCACAGGACACCGCCCCGCCACGAGCTGATGGCTGTGCAAACCCCCCAGGTATTTAACAGGGTAATATTTGCAGATGCAATGGAGCAGATGGACACAGTGACGCTGGAACAATTGACAGACGACTGCATGGTGATGGAACTGGCAGGCCACCCGGTACAGTTGGTAGAGGGCAGTGCGGCCAATATTAAAATAACCACAAAAGCGGATTTGCCGCTGGATGGGGAGGACAAAATGCCGTCTTTTAAAATAGGGCATGGGTATGATGTGCACAAACTGGTAAAAGATCGCCCCCTGATTATAGGCGGGGTGACAATCCCTTACGAGATGGGCTTACTTGGGCATTCTGACGCCGATGTGCTGCTGCACGCGGTATCGGACGCTTTACTGGGGGCGGCGGCCCTTGGGGATATAGGCAAGCATTTTCCCGATACGGGGGATGACTTTAAAGGGGCAGACAGTATGGTGCTGCTGCAAGAAGTGGTGCATATGGTAAGGCAGCAGGGATACAGCATAGGAAATATTGATGCAACAATCCTTTGCCAAAAACCCAAATTGGCCCCCCATATACCCGCCATGCGTGCCAATATTGCAAAAGCGAGTGGGGTGGAACTGGAGGATATTTCGGTAAAAGCTACCACAGAAGAGGGGCTTGGCTTTACCGGCGAAGGCCTTGGTATTGCCGCCCACTGTGTAGTTTTGCTAAGCAGGGCCTAAAAGGAATTGCTTAAAATGCAAAAGAACTGCGAATATTTTGTTTTTAAAAATTAATTATAAAAAATATTTACTCCTTTATAAGGTGTTTGCAGGCCGTGTATAGGGACGGCAACAGCGATGTTACGTGTATTGGGGGAAGAGGGCGTTTGTACATGATTTTTATGTACGTATAGGCCGCACATACTTAACCATAATTTTTCTTGTTTTTAACAAATATTTTATGTTATACTAATTTTGCTTTTGGCTATAAAAGGATTAACCTTTACCAAACAGGGAAATGAAAGCCTGGGAAGGACGTTTGTATGTCATTTACAGAGTTCTTAAGTGAGATATCTACCAATATTCCGCTTCTAATTACTGCTTTGCTTACCATTGCCGTTATTTTGGTAAATGGATGGACAGATGCACCGAATGCCATTGCCACCTGCATTTCTACACGGGCTATGGCCCCAAGGCCGGCTATTTTAATGGCGGCTGTGTTTAACTTTTTGGGTATTTTGGTAATGACCATGATAAACAAAACAGTGGCAGAAACCATTTATAACATGGTGGATTTTGGCGCTGATTCTCATGAGGCTTTGGTGGCCTTATGTGCCGCAATGGTGGCAATTGTTGTATGGGCCACGGCGGCGTGGTACTTTGGCATTCCCACCAGCGAAAGCCATGCGCTGATTGCGGGCCTTTCGGGCGCGGCAATTGCCATGCACGGTGGTGTTGGCGGTATCAACTTTGCCGAGTGGGGCAAGGTTTTATATGGGCTTTTGCTTTCTACCGTACTGGGTTTTGTAATGGGCTGGATAACGGTGCGCCTTGTGGAACTGATATTTAAGGGCGTAGACAGGCGCAAAACGGGCGGTTTCTTCCGCGGGGCACAAATTGCGGGCGGCGCCGGTATGGCCTTTATGCATGGTGCGCAGGACGGACAAAAGTTTATGGGCGTATTTCTGCTTGGCGTGGCACTTTCCCGCGGGGAAATGGGCGGCGGCGAAGTGGCTATTCCGCTTTGGTTGATTATATTGTGCAGTTTGGTAATGGGTGTGGGTACCTCTATTGGCGGCTACCGCATTATTAAAGCTGTTGGTATGGATATGGTAAAGCTGGAGCAGTATCAGGGATTTTCTGCCGATGCTGCCGCGGCAAGCTGCCTGCTTATTTCTTCCCTTACAGGTATTCCTGTTAGCACAACGCACACAAAAACCACAGCAATTATGGGTGTTGGTGCGGCACACCGTTTGCGCTCTGTAAACTGGGGTGTAGTAAAAGAGATGGTTCTTACCTGGGTGCTTACTTTCCCGGGATGTGGTTTGATAGGATATTTTATGGCACGCCTTTTTGTATGGCTGTTTTAACCAAGAAGAGAAGGAAAGAGGATCCAGTATAAAGGAGGAACTTGATTATGGCAAAAAAACAACATGATTATTTTCAAACATTTCAAACCCTGGTGGATTATTCGGCAGAAGCAGCCCAGTCTTTGTACGAGTCTTTTACGGATTTTGATCCTTCTACACTAAACGAGCGCAGGGATGCGATGCACCTGATTGAGCACAATGCTGATGAAGAAAAACATGTTATGATGGAAAAGTTGGCAGCTGAATTTGTAACTCCTATTGAACGCGAGGATATTTTACAACTGGCCAATGAGATGGATGAGGTTACCGATAAGGTAGAGGATGTATTGATTCGCATTTATATGTATAATGTGCAGGCAATACGCCCCGAGGCCCTTGCATTTGCCGATGTAATTAAAAATTGCTGCACTAAGCTGCAGGTTGCCACCAAAGAATTTGCAAACTTTAAAAAGAGTGCCACTCTTCATCAGTGCGTGGTGGATGTAAACACTATGGAAGAAGAGGGCGATGCTCTTTACATAAACTCTATGCGTGAGTTGTACACCACCGAAAAAGACCCCGTACAGGTGCTAATTTGGAGCGAAGTGTACGACAAGCTGGAAGAATGCTGCGATGCCTGCGAGCATGTGGCCAATGTTATGGAAAGCATTGTAATGAAAAACTCGTAATTTTAAAGCTTGAAAAGAATTTTGTATATAGAAATACATAAACAGGCTCTCGTTTTACCTTTGGGTAAAACGAGAGCCTGTTTATATGTTAGTTAAGCCTCAAAAGTACTTTTAAGAGGTGGCGGGTATACCAGATGATTTTTATAAAACAGATGGAAAGGGGGTGGGGAAACCAAAGCATCAACAATACGTAAGCTTAAATATTAAAAGGTTACTACGGTTGTTTCGGCATTAAAAGAAGAAAAAGTGGCTGTGGCATTTTTTAAGTATAAAACTTGGGTGTTTCCATCGTCGGCTTTATAACGGGCTTGCAGGCTGGGGTATGCGTCCAGCATATGCTGCCGTGCTTCTACCCTGTCATCCTCAACAACGGTAGCTTGTATGCGAACCCACTTTTGTCCGTCAAATGCGCAAATTTCGACTTGAGGGTTGGCTTTAAATTGCTGGGCAACCGGTTTTATACGGCCGGTTTGGATATAAAGATTTCCCTCAAAAATATCTACCGTGCCAAAAGGGCGCACCCTTGGTTGATTGCCTTCTACAGTGGCAATATAGTAGGTTTCGCACTTTTTTAAAAAGTCATATACTTCTTGCATACAATAATCTCCAATCTATTTTGGTGTATTTTTTGCCGAACCATGTTATATAATAATATTTATGCAATGTCTTTTTCAAGTGCGATATTTTTATATAAAAGATATACCTGCTAAAATTTGAACAGAGCGAACTTTACATTAACTGATGAGCAAATAAATAATAAAAAAGGGATGCGCTCACCTGGGAGAGGCTCCCTGTTTTGTTTTTAGTTGTTGTTTTAGCAGCAAATGTGCAAAATGATGCCGCATAACGCATCATTATTCTTCCAGCAAAATACGGTCGTTATCCAGCGCGGTATGGGCCTTTTCTTTAAAGGCGGCCAGCAGGCTTTCTACCGTCATACTATCCCGTTCTTGGCCGCGGATATCCAGCACAATGCCACCGTCGTTCATCATAATGGTGCGGTTGCCCAGTTGCAGGGCAGAAGAAATATTGTGGGTAATCATCATACAGGTGGTATTGTTTTTAGCCACAATATCTTGGGTAAGCAGCAGTACTTTTTCGGCAGTGGCGGGGTCTAATGAGGCGGTGTGCTCGTCTAACAGCAAAAGCTTGGGCGGCACCAGCGTTGCCATAAGCAGGGTAAGGGCTTGGCGTTGCCCGCCAGACAGCATGCCCACAGGGCTTTTTATGCGGTTTTCCAGCCCAAGGCCCAGCGCCTCTAGCTTGGTGCGAAACTCGTCTCTGTCTGTTTTGGATATACGGGAAAAGGCACTGCCATGCTTTGAGGTGCGCAGGTAGGCCAGGGCCAGGTTTTCTTCAATGGTCATGTGGGGGGCTGTTCCTTTTAATGGGTCTTGAAACAAGCGGCCAATATTGCGGCTTCGCTTATACTCGGGCACATAGGTTAAAACCTGATTGTCTAATACAATTTTACCGGCATCGGGCAGCAGGGTGCCCGCAATTAAGTTAAACAGGGTGGATTTGCCCGCCCCGTTAGAGCCGATGATGGTTACAAAATCCCCTTTGCTTAATTGAAGAGAAAGTCCATTTAGGGCAACCTTTTCGTTTGGGGTGCCGGGGTAAAAGGTTTTTTTAATCCGCGTCAGTTTCAGCATCTGCTTTTGCCTCCTTTTTGCGGTGCAGGTAGGCGGCAATATACCCCTTAACGGCGGGGTAAGAGATTACCGCGGCAACCAATACGGCGCTTACCAGTTTTAAATAGGTGGGGTCTCCGGTACCGCGCAGGGCCATTGCCAAAACAAGGCGATATAAAACAGCGCCTACAATTGCCCCGCAAACGCCTATCCAAACACGCGCCCCGCGAAAGAATATGCCGCCCAAAATAAGGCTTGCAAGGCCAATTACCACTGTACCGGTGCCTATGTTAATGTTGCCCTGGCTGGTGCTGTGTGCCCAAAGCGCGCCCGACATAGCAATGAGTGCGTTAGAAAGCATAAGCCCAATGGTGGTAGTAAATGCGGGGTTGATAGAAGAGGCACTTACCATATCGCGGTTGTCTCCTGTGGCACGTATGGAAAGGCCAAGCTGTGTGCCAAAAAACAAAACCAGCAAAACACTAACAATGGCGCACAAAATAACCAAGGTTACCAGTTTGCCGTAGGTTTCGCCTACAATGCTGTTTGCAAAGCTGTAAATGGTAGGCTTCTTTAAAAAGTATAATAGGGGAGAACCGCCCAAAATAAGCACATTGATAGAGTAAAGGCCTGTCATGGTAATAATACCTGCCAATATGGGGGGCACCTTCATTTTGGTTTGCAAAAAGGCGGTTACCAGCCCCGCCAGCGCCCCGGCACCAAGGGCCGCAAAAATGCTTATATACGGGTGGCCCTGGTCTGCAAAAACAGCGGCCACAACACAGCCCAGGGCAAAGCTGCCGTCTGTAGTAAGGTCTGCAATATTTAGTATTTTGTAGCTGATGAAAAGGCCAAGCGCCACAAAGGCGTAAATAAAGCCCTCTTCTACAGCGCCCTGTATAAGGTACAAGCTCATAAAGATCCCCTTCCGCGATGCAAGGCATACCATAACAGTATGCCTTGCAGTGTTTGGTGCACAGCACAAAGGCTGTTTTTATTTTACGCTGTATACTTGCTTACGTCTATACCCAGGGCTGCGGCAGTATCTGGGTTTACCACCACCTTTACGTCGGTAAGTACCTCTACCGGTACCTGTGCAATGGGGGTGCCTGTAAGTACTTTTAGGGTCATATCGGCAGTTTGTTTGCCAAGGTTGGTGTAGTTAACGCCCACGGTGGCAAGGCCGCCGTCGTTTACCATACTGTCTGCCGCAACATACACAGGCTTGCCTGCCTTTATGGCTTCGTCCGAAAGCACGCTCATGGCATTGGCAACGGTGTTATCAATGGGGGCAAAAATGGCATCGGCTTCTTCCAGCAACACGCGGGAGGCCTGCTGCACTTCACCTTCGGTGGTAACGGTGCGTTCGACATATTCAATGCCCTTGTTGTCTAGGTAGGCTTTGGCTTCTTCAATAACCGAAACGCTGTTGGATTCGCCTTTGTTATAAATAAAGCCATACTTTGTAATGCCGGGGGTAAGTTCTTCTGCAAGGCCAAAAATGCGCTCTACATCAATAGCGTCAGAGGTGCCGGTGATGTTTCCCTCGGGGGCGGTCATATCCTCTACAAGGCCGGCTCCCACAGGGTCTGTAATAGCGCTAAAGATGATTGGAATATCGGAGGTGGCAGAGGCGGCACCCTGTGCGGCTGGGGTTGCAATGGCTACAATGGCGTCTACGCCGTCATCTACAAACTGGCGGCAGATGCTGTTGATAAGGGTAGAATCGTTTTGTGCGTTTTTATAATCGATGCTAACCGAGATGCCAAGCTTTGCGGCTTCGTCCTCTATCTGCCGGGTAAAGGCAGTTCTAATTTCATCCAGGCTTGGGTGCTCTACCAGTTGAATTAGGCCAATGGAAAATTCGGTTTTGCCCTCGCTGCCCGAAAGGACAGAGGATGCAGTAGAAGTGGTGTCGGAGGATGCGGCGCTGCCGCATGCGGTTAATACGCTTAAGGCCAGCAAGGCCGATGTAAACAATGCAATAAACTTTTTCATTTTATAGTCCTCATTTCTTTATATGTATGTATGTATGTGTTTGTATGGGGTGGGAAGATAGGTATGCTTTGCAGGCCATCGCCATCGCTTCCCAGATATATCATTTATAAAACGCAGCACACAATCTCCTCCTCTTTTTGCAAATAAAAAAGCCTGTCCTTGTATATATACAAGGACAGGCTTTGAATAAACCTGCGGTACCACCTTGATTGCCTTAGTAAAAAAGGCCACCTCTGCGAAATGCAAACACATTCCCGGCGCTGTAACGTGCGCATACGTCAAAAGATACTGGGCTGTGCAGCCGTTCTCTCTGCCCTCAACGGTCCATTTATCCGCCTCGCTTAACACCCATTTTCAGCAGTACAGGGCTCTCTGTGGTTGCGCTGTGCGGTTTTATCTCCGTCTCATCGGTTTTATTGTTTGTTATTAAAACATATGATTGTAAATTTGTCAAGCGGAAACAGAATGGTTCCCTTTGGGGTTTTGTAATCGGTCAGATTGTCCTTGAAGGCGGCAATGCCCTCCGGCTGAGGGTAGAAGCCAATATGCTTTGGAAAAGCAGCAAAGTGCACAAACCATTTCCCGTTCAGATCAAAGGTGGGCATCTTCATACATATCCGTTCTGTTGCCTGTGGCGCTTCCTCGCGGACTATGCCGCGAATGGCTGATAACCGCTGCTGCACATCAGGTGGGAAGGTGGCGATGTAGGCGCCTATTTCATTCATTGAGGACTTCTCCCTCTAATGGTTTTGCGCTTTCTTGATAATATCAATGACAGGTTGAAGGTCAAAGCTGCTTTGGGCATATTCCATTGCCTCTATATACTCTTTCTGCCCGGAGCGTTTTGCCATTTCCTCCGGACTGACATCCTCAACATGAGAGGTCAGCCACCACACATTGCCAAAGGGGTCAATGACACGGCCGCCCTTGTCTCCCCATGATTGGGTGACGATTTTTGTCATAGGGGTCGCACCCGCTTGTATTGCCTGATTATATATCGCTTCACTATCGTCAACATGCAGGTTGATAAAACATGGAAAAGGCGGCCACTCAGGCCGTGAGTCGAACATCATAATTTTAGAATCGCCAATCTGCACCTCTGCGTGACCGATAGAGCCATCTGCGTTATAGACCCTGCCCAGCTCGACTGCTCCAAAAGCAGTTGTGAGGAAGTCAATCATTTTATCCGTATTTTTAGTCGTAATCCACGGGGTAACTGTATTATAATTTTTTTCGGCATCCGTCATAGGCTGTTTGCTCCTCCGTTATTTTGTCTCTATAACTATCTACGGGTATCATACCATATAAAACTCTTGTTGGGGACCGTACATTATCGTCATAATGCGCTGTCTGGATATAACTTCTTTCCAATGTTGAAATCTCAGGCTGAAGCCCTTGAAGTTGCTTTATCCATCAAATTTTCAATTCAAAAGCTCTGGTGCCAAAGAATAAACATAAACCTTATATCGCTTCTTGTCATCCAATGGCTTCAATACAACAATACCAATCAGCGTGTTAATGATCTTGTTGGCCGTATTGAATGAAACAGACAACACCGCTGCCGCAGTCGTAATATCTATATTGACCAACTTGGTTCCCGGTTCAAGGGATGACTTCGATTGAACTGTTCTAATGCTACCGAGATAATCCAGCTGCTGTTTTTTCCAGTATTCCACCTCGCCAGTCGCCATTATAGAGGTATGCAAATTGCCTAATGATTTTCGTGTAATGGGTTTCCTCATAAGCAATTGAAGAGCTTCAAAGCACTTGTTAGCTATTTCCATATCAGATGCGCTCGTCGGTTTATTCCGGCTGAACAACAGTAAATGGTCTATCTCAATATGGTCTATTTTGCATGAAGACACCGTTTCGCTAGCTTGCAATAGCCTAACGATAAATCGTTATCATCAATGCACTCCAACATTCCCTTAGCTTCTCCGAGTTTACGATGGGTATCAATTTGCAATTGGACTAAATCATTGCCTATACGCAAATTTACAGTACTAAGTGGCTTGGGCGTAAAAATTGACATAAACAATAGCAGCAGGATAAACTGAAAATAATTGATATAATCAAAAAATATTTGCTGGAGGTTATATGAATGGAATATTTGCAAAAAGCGCTACAAAGAATTGCCGATGCTTTTAATGGCAGCGGCCTTGTGTGGGCACTGGGTGGCTCGTACACACTGGCACTTACGGGGCTGCCGGTGCAGCCCCGTGATATGGATTTACTGGTAAACCCTGAGGATGCCATACAAGCCGATAAACTGCTATGCGGATTGGGGCAAAAACTGCCGCCTAATCCCCATGTAAAGTATGCAACAAAGATGTTTGGCGAATATAGAATAGAAAATGCCGATGTTGATTTAATGGGCGGTTTTGCTATACGCACGGATACAGGCACACTGGAGTATTTGGTTAACCCAGACGAAATAGTGTGGAGCAGGGATGGTGAAAAAGCCCTGCCACTGTGCCCGCCAGAAGATTGGTTGGTGCTGTATGCTTTGATGGAACGCAGTGAAAAGGAAGAAATGCTGTATAGCTGGCTGGAACAAAAACAGAAAATAAACAAAAGCATTTTAAAAAAGTGGCAGCAAAAAAAACTGCCCCCCAAAGTAAAGGTGCTAATACAAAACTTATTGGAAACAATAAAATAGGCATATAGACAAACAAAAAGGGGCTTCCGTGAAAAACGGAAGTCCCTTTTTAAAATTAAACCTATAAAAGCACCAGCACTCCGGCGGTGATAAGCAGCATGCCCACCACAGTTTTAAAGGTAAAGGGCTCGTGCAAAAACAGCACCGCAAACAAAATGGTAAATACAACGCTTAGTTTATCGATGGGGGCAACTTTAGAGGCCTCGCCCATTTGCAGGGCCTTATAATAAAACAACCACGAAGCACCGGTTGCAAGCCCCTAAAAAGCCAAAAACAACAAGTTATTTTTGGTAAGGGTGGGTATTTCTTTTTGTGCCCCTACAATAAATACCATAGCCCAGGCAGTAACCAAAACGACGAGGGTCCTTATAGCGGTGGCAAGGTGAGAATTAACACCGTTAAGCCCTATTTTGGCCAAGATACTGGTGGCAGCTGCAAAAACCGCCGAAAGCAACGCATAAATAAACCACACGAGAAAATCTCCTTTGTTTACATGTAAATTATGAAAAACAAAGCATTGTAAAACTGATGCCCTAAGCTTTGTAAAGCCAACTATTATAATACCAAAAAACTAGTAAAAAAGAAGGATTATAAGTGACGAGGAAAAATTTTACAAAATAAAAAGAGTGAAAACGACGCTGAGGTACAGAATGAATGGAAGAGAAACACTAAAAATGGTGTTGGCTAATAAATAGCCAAAGGACCATAGGGGCCGTCTAAAATTTCTATTTTTGTTTCAAAAATATCGGTTAAAAGCTCGGCGTTCATAATTTCTTCTACACTGCCAAAGGCGGCAATTTTACCGTCTTTCATGGCGCAAATGCGGTCGGAATATTTTGCAGCAAAGTTAATATCATGCATAACCATCAAAATGGTTCTTCCAAACTGGTTGGCCGCATGTTTTAGGTGTTTCATCATTTGTACAGAGCGTGCCACATCTAAATTGTTTAGAGGCTCGTCTAAAAGCACATATTCTGTTTCTTGGGTTAATACCATTGCTACGTAAGCGCGCTGCCTTTGCCCGCCAGAGAGCTCATCTAAATAGCGGTTTTCAAGCTCGGTTAAATCCAAAAAGTCTATGTACTTAGAGATGATTTCTTCATCTTTATTTGTTAGGCGGCCTTTAGAGTAGGGGAAACGGCCAAACCCAACCAGTTGCCGTACCGTTAGGCGTGTTACAAAATGATTTTCTTGCTGCAAAATAGTAAGCACTTTGGCCAAATCTTCGGATTTAGACTTGGCAACGTCCAGCTCGGCTACTTTAATATGCCCCTCGTCCATAGCCAAAAGGCGGCCAATCATTAATAAAGTGGTAGATTTACCCGCGCCATTGGGGCCAATTAAAGAAGTAAGGCCGGCCTTTGGTATCTGGATGTCCAAAGGGCCAATTTGTACTTTATCATACGCTTTTTGGGCGTTTCTAATTGTTATCATAAAAATCCCTTCTTTAAAATTACAAATAAAAATGCGATGCCGCCAAACATTTCGATAATAACCGAGACAACGCCCTGCGCGTTAAACACATGATACATAAAAAAGTATGCGCCTGTTATTATTAAAAAACCGATGGCAAGAGACATTGGAAAAACATATTTGTGATCGTAAGTTGGAGCCGCCTGATAACTAAGCGTTGCAACTAAAAAGCCGTAAAAAGTAAGCGGCCCCACCAAAGCGGTTGAGACAGACATTAACACAGACACTAAGATAAGGGCATAAATTACGCTAAACTGGTTGTTTACCCCCAAAGAGGTGGCGGGGGCTTTGCCCAAAGAAACTACGTTTAGCTTTTTGGAATAGGCAAGAAGCAGGACCGCCGCAATAATAACAATGGGTATAGCGATGGAGAAATAATCCGAATCGGCATTATTGACAGAGCCAAACAAACGCGCTTGCAAAATATCAAACTCGGAGGGGGCAAGCATTCTTCTCATAAAAGAGGACAAAGACCTTAACCCGGTACCCATAATAACACCAATTAAAAGCAGTAGCTGCAAATTGCCGTACTTGCCCGAGAGCAGCCAGCCATACAGGATTAAACACATTAATACCATTACAACAACCTGAAATACAAACGCCCCAACACCGGTAAAGTGAATAAAAGCACTGGCGCCAAGAAAAAATATTGTGGCGGTGTGGATGGTAGAGTACAGCGCCTCAAACCCCAAAAGGGAGGGGGTTATAATGCGGTTATTGGTAATAGACTGAAAGGTGACCGTAGACAGGCTTTGGCAAACGGCAGAAATAAGCATTGCAACAAGAGCAAAGATTCTTCTGCGAACAACCGGTATAAAAGAAACGGAGGTTGCCGGAACAGGGTTGTTGTAAACCAAAAGGCCAAAGGAGGCAAAAACACCCAAAAGGATAAGCGTTATAAGCAAAACCCAATAGCGCCGCTGCTCTTTTTTAGAGCGAAATGCCTTTGCAGAGCGGGTGTTTTGTTGTGGGCCCGGGGTTATTGTGGCAGGGGTTTTATTATATTTTATTTCGCTCATTTTTTCCGCCTTTGCTTTAATAAAATAATAATAAATACAACAGAACCAATGGTGCCCAAAATAAGCGAAACCGGAACCTCGAACGGCATGATGATGGTGCGGGAAATAATATCGCAAAGAGTGATTGTGCCCATGCCCAGCAGGCATACCCATGGCAGGTTGCTTCTAAGGTCGTCTCCGCGGTACATAGAAACCACGTTTGGCACTATCAGCCCTAAAAAGGGCAGGTTGCCAATAACAGCGGTAACAAGGCCAACTGCAAAGGAAATAAGGCCGGTACCCAAAATAACGGTGCGATTATAGTTTGCCCCAAGGCTGGTTGCAATATCCTCGCCCAAGCCCGCCAGAGTTAGCTTATCGGCAAAAAGAAAAATAAAAATGGTTACAATAACAATCAGCCATAAATACTCGTACCGGCCAATTTGTACAGAGGCAAACGAGCCTATAAACCAGTTTTCGATGTTTTGGGTCATTTTAAAAGTAAGGCCCACAAAGGTAGAAGCTGCCGAGATAACCGCTCCCAGCATCATGCCTATAATAGGAACAATTAATGAGGAGCGCAGTTTGACTCTTTTTAAAAACAAAAAGAATATCATGGTGCCCACAAAAGAAAATACAATGGCCCCGGTCATGCGTAAAACAAGAGAGGGCGCCGGAAAGAATAGATAAACAAAAATAAGCCCAAGGCCTGCCCACTCTATGGTTCCGGTGGTGCTGGGTTCTACCAGGCGGTTTTGGGTAATAAGCTGCATTACAAGCCCTGCCATAGACATGGCTGCACCGGTAAGCATAAGCGCGGCTGTTCTTGGCACGCGGGTTATAAAAAACATTTGCAGGCCGTCTTCTTGCCCATGTATATCGTAAACCCCGGTAAATAGCGATATAACCCCTAATATGGCAACTGCAATGCAGGCTATAATAAAGGGGATGGTAAATACCTTATTGTGTTTACGATAGTTTTGGGGCTGAGAATTCTCAGCCCCAATTGATTTATTTATTGTGTTTTTCGACACTGTAAATATACCTCTGTTTGCTTATTTGGCAAAGGCTGCCGCAAGGTCTGTAAACAGCTCCAAGTAAGTTTGAATAGACTCGTTGGTATAGGTGTCGGCAGGTGCGTAAACAATGTTTTCTTCGGTTATGGCGGTTACGCCCTGAAGAGCAGGGGAATTGTTGATGACATCCTGTGCAGGAACAGAGCCCTCTTCGGAAGAAACGGCAGCGTCACGATCGAGTACCATAATCCAATCGGGATTGCTTTGTGCAATAGCCTCAACAGAAACATCATCGCCCTGATGGTCGGAGGTGCTGTTGTCAATTTCTAATGCGGGAACCCAGCCGAAAATTTCGTACATGGGGCCCCAAACACGTCCCGAAGCGGGAGCAGAGAAACCAATGTCGCCACCCGAAACAACTACAGACATGATGGTGTCGGTGCCGTTGTAAGCAGCTTTAACATCTGCAATGGCGGTGTCAAAATCGGCTGTCAGCTTTTCGGCTTCTTCGTTTTTGTCAAAAATTTGGCCCAAAGCAAGAGTAGAGTCTTTAAGGCCGTTTACAAGGTTTGCGCCGGGAGTGCCGGATTCTTCGGATACGTCAAAGCTGAAATCGATAACGGCAGCATTGGGCACAAGTTCTTTGATTTCTTCGTAGTAAGAAGCAAAGCGCTGGCCTACAATGACAAGGTCGGGGTCTGCCGCGGCAATAATCTCGAGGTTGGGCTCGCGGTGATCGCCAATGTCCTGTACAGATTCATCGGTTACATAAGGAGAATCTGCGGGCATTACGCCTTTGGGTACGGCAACCAGTGCAATGTCCCAATCGGACAATGTCTCAAAAGTTCTGTTGTCTAAAGCAACCACTTTTGTTGGGTTGATGGGGACAGTAACGGTTCCATGGATATCGGTAATATCAACGGTAGTTGCCTGAGGTACTTCGCTGGCCTGGGAGGTTGCGCTGGCCTGAGAGGCTAGGCTGTTACTGCCGGTACCGGAACAAGCTGTTAACATCAAAGCAGCAATTGCAATAATTGCAATTAAACTAACAAAACTTAACTTTTTCATATCTTCTCCTTGGTGTGTGAAATATTTGGTTAGCAGGCGCTAACCGCCAGCCAATTGTAATATGAAAGCGGAGGCTTGTCAACCGAATTTTAATTTTTATACAAAAAAAAGTGTAAATTAGCACAATAAAAAGCCCGCGCTAACGCAGGCTTTTTTAAATTTGGCAAAAATAAATATTTAAAAATTGTTTTCTTCCATTGGCATAGAGGGAAAAGCATTAAGCCGCAGGTTTGCAATATGCCCTGCCCGCTGCTCGTAATAGCCCTGTGCCGCAATCATGGCGGCGTTGTCTCCGCAAAGGGCTAGCTGAGGAAGGTAGAGTGTTGCACCCACCGCCTCTACACGCTGTTTTGTAAGCTGGCGCAGGCGATTGTTGGCAGAAACACCCCCGGCAAGAGCTACCTGCTGCAGGCCGGTATTGGCGGCAGCAGCGGCCAGATTGTGCGAAAGAATATCGGCAATCTTATACTCGAAAGAAGCAGAAAGCCCTGCTACATCCAAGGGGGATTCTTGCATTTTACTTTGGTTTACAATATTAAGAACTGCCGTTTTTAAACCCGAAAAACTAACGTTGTATTCTCCCTCGGCGTGGGGGGTGGGCAGTGTATATGCGCTTATATCTCCACCTTCTGCGGCATTGCTTACAGCAGGGCCGCCGGGGTAACCAAGCCCAAGGGTACGGGCTACTTTGTCAAAGGCCTCGCCTGCTGCATCATCTACCGTGCGTCCCAGTACATCAAACTGGGTATAACTTTGTACATGCACAAGGTGGCAGTGTCCGCCCGAGGTGATAAGGCAAAGAAAAGGTGGCTTTAAGGTGGGGTGTGTAAGATAGAGAGAGGCCACATGCCCGCGCAGGTGATGCACCGGTACCAGTGGCTTTTGTGCGGCATAGGCAAGCCCTTTGGCAAAGTTAACCCCCACCAGCAAAGCGCCAATTAGACCGGGGGCATAGGTAACGGCAATACCGTCTAGCTGCGCGGCGGTTAACCCGGCCTGCTGCAAAGCCCTTTGGGCAACGTGGCTAATCGATTCGATATGGCGGCGGCTTGCGATTTCGGGTACAACACCCCCATACAGTGCCTGTTCTTCTACACTGGAAGCAATGACAGAGGATAAAAGGGTGCGGCCATCTTCTACAACAGCAGCGGCGGTTTCGTCGCAGCTGCTTTCTATGCCTAAAATTTTCATGCGGTACATCTCCAAAATTTGGTATGAGTTTTTATACATTTTTGCAAGTGCGGTGCTGTTTTTGTCGGGAGGGTAAGACGCAGGCAGCACATAGGTGAAACCAACCATAAGCAACGATGAATTGCTTTGGTTTTAAATAAATTATAGCATTAAATGAGACGGATAAGTGCACCGCTGTTTTGCAGCAATATTAGTGCAAGCTAAAGTTTGCGGCAAAAGATAAAGCCATCTTCCTGCGGGCACGAATACATTTTTTTACGTCGTGCCAATGGCGCAAACCCCATGCTTTGGTACAAAAGCAGGGCAGGGGTATTGCTTGCGCGCACCTCCAGCAATATTTGTGCTGCGCCATCACGCGCAAGCTGCCGTATGCCAAAGGCAAGCAGCAGGCGGCCAATACCGCTTTTGCGGCTGACGGGGTCTACTGCCATCATATGCAGTTCGGCCTCGGTGCCTAGTAAAGAAAAGCAGGCAAAGCCTGCTATAGTACCATCGCTTTTTACAGCCACAAGCGGGTAGCGGCTGCTGTTTTCGATTTCTGCGGTAAAATCCTCTGCACGCCAAGGGTCTGGCGCAAAGGCGGCAATGGATGCGCAGGCGGCTATATCGTTTATCGCCATGGGTTTAATGGTACAGGTGGGTTCCAAAAAGGTCTCCTCCAAATCAATCGGGTTCGCTGGTCCAGCCGGGGTTAGAATCGCCCTCTAAAGGCAGTTTTTCATCTCGCATAAGGTAGGTGTTTTCGTCGGGATAAAGGGCAATATTGCCCGGTTGCCGCATGCCAATTTCCAAAATATGCAGGGGTACTTTGCCGGTGTTTGTAAACGAGTGCGGGTTAGCAAGTCCGGCGGGTTTGCTAAAAAAGTCGCCCTCGCGCACTTCTACAACACCGCTTGCGGTGCGCAGTGTACCGGTGCCTTGCAGCACCATAAAAAATTCTTCTTGCAGGGTGTGAGAATGAAACTTGGCGCTGGAAGCGCCGGGCGGCAAAATATCGATATTAACATAAAAGTTTTGTGTGCCGGCTAAGTTGCCAAGCAGTTGCGTTAAAGAGCCTGCGCCAAATTGTTGGGCGGCGCTCTCTGGCAAATGGTGAAGGTTGTGTATGGTCATTCAACTACCTCCGGCAGCTGTTATAAGCTGCAATGCGGCAATCAGCCCTTGGCGTCATACCAGTTTGTACCTGTGTGAACATCGGCATCCAGCGGAACAGCAAGCGAAGCGGCATTTTGCATTTCTTCTTGCAACAGCTTGCTTACGGCGTCGGCTTCTTGCAGGGGAGCGTCTACAATCAATTCATCGTGTACCTGCAAAACAAGTTGGGCTTGCAGGTCTTCTTTACGCAGGCGACGCCATACGCGTATCATAGCCAGCTTTATAATATCGGCGGCTGTGCCCTGTATGGGGGTGTTCAGCGCCATACGCTGGCCCAATGCCTGTATATTTTTGTTGCTGCTTGCAAGCTCTGGCAATGGGCGGCGGCGGCCAAAAAGCGTTTCTACATAGCCGTGCTCTTTGCCAAAGGTAACGGTTTTTTCCATATAGGTACGCACACCGGGAAAGCTATCTAGGTATGTTTGGATAAAGCTATCGGCCTCTTTTACCGATATGCCTAGGTCTTTAGAAAGGCTAAACGCCCCAATGCCGTACACAATGCCAAAGTTTACGGCCTTTGCGGCAGAACGCATGGCAGAGGTTACTTCTTCAAGAGGTACGCCGTTTACCTTGGCGGCGGTGGCGCGGTGAATATCCTGCCCCTCTTTAAAGGCGTTGCGCATGGCTTCATCCTCGGAGATATGGGCCAAAATGCGCAGTTCTATCTGGCTATAGTCGGCATCGGCAAGTGTATTGCCGGGCGAAGCGGTAAAATAACGACGCAGGCGGCTGCCAAGCTCGGTGCGTACAGGTATATTTTGCAGGTTGGGTTCGTTAGAAGAAATGCGCCCGGTGCGTGCCTCGGTTTGGTTAAAGGTAGAGTGGATTCTTCCGTCGGGGCGTACTTCTTTTAGCAAACCCTCTACATAGGTAGAGTTTAGCTTTGTGTAAGTGCGGTACTGCAAAATAGCGTCAATAATAGGGCTATATTCCCGCAGAGAATCCAGCGTTTCGGCATCGGTAGACCAGCCACTTTTTGTTTTGCGGCGGTGGGGAAGGCCCATTTTTTCAAAAAGAACTTCGCCCAGTTGTTTTGGGCTGTTTACGTTAAACTCACATCCGGCAATCTCGTAAATAGAAGCAAGCTGTTTTTCAAGCTCGGCTCGCAATTCTACCCCAAAGGTGCGCACGCCCTCGCTGTCCATGGGGATGCCAACAAGCTCCATAGAGGCCAAAACCTCGGCCAAGGGCTGCTCTATCTTTTCTAAAAGGGGCAGCATGCCATTTTCTTTACAAGCGTTGTACAGTATGGTGTATAAAGAAGCCATAAGGGGAGCATCGGGGTAATCTTGGCAAGAAACAGTGGTAGAAGCCGCGTATTCGGCAGATAGATTGCTGACTGTATAAGAGGAAGCGGCGGGGTTTAACAGGTAAGCGGCAAGTAAGCCGTCAAACACCAAGTTTTGAGCCCGCTGGTTTTGCGAAAGGCAAATTTTGTGCAGAGGCTTTACATCAAAAGCCCATTTTTCTGCATTGGGGTTGCACAAAAGGGCAAACAGGTTTGGGTCGTCGGCGTTGGCGGTGTAAATTGTGTCTTCTTTTTGGGTGGTTACAAGCCAAGTTTCGCCTGCGCGGGCAAGAAATGCACGTTCCTCAAGCCCCGCGGGGAGAGGCAAAACGGTAGCGGCGGGCAGAGCGGGTTTTTCTTCGCTGGCAAAAAAGCTAGTTTGGGCGGCTTCTAAGCCAAGGCGGTTTGAGATGGTGTACATCTCCAGCCTTGCCAGCAAAGCGGCGGCTTCTGCCGCTTTGGGTGCGGTTTTGGCATAAAAGCCGCTGTCAGAGTCTACCGGTACCTCGCAATTAATAGTACCAAGGGTGCGGCTTAACAGGGAGGAGTCTTTTCCGTCCAGTAGTTTTTGGCGTTGCCCCGGTTTAATAAAGGGGTCGTCTATATTTTGGTAAACCCCTTCTAAGGTGCTAAATTTTTGTATTAGGGCAAGGGCTGTTTTTTCTCCTATTCCAGCAACGCCGGGTATGTTGTCAGAGCTATCGCCCATCAGGGCCTTAACATCTATAAGCTGGGGTGGGGTAATTCCGTATTTTTCAAAAATGGCGGCTTCATCCATCCTTGCGGTTTCGCCTTTGCCAAATTGGGTGGTGGTAAGCAGTACAGTAACACCCGGCTGCACCAGTTGCAGGCTGTCGCGGTCTCCGGTTGCAAGCAGCGCTTCTTCGCCGCGCTGGGCGGCGGCGCGGGCCAAGGTGCCCAAAATATCATCGGCCTCAAAGCCGGCAAGGCTTACCTCTTTGTAGCCAAGCAAATCCAGCAATTCTTTTAAGGGGGCTAGCTGGGCTACCAGCTCTTCTGGCATGCCTTTACGCTGTGCCTTATAGCCATCGTACATTTTATGGCGAAAGGTTGGCTCGCGCCTGTCGAATGCAATGGCAATTTCGTCGGGCTTTTCAGCATCCTCTAACTTTAGCAAAATATTCATAAAGCCATAAATGGCATTGGTATACATTCCTTCTTTGGTGGTAAGCAGCTTAATGCCATAAAACGCGCGGTTTAAAATGCTGTTGCCGTCCAGTACCAGAAGTTTCAAAATAGAGCCTCCTTATTATCAACACCCTGCAAGAAAAGGCGGTTTTTGTTCGTGTTTACTATAGTTGTTGTATTTGCAAATTGTACCACAGCAGCACTGTATTTGCCAACGGCAGGGGGTTTTTTGTGCAGGCAATTTATGCTATACTAATTTGTGCTGTAAACATTTGGCAGTTGGTTTTACAGCAGCAAAATTTTAAAAGCAAACTTGTTAAAATTTCTTTTTAAAATACTTTTTTACAAATACAATTTTACAGGGGTTTAAGGGCAGGCCGTAGTGTTTTACAAGTATAAAAGATGGTACACAATGGAAGAAAAATGTGCTATGCCCTTACCAGTTTAAATAAAACAGACAATAGATACACAACGCCGCCCAATTGTGGTGTGGTGTTTTACAGTTTGAAGGAGAAACATTTTTTGGATTTTTTACAACTAAACAAAGGGGCGGCCTTGGCGCCCATGGCGGGAGCTACCGACAGGGTATTTCGCGCAATATGTGCAGAATATGGAGCAACCTTTACCGTAAGCGAAATGGTAAGCGCAAAAGCCCTTACCATGAAAGACGCAAAAACAAAGATGCTTTTGCAGGGCGGCGGCGGTCCGGCACCTTATGCGGTGCAGTTGTTTGGCAGCCAGCCCGAGGTTTTGGCGGAGGCCGTACGTGAAATTGAGGATGTGCCCTTTGATTTTTTGGACCTGAACTTGGGGTGCCCCGCACCTAAAATAGTAAACAACGGGGCAGGCAGTGCCCTATTAAAAAATCCCCCATTGGCAGAAGCTTTTGTAAAGGCCGCGGTGCAGGCGAGCAAACGCTCGGTTACCGTAAAAATGCGGATTGGGTGGGATGATGACTGCATGACGGGGCTGGAGGTTGCAAAACGGTGCGAGCAGGCCGGGGCAACCATGCTGGCGGTACATGCACGTACAAGAGAACAGCAATATGCTCCCGGTGTAAATATGCAGGCAGTGGCAGATATAAAACAGGCGGTAAATATACCGGTTTTGTATAATGGTGATATTACAGATGGCACTGTGGCCAAGCAGGTTTTAAACCAAACCGGATGCGATGGAGTAATGATAGGCCGCGCTGCCATGGGCCAGCCCTGGATATTTGCAGAGATTGCAGCGGCAATGGCAGGCAAAACCCCACCGCCGCCGCCCAGCCTAAGGCAAAGGATGCAGGTGTTGGAACGCCAGGTGCGTGGGATGTGTGACGAAAGCGGAGAAGAAGCGGCAATGCGGCAGGCGCGAGGCGTAGCTTCGCAATATCTGCGTGGGTTGCACGGGGCCGCGCGTTTGCGGCAGGTGGCAGTTGCCCTAACCCGCTTTGCGGATTTGGAAAGTTTTATAGAGCAGGTGTACAAAGCGCAGGAAGAGTAGATGATGTGAATGCCCGCGTACCGTAAAACAATGTTTTGCACTGTGGGTAGGGCTGTTAACAGCAAGTACTTACCCTGCTGGTTTTAGTTTTTTATGTTTTTGCATAGATGTAAATTAAGGTGTACTTTACTTACTAAAAAAAAGAGGACTAAAAGCCAAGGGTAAGCTCATCCAGATTTTGCAGGTAGCAGGGCAGCATGTGCTGCAAAAAGTAGTTTACGGCGGGCAGGTCCATTTCTTGCAGCAAACGTATCTGCTGCGCTTTGGCCGAGGCAAACTCGGTATTGCCGGAGGCTTCTTCTTCCAGGCATTTGGCAAGGGCAGATATACGGTCGGCCGCTTTTAAATATGCCTTTTCGTGCGGGGTTAAAACATCCCCGGTTACCTCGGGGCCCATTGTGCCGTGCAGTTCTTGCGGCAACAGTTCTACAAGGCGCTCTGCACTTTCGTGTTCCAGCTTTTTATAGGCGCGTTTTAGTTCTTCGTTTTTATATTTAACGGGTGTTGGCATGTCGCCGGTCATGATTTCTCCGGCGTCATGGTATAGGGCGGCTACTGCCACCGTTTCTGGCCGTATTTGGGTGTCGCCACAAATGTCGCGTGCAATACATGCAAGCGTATGGGCTAGTATGGCGGCTTCGGCAGTGTGTTCGGCCAGGTTTTCGGGGCGGGATGACCGCATTAAACCCCAGCGCCCAATGTACTTCATACGGGATAAAAGTGCGCTAAAAGGGAAGTTGCTGTTTTTCATGATGGAAGGCCCCCTTATTGTTGTAGGTATGGCGGTGTTTTCCATTTTATTGTACCATAAGGTAGCAAAAAAGTATTAGGGGGATTTAACAGAATGAAAGCAATTGCAGTGCGTCCACAGCCCGGCAGGCTGGGGCTTCATGGCAAAAAGAAGCCAATGAATGGAACTTTGCTGTGTTTTCTTTTAGGGGTTATTGCCGCAACGGCTATATTTTTGCCCTTTGTAATTGTAGATAAAGGCTTTTTTACCTATATAGGTGACTATAACCTGCAGCAGATACCCTTTTATATGTATTTGCAGCAGTTTATTAAAAGTGGTGGAGGCACCTGGAGCTGGTCTACCGATATTGGTTCTTCTATTGTAACAGGATATTCTTTTTACAATTTGGGATCGCCGTTTTTTTGGCTTTCTATGATTTTCCCTTCGCGCTGGATGCCATTTATGATGGTGCCCTTGTTTGTTGTAAAATTTGGATGTATTGCAGCCGCTGCGCATATGTTTTTAAAGCGTTACTCTAAAAATGCCAATATGGCGGTTGTTTGCAGCCTTATATACGCATTTTGCGGGTTTAATATTTATAATATCTTTTTTAACCATATGCTAGAGCCGGTGGTGATTTTTCCGCTGATGCTTTGGGCGATGGACAGCTTTGTATATGATGGAAAACGTGGTTATTTTGCCCTTACAGTTGGGCTTGCACTGCTAAACAGCTACTTTTTCTTTGCGGGCAATGTTGTATTTATATTTTTGTACTTTATTATCAAATTGATTATGGGAGAATACCGCATTAGTTTTAAAAACTTTAGCCTGCTTGTGCTAGAGGCGGTATTGGGCGTTGGCATTGGCATGGTTATTGCAATGCCGTCGTTTTTGTCTGTAATGAACAACCCCCGTACCGATAGTTTTGCAAGCGGGTGGGGGCTTGTGCTATATGGGCAGGTGCAGCAGTATTTTGCCATCATTGCCTCTATGTTTTTGCCGCCGGACCCGCCCTATCTGCCCAACATATTTACCGAAGGCGCAATTAAATGGACCAGTATGAGCGCATTTTTACCGGTGGTATCGGTGGCGGGGCTTATTGCGTTTTGGCGCAGCAAATCGGTTAAGTGGCTGCGTGTTGCACTGGTTACCAGCCTTGTAATGGCTATGGTGCCTATTTTAAACTCCAGTTTTTATGCGTTTAACTCCAGTTACTATGCGCGATGGTATTATATGCCCATTTTGTTAATGTGCCTTGCCACAATGTATGCGCTGGAGCGCGCGGGCAAAGCGCTGGTAAAAGCCAGCAATACAGCCATGCTGCTTACCTGTGCGTTTATTATATTTGGGCTGTTGCCGGTAAAGCAGGACGAAACCTGGACATTTGGCGTTTCGCAAGAACCAAGCAAGTTTTGGCTTACCATTTTTACGGCGCTGTTGGGCTTGTTGATTTTTGGGGTAGTGGTGCGGTTTTACCGCAGGGGTGTGCGTTTTGGCCCTATTTTGCTGGCCTGCGTTATGGGCTTTTCGGTATTTTACTCGGTCATCCATCTTTCTTTGGGCAAATTTAGCCAGTGGAGCAGAGACGTAAACTTCCGCCCCGAGGTATATGACTCTTATGATGATATAAACCTGCCGGACGATACTTTTTACAGGCTGGATTCTTGGGGGACTTACGATAACCTTGGGCTATGGTTTAACCGCAGCTTTTTGGCTACATTTAACTCTACAGTTACTCCCTCGCTATATTCGTTTTATCCCATGGTAGGGGTAAAAAGGGATGTTTCCAGCAAGCCAAAAGCAGAGAACTATGCCCTGCGCGGGCTTTTAAGTGTGCGCTATGCGGTGGTTGCCAAACGCTCTATAAATGTACCCATTGAGCAGTTGCACGCCAGCGCTGAAGAATTGGGAGAGTATGCAGCCGCATCTACCATACCTTACGACAAATTACCGGTGTACTTTGCGCCCGAAAATTTGCAGATGGGATGGACGGATGACGAAAACCTAACCGGAAACTACCGGGATGAGGGCTGGGTATTTTACGATGAGCAGGGTCCCTTTGTTATATTTGAAAACGAAAATTATGTGCCCATGGGCTTTACCTACGATTCTTTTATTGATATGGATAATTTATGGAAAGCGCAAGAGTCTGACCGTGCGCCCCTGCTAATGAGTTCTATTGGGCTTACGCGGGAGCAGATAGCAAAGTATAGCTACCTGTTTGACAGCGAAGAAGGATATTCTGACAGGGTGGGAGACGAGGAAGATTACAACTTTACCTACACACCGGTAACCTATGAGGGATACTTGCAGGATGCGGAACAAAGGCGATATTCTTCGGCTTCTAGCTTTACGGCAGATTCTTCTGGCTTTACAGCAGAGATTTACCTGCAAAAGCAAAACCTTGTGTTTTTCTCGGTTCCGTACGATTCTGGCTTTACTGCAACGGTAAACGGGCAGGCAATGCCGGTACTAAGTGTTTCGGGCGGGATGATGGCGGTAGAAGCACCCGCAGGACAAAACACCATTGTATTTACCTACAAAACACCGGGCTTGCAGTTGGGCGGCAGCTTTACCATGTTAAGCCTTGCTGGTTTGCTTTTGTACCTTGCTGTGCTGTTTTATCTTAAAGAAAAACGAAGAGGAACACCCGCGGCAAAAACGGCGGTGGGTGCAGGCAAAAAAAGGGGTGCACAACCCGAAAGACAGATAGAAGCCCGTGTGATAGCAAGTGCTGAGGCAACAGAAATTACTGCGACAGAAACCCCAAAACCAGATTTGCCAAAGGAAGAAGAACCGATGGAAAAAGGGCAGGACAGCGAATAGAAAAAGCATAATTTAATAACCTTGTGGGAGAATAGATTGAATGGACATTATTAAGGTACTGGCAAGCGAATTTCATCAGCAAACAGACAAGGTAGAGGCCGCGGTAGCGCTAATGGATGAGGGCAATACAATCCCCTTTATTGCGCGTTACCGTAAAGAGGCTACAGGCTCTATGGACGACCAGGTGCTGCGCGAAATGGGAGACAGGCTGCAATATCTGCGCGGTATGGAAACGCGCAAAGAGGACGTAGCAAAAATAATAGAAGAACAGGGCAAAATGACAGAAGAAATTGCGGCAGCGTTAACTGCGGCAACTACGCTGACAGAGGTAGAAGATATTTATAGGCCCTATAAGCAAAAGCGCAAAACCCGTGGCAGTGTTGCACGTGCACGCGGGCTTGCCCCCCTTGCAGAAAAACTGCTGGAGCAAAACACAGGGGATGATCCGCTTTTGCTGGCAGAAGAATATGTAAGTGAAGAAAACGAAGTGCCCGACGTACAGGCGGCTTTGGCCGGTGCAAGGGATGTTTTGGCAGAGGATTTTTCTGACGATGCGTCCATGCGCGCAAGTTTGCGTGCTTTTTACCAGCAAAATGCAGTATTGCAAAGCAAGGCCGCCGCAGAAGAAGACAGCGTGTACAGCGGCTACTACGAATTTTCGGAGCCGGTAAAAAAGGTGGCGGGGCACAGGGTGCTTGCCATAAACCGCGGTGAAACCGAAAAGTTTTTAAAGGTGTCGGTATCGGTAGAATCTGCCGCTGCCATTGCACTTATTGCAAAACAGGTGGTTAAAAACAATAGCCCCAGCGGCCAGCAGGTTGCCGCCGCCGCAGAGGATGCCTATACCCGCCTGATACATTCTAGCTTAGAAAACGAAGTACGCAGTGGCCTTACAGAGGCAGCGGACGAGGGAGCCATAAAGGTATTTGGGCAAAACCTGCGCCAGTTGTTATTGCAGCCGCCTATTCGCGGCAGGGTGGCAATGGGGTTAGACCCCGGCTACCGTATGGGATGTAAGGTTGCGGTGGTAGACCCCACCGGACGTGTATTGGACACCACTGTTATTTACCCGGTAGAGCAGTTTGGCAAGGTGGCCGAGGCTTCTCGCGTTGTAAAAGCGCTGATTGTAAAGCATAAGGTACAAATACTGGCCATTGGCAATGGCACCGCCGGACGCGAAACAGAAATGTTTGCCGTTAAGGTGTTGCAGGAGTTGGCAGCGCAAAACACACATGCCGAGTACATGGTGGTTAACGAAGCGGGGGCAAGTGTTTACTCTGCCTCTAAGCTGGCGGCCGAGGAATTTCCTCAATTTGATGTAAACCTGCGCAGTGCGGTAAGCATTGCGCGCCGCCTGCAAGATCCCCTTGCAGAGCTGGTTAAAATAGACCCCAAGGCCATTGGCGTTGGGCAGTACCAGCACGATATGCCGCCTGCACGCCTTTCTGGCGAGTTAAACGGCGTGGTAGAAGACTGCGTAAACACCGTAGGAGTGGATTTAAATACCGCCAGTGCGCCGCTGCTAGAAAGAGTTGCGGGGCTAAGTGCCGCAACAGCCAAAAACATAGTGGCAAAGCGGGAGGCCGACGGCCCCTTTAAAACACGTAAAGAACTGCTAAAGGTAACCAAGCTTGGCCCCAAAGCATTTGAACAGTGTGCAGGCTTTTTGCGCCTGCCGGACGCTAAGAATAGGCTGGACGCAACAGCGGTGCACCCCGAAAGCTATACAGCCGCCCAAAAGCTGCTGGAGATTTGCGGCTTTGCCCTAACGGATATTGGAACAGAGGCAATTGCCGAGCTGCCCCAAAAGGCCCAGCAAATGGGCAAGCAAAAACTGGCCGAGGAAATAGGGGTAGGTATACCTACCCTAGAGGATATTATCAGCGAATTGCTGCGCCCCGGAAGGGACATCCGCGACAGTTTGCCGCCCCCGCTTTTGCGCAGTGATGTTTTAGACATGGCGGATTTAAAACCCGGGATGGAGCTTATTGGTACGGTGCGCAATGTGGTGGATTTTGGCGCATTTGTTGATATTGGCGTGCACCAAGACGGGCTTGTACATGTAAGCCAAATTAGCACACGCTTTATAAAGCACCCGGCAGAAGCAGTGGCGGTAGGCGATATTGTTACCGTATGGGTTATTTCGGTAGACGAGGGGAAAAAGCGTATTTCTCTTACCATGAAAAAGCCAAAAGATGCAGATTTGCTGCAATAGGGTTTGTATTTATTAAAGCGGGTTGTATACTGTAAAGGGTAAAATATAAATTTGGGAGGCAGCGGGATATGATACAGCATATTGTAATGTGGACATTTAAAGACGGGATTGATAAGGAAAAAACCTTTAATGAAATAAATGCTATCTTTGAAAGTTTTAAGCACAAGGTGCCCGGCATGAAATCGCTTACCCTTTACCGCGGGTTTCAGGGATTTAATGTATGTTTGATAAGCATCCATGAAGACAAAGCTGCGCTGGATGCCTATCAGGTATTCCCCGAGCACGAGGCAGTAAAAGTGGTAATTGCCAACGTGCGCGAAGAACGTGCCTCCTGTGATTTTGAGATTTAACTTAAAAACGACATAAAACTGCCACCCGCATGCAATGTGGGTGGCAGTTTGTTTTTATCTAATTTTACAAAACCAATGCTTAAAATAAGCAGGTTTATTCATCGTAGGTGTTTATATAGGTTTGGTAAAAATAAATCATGCGAGAGTAATTTTCTAAAGAGATATATTCGTTGGTATTGTGCATAGTGGCCTGTTCTTCGGCTGTTATAAAAATAGGGGTAAAGCGGTAAACATGGTTGCATACATTGTAGTATTTGCGAGCGTCGGTGCCCCCTACCTCCAAAAAAGGGGTGGCAACAGCGTTTGGGTATAATTGGTTGATAAGTGAAATCAGATGTTCCCAGGGTTTTCCCTCTGTGGTGGAAATTTGCGAAGCCTCTTCCAGTTGATTGCGGGTAATGATAATATCTGGGTTTTGCGCCAGCTTTTTTATGTGCATTTCAACATCGTCAGAAGTATCTCCCGGCAGGATACGTACATTTACCGTGCAAGAGGCCTTTTGGGGTAAAACATTGGCGGCATTGCTGGCTTGCGCCATGGTAGGGGCAAAGGTGGTGCGCAGCAGTGCCGCGGTAATGGGGTTTGCAAGCAGTATTTTTATAAGCACGGGGCGAAAAAGCCAAAGGTTTGCAACAGCCATGCGTACAATAAAGCCCATTTCTCCGGAAATGTTTTTTAGCATATCCAGCACAGGCGTGGTAAGGCGGGCGGGCATGGGGTTTTGAGATATACGGTGCAATAGGCGGCCCATCTCTGCAAGGGCGGTATATTTAGGAGGAGTTGAAGAATGACCCCCTTTGCCGGGTACGGTAATGTTAAAATTGCAAAAGCCTTTTTCTGCCACGCCTACAATGGCCAAAGGCGCCTGCATGCCGCCAAGCATGCCCGAAACAACAAGGCCGCCTTCGTCTAAAACAGATTCTAGCCGAATGTTTTGCTGCTCAAAATATTCGCTTATTTTAAAGGCGCCATCCATGCCGCCGATTTCTTCATCCTGCCCATATACAAAGTAGAGGCTGCGTTTGGGCACAAATCCGCTTTGCATCAATGCTTCAGCGGCTTCCATTTGTGCTGTCATCTGGCTTTTAATATCCAGTGTGCCACGCCCCCAAATGCGGCCTTCAGCTTCGGCACCCGAAAAGCCGGGGTACTTCCAATCCTCTTCGGTGCCTTGCTCTATGGGTACAACATCATAATGGGCGGTAAGCATAAGGGGCAATAGGCTTTCGTCTGTACCCTTCCACAGATAAACCAGCCCATAATGGTTAATGCGTGTAAGCTGGGTGTTCTGATGAAAAAGAGGGAACTCCTGCTGCAAAAATTTATTGTAGCTTTCAAAAGAGGCAAAGTTGGTTTCGCTATAAGTTTGTGCGCAAATGGTAGGGATAGCAATAGCCTTTGAGAGGAGCTCAGCTGCTTTTGGGGGCAGCGGTGGGGGTGTAAAAGCCATGGCGTCTTTACTTACAATGGGGGGCTTAAAAGTGAAGGTGCGGATAATAACCACGGCTATAACAGCAAGCAAAGCGCACACCAGTGCACATAATATCCATACTAAGATATTCATTTTTTTACAAAGGTCCCTTCTTTTATATTTGAGATAACTTTTTGTACTAATTTATGATTTTAAATATGGTAAACGCAAAGCTGCGGTAAAGACATACTCTGGTATTTGCAAAGGGCAATAAATATGCAAGAACAGTACCCGATTTACAGTGATGATTTTAGCGGATGCATATGTGGATAAGTGACGGTATTTAGTATCCCAGCCACAAACCCGCCAAAAGTAGTAAGCAGGTAGAAAGCAGTATTACAAGCTGTATTTTCCAAGTCCACTTAAACCATTTGCCAAAACTTATGCCGGTAATGCCCAGACAAACCAACAAGGCGGGGTTTGTGGGGTAAAAAATATTTGAAAAACCATCCCCGTAGGCAAATGCAAGTACCGATAGTTGGCGGGATATGCCCACCATATCAATAACAGGTACAATAAGGGGCATTACCAAAAACGCTTTTGCAGAGCCGGAAGAGATGGCAAACTCTAACAAAAGCACCAAAGCATAAATAACAATAATGGCTAAAAACTGGGGCTTTCCCTCTATAAATTGTACCGCGCCGTGCAAAATGGTATCCATTATATGGCCATGTGCCAAAGTATAGCGGATAGAGCCTGCCATTAGAATAAGAAGTGCCGCAGGGGCTAGGGCGGTTAAGCCACTAAAAAACCATTTGCCGTATTGTTTAAAGGCTATCCCGGATAAGGGTACACAAACAAGGCCAATAAGTAAAAACATAAGCGCTGTTATGGGCAGTACCAAATCTGCCAATGCGCTTATAAGGCCAGAAGAAAGAATAACCGCAATGCCGGTAAGCAAAATAATGGTAAACCAAAGCAGGGCTTTGTCTTTTTTTGCGTTTGGCTCAAATTTTTCTTTTTTGCTTTCTCTTAAATAAGAGTCGCTGCCATACACAAGGGAGGCGGCAGGATTTTTTTCTATCTTTTTGGCATACGAGGTAAGAAAAAGCATAAGTAGGGCATATATAATTGCAAAAGAGATAAGGCGCATGCCAATGCCAGAAAACATGGGTAAGCCAGCTATCTGCTGGGCAATGCCCACTGTAAAGGGGTTAAGTACTCCGGTAGAAAAACCAAACCCAACGGCTAAAAGGCTCATGCCCAGCCCCATAAGGGCATCCCATCCCAGAGCGTATGAAAGAGATACTACAATGGGCACCATGGGGATGCATTCTTCGAAAGAGCCGATAAAAGAGCCCATAAGCATAAATAATAACGGGATTAAGAATAAAAGAAGTTTGCGTTTGTTGGCAAAAGTATGGGCAACCTTACGCAGCATATATTCCAGTAGGCCGCTGTTTTCTAGCGCACCAAAAGTGCCCGAAATAACCAGTAAAAATATGATAATGGCAACCATGGTAAAGCCGCCTGTATCGCCAAGTGTTAAAAAAGGAGAAAGCAGCCACTGCCAAAAAGGGAGGCCACCCTCTACCGCTTGGTAGGTGTCGGGTAGTACCATTGTTTGCCCGTTTACAACTTCGCGCTGGTATTCTCCGGCAGGCAAAATAAAGGTAAGGGCATAGGCCGCAACCATAAGTAAAAAAAGAATAATAAATGCAGTGGCAAACGAGCGGATTCCTGTAGAAAGCAAAGATTTTTTTTCATTTTCATTTTGCAGGCTGCTTTCGGGCATGATAATCTCTCCTTCTTCAAAACCATAGAATAATTATTCAATCATTTGAACCAAAATCCCACTAAAACAGAATAATAATTTTATAATTATACAATGAAGTGAATATATAATCAAACAATTGGGATGTAAAATTTAAACGCCTGCTTAAAAAGAAAGATATTTGCTCAATCCTTTGTATTATCCTGTAAATAAACGTATAATAGTGAAAATATTTTGTGAGGTGTTTTTATAATGAAAAAAATATTGCTAGTAGCTTTATTGGCAGCACTTGTTATATTGGCCGGATGCGGCGCCGGGGCGGTATCTTCTTTGGTGAAAAGTGGCAGTGAAAGTTCTTCTGTTTCGGCAGCGTCTTCGGGTGCATCTTCTTTGGCAGGGGATGGGAGCAATGCATTGGATGGAGAGCGCGCTATAGGTGGCGCAATTGAGGATGCTACCATGAACACCATTACAATTAAAACAATAGCGGGAGGCACCTATAGTTTTACAAAAGAAAATGCCAGCGTAGAAGTGGAAAACGGCCTATTGATAGGGGAAAATGTAACCATTTACTATACAGGTACCCTGCAAGATGCGCAAAACCAAACGGCAGAGGCGGTACGCATAACCGATGAGGCTACATTAACAGGCAAAATTACAGATGCCACCATGAATACAATTACAATTGGCATTGAGGGCGATAAAGTGTTTAGTTTTGGCACAGAAGATGCCAGCGTAGAAGCAGCCGATGGCCTGCTGATAGGAGAGACGGTAACTATATACTATACGGGAGATTTGGATGCCGAAACAGAAGTACAGACTGTTACAGTTGTTAGGATTATAGAGCAACAATAATTTTGTATTGCAGTTTATTTGCTCCTTTTTAAAAAAGCAACAAATAAACAAAACATACAACAGCAGATATAGATTATTGTCTCGGCTTTGCAAAATATGATATGATAGGCGTTATCTTGCAAAGGGAGAGGGAAAATGGAGAAGCGACAGGTACAAGGGCATTTTTTGGCGGTGTTTACGGTTGTTGTATGGGGTGCCACTTTTATTTCTACCAAGGTATTGTTACGCTCTTTTACCCCGGTAGAAATTTTATTTATCCGTTTTATAATCGCTTTTGTCGCTTTGTTTGTTGCGCATCCACCTTTTATGAAAGGTACAACCTGGAAACAGGAACTGCTGTTTGCGGGCGCCGGCCTTAGCGGGATTACCCTGTATTATTTGATGGAAAATATAGCGCTTACCTACACGCAGGCATCTAATGCCGCTGTAATTGCCGCTGCTGCGCCTATGTTTACCATGTTGCTGATGCGTATTTTTTATAAAGAAAAATTGAAAGCTACATTTTTTGTGGGTTTTATTGCCGCTATGGGCGGTATTTTGTTAATAAGCTTAAATGGGGCGGCCAACCTAAACCTAAACCCTATGGGAGATTTACTGGTACTAATTGCGGCGATTTGCTGGGGTGTATATTCGGTTATTATTAAAAAGATTGGTTCTTTTGGGTTTAATACCATCCAAGTAACGAGACGCACTTTTTTATATGGAATTATTTTTATGATTCCGGCTTTGTTTTTAATGGACTTTAATCCGACGGTTAAGAATTTGGTGATGCCGGTAAATTTAGTAAACTTTTTATTTTTGGGTTTATGTGCAGGTGCGCTTTGCTTTGTTACCTGGAATTTATCTGTAAAATACTTGGGGGCGGTAAAAACCAGTATTTACATCTATCTTATCCCCCTGATAACGGTGATAATGGGCGTGATTTTATTGGATGAGAGGTTTACCTGGCAAACGGCGCTCGGTACGCTGCTTACCCTGCTTGGGTTGGTCTTATCTGACGGCGGATTTTTAAAAAAGAGAAGTAGAGCAAAATAAACAAGTTTTTATTTTTGAAATTTCAGGTAGAAAAAAAGATGATCAGAGTCAAGGTTTGCAATAAGTACGGTTAATGGGGAAACATACAAAGTTGTTGTCATTTTTAGGAGTCTATTTATACAAATAGCCTATTGAAAGATATTTGCGAAAATTATTTTTTAAATATGGGCTTACAAGAAAAAATAGAAGTGATTTGTAAAAATGCGGTTTACTGTTGTTTATAAATGGAAGGAAAAAATATTGATGGATAATAGCTTTTGCTTATAATGTAAACAAAAGTTGAGGTTTTAGGCAGGGTTTTGAAACGTAAAAAATTGTTTCTTGACAGGAGGGCTGTATGCCTGTAAACTCTCTATAGCCCAAAAAGGGGACGCACTTGGTTGATACAATTTAATGATGGGAGAGGATGCACTTGACAAGTAAGCCAAAGTCTGCTGCGGTACTTGGTTATCTGCCCGATGAAACACCCTCGCCGGGGAAACTAATTCTTTTTGCCTTTCAACAGGTATTGGTAATGTTTCCCGCAACTGTTACAGTGGCGCTGTTAACAGGTTTTCATGTTTCTACCACCATCTTTGCAAGCGGTCTTGCAACGATTTGCTTTTTGCTTATTACCAAAGGAAAAATACCGTTATACTATGGTTCCAGCTTTTCTTACATTGCGGCCATTGCCGGTGTAACGGGCGGCGTTGCATACGGAGAACTGGCGCCGGATGCACTGATTAGCCAGGCACAGTTTGGCATTATTTGCTCAGGTCTTGTTTCTATTGTGGCGGGGCTTATCGTAAGCCGGTTTGGCATGAAAAAGATAGAAAGAGTGCTGCCGCCCAGCGTTACCGGCTCTATTGCACTGGTAATTGGTATTTCTTTGGCCGGTACTGCGATGAAGAGTGCAGCGGACTTTGACGCTGCTACCGGCACTGCAAGCACAAACGGATGGATTGCAGCGCTGATAACTCTGTTTGCAACAGTGCTGTTTTCGGTTTATTTAAAAGGAGTATGGGGGCAGTTGCCCATTTTGTTTGGCATACTGGTGGGGTATATAGCATGTATCCCGTTAGGATTGGTAGGGCCGGAGCAGTGGAAGACCATTATAGATGGGGGCGTTGTTTCGTTGCCCCACTTTACACTGCCAACACCCAACTTAAAGGCAGTGCTTGCAATTATGCCCATTGCAATTGCAACCATACCAGAATCGACTGCACATCTTTTTCAGTTGGATTTGTATGTAAATGACCTTTCTAAAAAGAAGGGAAAAGGCGAGTATAAAATTGCCGATAAACTAGGGCTTAACCTTGTGGGTGATGGTATAGGCGATATTGTTTCTTCTGCGTTTGGCGGCCCTGCCGGTACAAACTACGGAGAAAACATTTCTACCATGGCCATTACCAAAAACTTTTCTGTAAAAATGTTGGGTGGGGCTGCTATTCTTTCTATCCTGCTCTCATTTTTTACACCGCTTTCGGCTGCAATTAATACCATACCCGGGGTGGTAATAAACGGCGCATGTATCTTTTTGTTTGGCGTAATAGCAGCGCAGGGCATTGCTATTATGGTTAACAAAAATGTAGACCTGTTTAATGCTAAAAACCTTGCTGTAATTGCCATTATTTTGGTGGTTGGCCTTGGCGGACATTACGGGTTTGGCGATTCGGGGATGATCCCGATTTTTGGGCTTGAGCTGCCTGCAATTGCAACTGCTGCTTTGGCAGGTATTGTGTTAAACCTCTTTTTATCAATTGGTGAAAAGAAAGAAAGCTGAGTTTTAATATAAAGTTAAAAGCAAAGAGCGCTTACAAAAAGGCTCTTTGCTTTTTTGTTTTGCGGGAAACAAATGCAGCGTGTCTCTGATTTAAACTTGAAAAGCAAAAGAAAGCAAGGATGGAACAGACAGATACAGTACGCATGATATACTAAAGATGCTGTACAGCAGAGGAGTGATTGCGTTGAGCTATGCGCAAGCGGTTTGAGCCCTTCTCGAAATGGAAGACACGCCATCAATCGTGTATACTGAAAGAAGGAGGCCAAAAAGCATGTCAAACAAATCAAGAAAAGGTGTAGCTCCACCGCGTTACGATGAAG